>JBFMFL010000178.1:0-13994 GCA_040752145.1 Gemmatimonadota bacterium
GAGGGAGGGGAGCACTGCTGCTGCCGTTCCTTGGATCTGCAGGGAGGTCGGGGGAGGCTGCGCAGGGGGAACGTCATGTTCGAAGCCAGCGTGATCCCGAAAGCGCAGGCGGAGCGCCGGCGAGTTCGGCTCCCCCGGAGCAGACTTCCCCGGCCGACCCCCAACACCGGAGCGCGGTCGGAGCGCGGTGTGTTCCCCTGCCCCGGCGCGGAGCCAGCTGTCAGTACGCCGCCGGCAGGTCGAAGACCGCGGCGGGCAGGTCGGACGACGTCGGCGTCTCCAGGCTCGCGTACGCGTCGGGCAACGCGGTGTCCACGTCGCGCGGGAGGAGCGAGCGCCCCCGCCCGGCGACCTCCGCCGCGCGGCCGCAGAGGAAGAGCGCGATGGCGGCGGCGTCGCGCGGGGGGCAGCCCATCCCCAGCAGCGCCCCGGCCACGCCGGAGAGCGTGTCGCCCATGCCGCCGGTGGCGATGCCGGAGTGGCCGGCGACGCTCGCCAGCACGGGCTCGCCGGGCGCGGCGATCAGGGAGGGCGCGCCCTTGAGCAGGGCCGCGCAGTCGAAGCGGGCGGCGATCTCGGCGGCGGCGGCGAAGGGGTCGGCGGTGATCTCGGGGACGGGGCGGCCCAGCAGGCGGGACGCCTCGCCGGGGTGGGGGGTGAGCAGGAGCGGGCGGCGGATCTCCCCGCGCAGCTCCGGGCTGCGGGCGAGCAGCGTCAGGGCGTCCGCGTCCAGCAGCAGCGGCGCGTCGCCGGTGCGCGCCACGCGGCGCAGGAACTCCAGGTCGGCATCGGCTGTGCCCATCCCCGGCCCGGCGACGACGGCGGCGGCCAGGGTCAGCGCGTCGTGCACCTCGACGGAGTCGCGGTCGGTGTAGAGCGCCTCGGGAACGGCCTGCTGGAGGACCACGCGGTTGTCCGCGTGCGAGACGACGCGCGCCATCCCCGCCCCGGCGCGCAGGGCTCCCATCGCAACCATCACCGCCGCCCCGCCCACGCCGCTGCGCCCGGCCACGGCGCAGACGGTCCCCATGGTTCCCTTGTGCGCGTCCGCGGGGACGCGTGGCAGGCGCGCCCGCACCCACGCGTCCGTCACCACCCGCGCCCCCGCCGCCCCGGACGCGAGTGGCGGAAAGCCGATCTCCACCGCGACGACGCGGCCGGCCAGCTCCCGCCCCGGAAAGAGCAGCAGCCCCCGCTTCGGCGCGCCGAAGGTGACGGTGACCGCGGCGCGCACGGCGGCGCCCTCCGCCCGGCCCGTGGTCATGTCCACGCCCGAGGGCCCGTCCAGCGCGACGACCGGGCGGTCGGAGGCGTTCATCGCCTCGATCACTGCCGCGGCAGGGGCGCGCGGGGCACCCTTCGCGCCCGTGCCCAGGATCCCGTCCACCACCACGGCCGCTCCCCGGAACGCCGCCTCGGCCCCGGACGCGGGGAGCACCTCCAGCTCCCAGTCGTGCAGCAGGGCGAGGTCGGGGAGCGAGCCGCCCGCCTGCACCGCGGCGACCCGGCGGCCGCGCGCCGCCAGCGTGCGCAGGAGCACCAGCGCGTCGCCGCCGTTGTTGCCCCCGCCCACGGCGGCGACCACGCGGCCCTCTGGATGGAGGCGGTGGACGACCTCGGCGGCGGCGCGGCCGGCGGCCTCCATCAGCACCCGCTCCGGGATGCCGCGCTCGCGGATGGCGTGCAGGTCCCAGGCGCGCATCTCCTCCGCGGTGAGGAGCGGGGCGCCGCCGGCGGCGAACGGTCGCTCGCGCTCGGCGTCGGACAGGGGGGGAGGAGCGAGCTGCGGCATGGCGGACGAGGGGGCTGGATGCGAGGACGCCCACGGCCGGGATGGCCGTGGGCGTTGGATGCTGTCAGGGGGCGCGGCGCCCTACTTGTAGCTCTGACCGATCGTGCGTCCGAAGCTGATCTCCCCGTTGTCGATGCGGATGTTGAAGCCGCACTCCGGGTTGGTGCACACCCACGCCTTGTAGGTGATGGGCGCGCCGTCCCGCCCGTAGTCCGAAAGAGGAACCAGAAGGCCCTTGTCGCACTTCTGGCACTGCGGAAACTCGCGCTCGTTCGGCATCGATCATCCCCTCCCCTCAACAGGTGCGAACGCGGGGGCGCCGCCTGCCCCCGTAAGCGGGCCCAAGGGCCCGCAATCCCCGTTCCACTCGTCCTGTCCCGGCGGGAGCGGGCGGCGGGTCAGCCGCGCAGCTCGCGCGGGGCCGCCCAGGGGTAGTCGCGCTCGAACGCCTCGGAGAAGTCGTACACCGCGTCGAAGTCGTCCAGGTCGTCCGTCTCCTGCTTCACCAGCACGCCGCACTCCACCAGCGCGAACACGATGGCGCCCAGGTCGCGGGTGCAGCGGATCCCCCAGAACTCCAGGACGGAGCGGGCCATGGGGCCGTAGCGCTCGATGGCCAGGTCGCGGCACCCCTCGGTGAGCTCGCGCCCGGTGATGTGGCGCGCCTCGCCCAGCCGCTCGATGGTGTAGTGGAGGCCGGAAAGGATGAAGAGGTAGGCCGTGTCGTGGTAGCACGGGTACCGCTTGCGCAGGTGGTCCATGACCACGTCGGCGAGCACCAGCTCGCTCATGCCCCTGCCCGGGTGCGTCCCGGCCGCGCGGTGCGGCCGGAGGTGAGAGTCGTGGAGTGCATCGTACGTCGAAACGGGTGGCCGAGCGCTCGCGCGGAGGTCGTGACGGGCGGCGCCGGAGGACCGAGCGCCTTTCTGTACCGCGGTCGCTAGATCTCGTTCCGATACAGCACGGTCTCGCCGGTCCGCTCGGGCGCCACCGAGCCCGCCGTGTCCTCCCGCAGCAGCTCGCCCACCGCCTCCTCCGCCCCGGCGGCCACCGCGAACTCCACCTCCCCCAGCGTCCCCCCGCCCGCGAAGCCGTGCTCCACCTCGTCCGCCCGCACCCGCTCCAGCATCCTCATCACCGCCGCCGTGTGCTCGTACGGGTACCTCACCCGCAGCCGCACCGCCCTCACCCCGCCGCGCCGCGGCGCCCCCTCCAGCGCCAGCGCCGCCGCCTCCCCGTACGCCCGCACCAGCCCGCCCACCCCCAGCTTGGTCCCCCCGAAGTAGCGCGTCACCACCACGCAGCAGTCGGTGAGCCCCGCCCCGTCGATCGCCGCCAGGATGGGCGCCCCCGCGCTCCCGGACGGCTCCCCCGCGTCGTTGGCCCGCCCCGTCCCGTCGCGCAGCCGCCACGCCGAGCAGTGGTGCGCCGCGTCGAACATCTCCCGCGCCCGCGCCGCCACCACTGCCCGCGCCTCCTCCTCCGTCTGCACGGGGACCGCCAGCGCGTGGAACGTGGAAGCCTTGATGCGGGTGTCGGCCGTGCCGGGCCCGGCCAGCGTGGTGAACGATTTAGGGCGCACGATGCTCCCGGATGCGAGAAGCGCCCGCCGGAAAGGCGGGCGCTCGATTATGAACGGCGAGGGAACCGCAACGGCGGCCCTCACCCGGCTCGCTTAGGCTCGCCACCCTCTCCCAATTCTGGGAGAGGGTTGTCCGTTCCGCAGTTTTCCGCAGTACCCCTCAAAGTCTGTTCGGAGGGAGACAGGCCGGCACCGTAGTTCTGGTGCCCTGGCCTGGCTCACTCCGGCGCAGGGAGACCCACAGCAGTTCCGTGGGGCTCCCGGAGCCCGCGTAGGAAACAGGCCGGCAGTTTGGCCTGGTTCCGGAGCGGCCCGCGGCTAGAAATCAGACGCCGGCGAGAGCGTCCACCTCGTCGAGATAGTACTCGAGGCCCAGGTGCGTGATCTGCTCCTCGCCCATCATCCAGCGGAGCGTGTTCTTGAGCTTCATCTGCTGGATGAACAGGTCGTGCTCCGGGTACACCTCGGGCGCGTGCATCGGAGACTTGAGGTAGAACGACAGCCACTCCTGGATGCCGCTCATCCCCGCCCGCGAGGCGAGGTCCAGGAAGAGCGCCAGGTCCAGCACGATGGGCGCCGCCAGGATGGAGTCGCGGCAGAGGAAGTCCACCTTGATCTGCATGGGGTAGTCCAGCCACCCGCGGATGTCGATGTTGTCCCAGCCCTCCTTGGCGTCCCCACGCGGCGGGTAGTAGTTGATCCGCACCTTGTGGTAGATCTTGCCGTACAGCTCGGGATACACGTCCGGCTGGAGGATGTACTCCAGCACGCCCAGCTTGGACTCCTCCTTGGTCTTGAACGACTCCGGGTCGTCCAGCACCTCGCCGTCCCGGTTGCCCAGGATGTTGGTGGAGTACCAGCCGTCCACGCCCAGCATGCGCGCCTTGAAGGCCGGCGCCAGCACCGTCTTCATCAGCGTCTGGCCGGTCTTGAAGTCCTTGCCGGCCACCGGCACCCCGTTCTGCTCGGCCAGCTCCAGCATGGCCGGGAAGTCCACCGACAGGTTGGGCGCGCCGTTGGCGTAGGGCACCCCCTCCTTGAGGGCGGCGTACGCGTACAGCATGCTGGGGGCGATGGCGTCGTCGTTCTCGTCCAGCGCCTGCTCGAACGCCTCCAGCGACTGGTGGACGGGGCCGGGGCGGATGAACACCTCGGTGGAGCCGCACCACACCATCACCAGCCGGTCGCACCCCTTCTCCTGCTTGAAGCGGCGGATGTCCTCGCGCAGCGCCTCGGCCCACTCGCGCTTGCTGGTGCCGGGCTTCACGTGCACGCCCTCCAGCTTCTTGACGTAGCGCTGGTCGAAGGCGGCCGGCATGGGCACGATGCCCTTGAGGAAGTCGGCGATGGGCTCGACGTGCTCGTACTTGTTGAGCACGCCGGCCTTGAGCGCCGCCTCGTAGGCGTTGTCCGGGAACGGGTCCCAGGCGCCGAAGACCACGTCCTCCAGGCCGGCCAGCGGCACGAAGTCGCGGATCAGCGGGGAGCGCTTGTCGCTGCGCTTGCCCAGGCGGATGGTCCCCATCTGGGTGACGCTGCCGATGGTGCGGCCCAGGCCGCGCCGGGCCAGCTCCACGCCGGCGATCAGCGTGGTGGAGACGGCTCCCAGCCCGGGGAGGAGGATGCCGAGGCGGCCCTGGGCCGGCTGCGGGGTGTTTCTCTCGTTGCTCATGGGTAGCTGCCCCGTGGTTTCTTGCGATGCGGCGTTTGCGAAGCGGAGCCCGCCCGGCGCGTCAGGCGCTCGGGGGGGCCGGCCGGGTGTGCCGGTACACCCAGACGATCCGCTGGAAGGCCGTGAAGTTGGTGAGGATCGCCATGGCGATCAGCACGGCCTTGAGGACCAGCCCCTCCCACAGCGTCCCGAAGAACAGGGCGGCCAGCCCGATGAGGACGATGCGCTCCGGGCGCTGCATCATCCCCACCTTGCAGTCGATGCCCAGCCCCTCGGCGCGCGCGCGGGTGTACGACACCATGAGCGAGCCGGCCATGGCCAGCAGCACGGTGTAGATCATCCCCACGTCGCCCAGCTGGACGCGGTAGTCGTTGTACAGGGAGAGGATCCCGAGGAAGACGATGACCTCGGAGATGCGGTCCAGGGTGGAGTCGTAGAACGAGCCGAAGGCGGAAGCGAGCCCGCTGGCCCGCGCCACCCGCCCGTCGAACACGTCGAACAGCCCGCCCAGCAGGACGAGCAGCCCGGCCAGCGGCACCTGCCGCTGGTGGAAGGCGAGCCCCGCCGAGCAGGTGACGAGGAAGCCCGCGGTGGTGATGGCGTTGGGGTGGACCCCGTGCTTCACCAGGAAGTCGGTGACGGGGTCCAGGAGGCCGAGGACCTTGGTCTCGACCCAGGGGTTACGCAGCCCCATTCGGCTCCGGGCTCAGGAGGGGAGGATGATCCGGCTCTGCGAGCCGGCCTCGATCCCGCGCGCGATCTCCTCGTTGATCCGGGTCATCACCCGGTCGAAGTTGCTCTGCGCGGCCACGAGCGCCTGGTACACGGAGTTCCCCTGGATCTCGCCCACCAGCCGCTCGTACTCGTCCTGCATCTCCTGCGAGGGCTCCACGCCCTGGTGCAGCGACATCGCCAGCTCGTCCTGCAGCTCGGCGAGCCGGTTCATCCGGGTGACCGCCTCGCGGTCGTCGGAGATCCGGTCGTTGGCGCGCTTGAGCGCCTTGTATTCGTCGGTCTGCGCGAGCAGACGACCCACCTCGCGCGCCCTCTCCCACATCGCTTCCATGCTCACTCCCTGGTGCCGTATTCCGCGGTGACGATCCGGTCGCGCCCCTCCAGGTCCCGCCGGACCACGGGCTCCGAGAACCCGCCCACTCCCCGCACCAGCTCCGCGACCGCGTCCGCCTGATTCCAGCCGATCTCCAGCGCCAGCAGCCCGCCTGGGCGGAGCACCGCCGGCGCGCCGGCCACCAGCTCGCGGATCACGTCCAGCCCGCTCTCCCCGGCGAAGAGCGCCCCGGCCGGCTCCCAGTCGCGCACGCCGGGGTCCAGCGAGGCGCGCTCGGACTCGCCGACGTACGGCGGGTTGCTGGCCACCACGTCGAACGTCTGGCCCGCCACCGGGGCGTACACGGAGCCCTGGACGAATTCGACCGGGGCGCCGGGCGCCGCCGCGGCGTGGTTGGCGCGGGCCACCTCCAGCGCGCCGGCGGACACGTCGGTGGCGACCACGCGGGCGAAGGGGCCCTCCGTGGCCAGGCTCAGCGCGACGGCGCCGGAGCCGGTCCCCACGTCCAGCGCGTGCAGCCCCTCCCTGCCCCGCACCCGGGCGAGCACTTCGTCCACCAGCAGCTCGGTCTCGGAGCGGGGGATGAGGACGCGCGGGTCCACGCGGAGCCGGAGGTCGCGGAAGGCGGCTTCGCCCTCAATGTACTGCAGCGGCTCGCGCTTCGCACGCCGCCGCAGCCGGGACCGGTACTCGGCCAGCTCGTCCGGGGTCAGCGGCCGGTCGAACTGGAGGTACAGGTCCAGCCGCTTGAGGCCCAGCGTCCCCGCCAGGAGCAGCTCCCCGTTGAGCCGGGGGCTCTCGAACCCCCTGTCCCTGAGGTACCCCTCGGTCCAGCGGACCATCTCCATGACGGTCCACACCTTCCGCTCGGCTTCCGCTGACAAGCTGGCTCCTACCCGTTCCCTTCCGTGATTGATCCGGTGCGGCGCGGAACGGCTCAGGCGGCGTGCTCGCGCTCCGACTGGCTCGCCATCTTCAGCTTCTCGATCATCTCGTCGAGGCCGCCGTCGAGCACCTGCTGGAGCGCGTGCGTGGTGTAGCCGATGCGGTGGTCGGTGACCCGGCTCTGGGGGAAGTTGTAGGTGCGGATCTTGGCGGAGCGGTCGCCGGTGCCCACCTGCAGCTTGCGGTCGCGCGCGCGCTCGGCCTCCTGCTCGGCGATGCGCAGGTCCAGCAGCCGCGAGCGCAGCACGCCCAGCGCCCGGTCCTTGTTCTTGTGCTGGCTCTTCTCGTCCTGGCAGCTCACCACCAGCCCCGTGGGGAGGTGGGTGATGCGCACCGCGGACTCGGTCTTGTTGACGTGCTGGCCGCCGGCGCCGGAGGCGCGGAACACGTCGATGCGGATCTCGCCCGGGTCGATCTGCACGTCCACCTCCTCGGCCTCCGGGAGCACCGCGACCGTGGCGGCGGAGGTGTGGATGCGCCCCTGCGTCTCGGTGGCGGGGACGCGCTGCACCCGGTGGACCCCCGACTCGTAGCGGAGGTCGCCGTACGCGTTGGTGCCGCGGGCCACGAACACGGCGTCCTTGACGCCGCCCATGGTCCCCTCGGAAAGGGAGACCAGCTCCACCTTCCAGCCGCGACCCTCCACGAAGCGCTGGTACATGCGCAGCAGGTCGCCGGCGAACAGGGCGGCCTCGTCGCCGCCGGTGCCGGCGCGGATCTCCACCACGGCGTCGCGGTCGTCCAGCGGGTCGCGGGGAACCAGGAGCTGGCGGAGCTGCTCGTCCAGCCGCGCGGTCTCGGCGGAGAGCGACTCCACCTCGGCCTCGACCATGGCGCGCATCTCGGCGTCGCCGTCGTCGGACAGGAGCGCGCGCGCGCCGTCCAGCTCCTGCCGGGCGCGGCGGAGCCGCCCCGCCGTCTCCACGACCTGGGAGAGGTGGGTGTGCTCGCGCGACAGGTCGCGGAGGCGCTTGGAGTCTGCGAGTACCTGCGGATCGGCCAGGCGCTGGGAAAGCTCCTCGTGCCTGCGCTCGATGTCCCGGATGCGGTCTTCCATCACGTCACAAGCGAGAGAGCCGGGGCGCGTGCCCCGGCTCTTCGTGTTACTTGGCCGTCTCGGTGCCGGCGTACCGCTGCCGGAACCGCTCGACGCGACCCGCCGTGTCCATCAGCTTCTGCTTGC
Organism: Gemmatimonadota bacterium; assembly: GCA_040752145.1. Taxonomy (GTDB): domain Bacteria; phylum Gemmatimonadota; class Gemmatimonadetes; order Longimicrobiales; family Longimicrobiaceae; genus JAFAYN01. The sequence goes on from JBFMFL010000178.1 coordinate 8,244, forward strand.
CCGTGAAGTACGGGTGGCAGGCCGAGCACACCTCGACGTGGATGTTGTCGCTGGTGGAGCGGGTCTGGAAAGTGTTCCCACAGGCGCAGTGCACCGTGGAAGTCTTGTAGTTGGGATGGATGTCCGGCTTCATGTCGCCCCAGCCTTGTCGGTGACGGAACTGCCACCGGATGACGCCGGTGGGATCGTATCAATCCCGCAAATATAGCCGAATCGGCACTTCCGGGCAACCCGCGCCCACTGGAAGTCACCGTAGTCGCCGTTCCGCCGTTCCCCACCTCGCGACGACGCCAGCGTGATGCCCCGCGTGAGGGATGCGCGCCCGGCAGGGCCGAGACCCGCGCAGTTTGCGGGGCTCGGCTGCGTTGGCGAGCGTCGTTTGCTCGCCTACGCAGCGCGCCGCCCGACCCGAGCGCCAGCGAGGGGCACGCCCGACCCCGCAGTTCAAAGCCGTTGGTGAGCCGAAACTACCTACTTCCAGTCCATCAGCATGCGGCGGATGTCGTCGCGGTGGTTGCTCTCGTCGACGATCAGGTCCTCCAGCTGGATCTTGATGGAGATCTCCCCCGCCTTCTCGGCCTGCTGCAGGCGCCGGGTGTAGCGCTCGATGGTGTCCACCTCGGCCTGGAGGGCGTACTCCAGCATCTCGCGGTTGTCCTTGGCGATCACCACCGGCGGGGGCGTCACGACCGGCGTGCCGCCCAGGGCGACGACCTTGTCCGCCAGGAAGGCGGCGTGCGCCAGCTCGTCGGGGATCTCGCCCTCGAAGAAGGCCTTGAGCTCCTGGCGGTACGGGCCGGTGACCAGGGCGGCGTAGGTGCGGTACATGATCACCGCCTGGTACTCGGCGGCGAGGTCCTCGTTCAGCCCGTCGATCAGCTCCTTGACGTCCGACATGGTGGCTCCGGGATGGGGTTCGGGCTCCCCGCCGGCCGGCGGCGGGGAGCTGTCAGCGGTACCCGGCGGGTCGAGGCAAGAGGGGTACCAGCGTCAGAGCGAGACCTCGCGCCGCTCCTCGGCGGAGCGGTAGGCGGCGGCCAGGATCTTCATCAGCGCCACGTGCTCGCGCGGGAGCTCGGTCTCGCGCTCGCCGCGGACCACGTCCACGAAGTACTGGAGCTCGGCCCGGTACGAGGCGGTGAAGATGTTCTCGCGCCCGGGCGGGAGCGGCGGGGTGACCTCCACCAGCCCGCTCTCCATCTCCTTGAACACGGCCAGCGGCGAGAGCGACCCGGAGCCCTCCGAGCCTGACAGGTGCAGGAACTGCCGGTCGCGCTCGGCGCGCAGGTTTGAGGTCACCTCCATCCCCACCAGCCGGTCGCCCTTGAGGCGCAGCATCAGCGCGGCGGACTCCTCCACCTCGGCGCCGGCCTCGCGGTGGGTGTGGGCGGTCACGCGCTCGGCCTCGGGGTAGTCGAGGAGCCAGAGCGCCAGGTCCAGCATCTGCACCCCCAGGTCCATCAGCGCCCCCCCGCCCTGCTCGCGCCGCTGCCGCCAGCTGCGCCGGGCGCGCGCGGTGCCCCGGTTGAGCCAGCCGGCCTTGAGGTAGAACACCTCGCCCAGCTCGCCCCCGGAGACGAAGGTCTTGAGGGCCAGCGCGTCGGGCCGGAAGCGCTGGTTCATCGCCACCTGGAGCCGCGTCTCGGCGCCCTCCTGGGCCAGGATGCGCTCCACCCCCCCGGCGCTGAGCGCCAGCGGCTTCTCGCAGAGCACGTACTTGCCGGCCTGCAGCGCCTGCACCACGTGCTCCTCGTGCAGGTGGCTGGGGGTGCAGATCACCACCGCCTGGATGGACTCGTCGCGCCACACCTCGTCCTGCGTCATGGGGACGTCCACCCCGAAGCGGCCGGAGATGGTGCGCGCCTTGGCGCGGTCGGTGTCCACCACGGCGGCCAGCTCCACCCCGCGCATGCGGTGCAGGATGGGGAGGTGGACCACCTGGGCGATCTTGCCGGTGCCCAGCACGGCGACGCGCGCGGGCGGACGGTTGGGGCTCATCGGGCGCCTCCGCGGGCCGGGGTGCGGGCGGCGGGGCGGGCCGGGAAGACCCAGCTCCCCCCGGCGCTCGCCCCCACGTACTGTACGTCGCTGGACACCGTCCCCCGCGCCTCGGCGAAGAGCCGCAGGGAGCCGCCCAGCGGGAGCTCCACCCCGCCCACCAGCTCCACGCCGGGGGCGATGGCGTCCAGCAGGTCCTCCACGAAGGTGCCGTTGATCACGTCGCCGCGTCCGTTGAGGAGGTGGAGCGACGCTCCCAGGCCGGCGTAGGGCGTCGCCACGAGCCCGGTGTCGAAGGTGTAGTGCGCGTCGGCGCCCAGGCTCAGGTCGCTGACACGGATCTCGCCCAGCTCGGCCAGGCAGTCGGTGCCCTCGTCGCGGCACAGCCCCAGCAGGTTGTCCCGCAGCTCGCTCACCTGCTCGCCGCGCAGCCGCGACGACCAGAACGAGGCCCGCGGGACGATCCTCACGTTGGGGCCCAGGTACCCCAGGTCGGCGCGGACGCCCAGGACCAGGGCGGGCTCCACCCGGCTGGGCCGCATGGCGCCCACCTCGACCCCCACCCCGCGGAACTCCAGGTTCTCGTAGTCGTAGTCCTCCAGCGCCTGCGCCCGTGCGAGCGCGGGCGAGGCGGCGAGGGCGAGCAGCGCGAGCGGCAGCAGTCGGCGCATGGGGGTCAGTACAGGTCGCGGAGCCGCGTCCCCGGGTAGTAGGCGGCGAGGATGGCGCGGTAGTCCTGCCCGGCGCGGTCGCGGCCCATGGCCCCCACCTGGCACATCCCGATGCCGTGCCCCCAGCCGCCGCCGGTCGCCACCACCTCGGCGACGCGGCCGTCGGCGCCGCGCACCACCTCCACGTCGAACTTGGAGCTGTTCAGCGCCGCGCCCGTGGGGGTGAGCAGGATCCAGCGGACCCGGTCCTTGCCCACGGTGAAGACGCCGCCCGTGGTCTCGATGCGCATCGCCCTCACGCGCCCGGAAGGGGTGCGCTCCAGCACGCGCATGTCGCGCAGCTGCCCCACCGCCCCGCCGCCGCGCACGGAGTCGCGGAGCGTCCGGCCCAGGATGGAGTTGATCTGCTCGGCGGTCCAGCGCTGCGTCCAGCGGAAGCGGCTGGAGGAGCGGTCGAAGGCCTCGCCGCTGGCCGGGTCCACGTCGCGCACGGAGACCAGGTAGGGGACGGGGCGCTCGTTCCACACCTCGTCGATGGCCGCGGTCTGACCGGCGCAGGTGGAGTGGTAGTACGCCTCGATGGGGCGCCCGTCGTAGGAAAGGATCTCCCCGGCGGTGGCGCGCACCGCCTGGGTGACCGGGTCGTGCTCGTCGGCGGCGCCGCCGTACACCTGGTCCTGCACCGTGGCGAAGACGTCGAAGCCCAGCTCGCGGCGGCGGCCCAGGTACTTGACCGCGTAGGTGCGCGCGGCCACCGCCTGCGCCTTGGCCGCCTCCATCAGCTCCGGCCCCACCTTGCCGATCTCCCGCGGGACCACGCCCAGCAGGTAGGTCTCCATGTCCAGCACGTTGACGGCCGTCACCCGGCCGGAGGGGCGCGCCTGCACCAGGGCGTCGCCGCGGTAGGGCCGCCCGCCCAGGGACAGGAGCCCGCCGCCCGTGGCCCGGAAGAGCAGCGGCCCCTGCCCCGAGGCGACCTGGGCGCCCGTGGGGCCCGTGACGCGCAGCGTCCCGCCGGGCCCGGAGGTGACGACCAGACGCTCGCCCGCGAGCGCGCGGCCCAGCGAAGCCTCGCCGTCGGCGGCGGCGATCTCCAGCCCGGAGGTGGAGGAGATCTCCACGCGGGTGGTGTCCACCAGCACGCCCACCCGCACCGGGGGCGCGGAGTCGATCTCGTCCACCTCGGGCGCGGCGGGCGGGTCCGCGGGGATGACGATGGCCGGCGGTGCGGCGGGGGCCGGTGCCGGTGCGGGGGCGGGCTGCGTCACGGGGACGCAGGCGCCCAGCGCCAGGGCGGCGGCGGCAGCGGCGAGCGGGCTACGCCAGCGCGGCACGGAGCGCCTCCCGGGCCCGGCCGATGGTCTCTTCGACATCCGATTCGGTGTGCGCGGTGGAAAGGAAGCCTGCCTCGAAGGCGGAGGGCGCGAAGAACACCCCCCGCTCCAGGCACTCGTGGAAGTAGCGGCGGAACAGGGCCACGTCGGAGCGCCTGGCGTCGGCGAAGTCGCGCACCGGCCCCTCGGTGAAGAAGGTGCCCCACATGGAGCCGAAGTGCCCGCCGGTGGCCGGGACGCCCGCCTCGGCGGCGTTGGCCAGCAGCCCCTCCACCAGGCGCGCGGTGCGGCGCTCCAGCTGGGCGTACGGGTCCTGCTCGCGGAGCATGCGGAGCTGCGCCATCCCCGCCGCCATCGCCAGCGGGTTGCCGGACAGCGTGCCCGCCTGGTAGACGGGGCCCACGGGCGCGACCTGCTCCATGACGTCGCGCCGGCCGCCGTACGCGCCCACCGGGAGCCCCCCGCCGATCACCTTGCCCAGCGTGGTGAGGTCGGGCCGGACGCCGAAGCGCTCCTGCGCCCCGCCCGGCGCCACGCGGAAGCCGGTCATCACCTCGTCGAAGATCAGCAGCGCGCCGTCCTCTTCCGTGATGCGGCGCAGCTCGGCCAGGAAGCCGTCCACGGGGGCGAGGAAGCCGGCGTTGCCGACCACGGGCTCCAGGATCACCGCGGCGATGCGGCCCGGGTAGGCGCGGAACGCCTCCGCCACCGCCGCCGCGTCGTTGAAGGGCGCGGTGAGGGTGAGGCGGGAAAGCTCCTCGGGGACGCCGGGGGAGTTGGGGAGCCCCAGGGTGGCGACGCCGGAGCCGGCCTTGACCAGGAAGGAGTCGCCGTGCCCGTGGTAGCACCCCTCGAACTTGAGGATCATGGAGCGCCCGGTGAAGCCGCGCGCCAGCCGCACCGCCGACATGGTGGCCTCGGTGCCGCTGTTGACGAAGCGGACGCGCTCCATGGACGGGACGAACCCGCGCACCGCCTCCGCCAGCTCCACCTCGGCGGGGGTGGGCGCGCCGTACGAGGTGCCGCGCAGCGCCGCGTCCCTCACCGCCTCCACCAGCGCGGGGTGGGCGTGCCCGAAGATCAGCGGCCCCCAGGAGAGCACGTAGTCCAGGAACTCGTTGCCGTCGGCGTCCCAGATGCGCGCCCCCTCGCCCCGCGCCACGAAGAACGGCTCGCCGCCCACGGCGCTGAAGGCGCGGACCGGCGAGTTCACCCCGCCGGGGGTGACGTCCAGCGCGCGCCGGAACCACTCCCGCGACCTGTCGCGGGGGCGTCCGGGGGACGTGGCCGTGTTCTTGCCAAAACCGGGATCAGTATCGCTCATCGAACTCAACTGGAGACACGAATGTCCAAGCGACTTCTCGCTCTGCTCGCCGCCCTCGCCATCTCGACCACCGCCGTCGCCTGCGACGACAACGCCGAGGACCATGCCCGGGAGGCGGCCGAGGAGGCCCGCGAGGGCGACACCGAGAACGCCGCCGAGTCGGCCGAGGACGCCCGCGAGGACCTGGCCCAGGGCGACACCACCGACGGGATCAACTAGCCCGCACCCGCCCCGCGGATCCGCAGCCCTCCCCCGGCCCCGCCGGGGGAGGGCTGCGTCGTTAGGGCCCCCCACCCCCGGCCCCTCCCCCGCAAGCGAGGGAGGGGAGAACTGCGGCGCCACGCGCGGGCAGCGCGCTGGCGTCCGCGGGATGGCCCCCACCCGGCTCGCTCAGGCTCGCCACCCTCCCCCAATTCTGGGGGAG
>JBFMFL010000179.1:0-13935 GCA_040752145.1 Gemmatimonadota bacterium
GGGGCGGCGGGGCGGCCGGCCCCCGCCGCGCCTTCTGCGCTCCACGTGCAACGGGCCGGGCCTCCGGGGCCCGGGGCGTTACAACTCGCGGCTTCCGGGCCGGTCCCCGCTGCGCGTTGTGGCCGTTCCCGGACGGCACGCTCGGTGCGGTGACGGACGGCGCTCGCCAGCGGCCGGTCACCGTCCACCCTCCTCCGCGCCGGAGTGCATCCCGTGCACATGAGCATCCGGCAGTATCCCATCGCCTGGGGCAAGCTCGACGAGGCCGTCCGGCGCACCCGGGAGGGGTTCCTCCCCATCATCTGCGGCATCCCGGGGTTCGTCGCGTACCACGTCATGGACCCGGGCGACACCACCATCATCACGGTGAGCCTGTTCGAGACGGAGGACGCCGGCCGCGAGTGTACCCGGCGGGCGATCTCCTGGGCCGACGAGTTCCTGTCCGACCTGGTCATGGGGCCGCCGCGCATCATGGCGGGGCCGATCGTGGCGGACGGGCTTTCACCGGCGTAGAGGTGTCCTGGCGGGGCCGCTGCGGAGCCCGGACGACACTACCGTCCGGTCTCCTCCGCGGGCTCGGCGAGCCTCACGCGATACAGCCTGCGTGAGTCTCACCTCGCCGGAGTGAGCCTCGCCAAACTGCCGGCGAGTCTCCCTCCGTACATCTTCATACGGGTACTGCGGGAACTGCGAACCGCATGACCGCGCGGCACGACTTCACCTCCTCCCTCCACCCCAATCCCACGACCGCCGTGCAGCACCACATCTGCGTCGCCTGCGGCACCCAGTTCGCCGCGTCGGAGTCGCCCCCGGCGGGGTGCCCCGTCTGCCTGGACGAGCGGCAGTACGTGGCGCCGGGCGGGCAGGCCTGGACCACGCTGGAGGCGCTGCGCCGCACGCACCGCAACGCCGTGCAGCGCGTCGAGCCGGAGCTGTACGGCATCGGCACGGAGCCCCGGTTCGCCATAGGGCAGCGGGCGCTGCTGGTGAGGACGCCGGGCGGCAACGTGCTGTGGGACTGCATCGCGCTGCTGGACGACGCCATCATCGACGTGGTGGGCGCGCTGGGCGGGCTGCGGGCGGTCGCCGTCTCGCACCCGCACTACTACACGACCATGGTGGAGTGGGCGCGGGCGTTCGGGTGCCCCGTCCTCCTCCACGCGGCGGACCGCCGGTGGGTGATGCGGCCGGACCCGGCGCTGCGCTTCTGGGAGGGGGAGACGCTGAGGCTGGACGAGGTGGGCGCGGAGGGGCTGACGCTGGTGCGCTGCGGCGGGCACTTCGCGGGCGGGACGGTGCTGCACTGGGCGCGCGGCGTGGAGGGGCGCGGCGCGCTGCTCACCGGCGACATCCTCCAGGTGGTGCCGGACCGGCGGTGGGTGAGCTTCATGCGCAGCTACCCCAACCTGGTCCCGCTGGACGCCGCCAGCGTGGAGCGCATCGTCGCCGCCGTGGAGCCGTTCGACTTCGACCGCGTCTACGGCGCGTGGTGGGACCTGCACGTGGAGCGCGACGCCAAGGCGGCCGTGGCCCGCTCCGCCGCCCGCTACCTCGCCGCCATCCGCGGGCCCGTTCCGGACTGACGCGCGGGCCCGGCATGGCCCCCCACCCCCGGCCCCTCCCCCGCAAGCGAGGGAGGGGAGAACTGCTTGCCGCAGCTGGATATCCAGCCGTTGCCCCCTCTCCCAGGATTGGGAGAGGGTGGCGAGCCTCAAGCGAGCCGGGTGAGGGCTACCCGTGCAGCACCCGCAGGGCGGCGCGCTCCAGCACCTCCACCGCGACGGGGAGCGCGTCCTCGCACACGTCGAAGCGCGGCGAGTGGTGCGGGTGGACCTGCCCGCGCTCCTCGTTGCGGGCGCCCACGAAGAAGTAGCAGCCGGGCACGCGCAGCAGGAACTCGCCGAAGTCCTCGGCGGCCATGGTGCGCACGTCGGGGTCGGTGCGCACGCGGCCGCCGCCGACCACCTCCTCCGCGGCGGCGCGCACGTGCTCGGCCAGGCGCGGGTCGTTGATGGTGGGCGGGGTGTTCTGGTCGTAGTGGAACTCGTAGGTGGCGCCCATCGCCGCGCAGACGCCGGCCACCACCTGCTCCATCCGCCGCGGCAGCGCGTCGCAGAGCTCCGGGGTGAAGGCCCGCGCCGTGCCGCGCAGCCGGGCGGTGTCGGCGATCACGTTGAAGGCCTCGCCGGCGTGGAACGCCCCCACCGACACCACCGCCGACTGGAGCGGCGACACGCTCCGCGACACCACGCTCTGCAGCGCGACCACCACCTGGCTCGCCGCCAGCACCGCGTCCACGGTCTCGTCGGGGATGGCGCCGTGCCCGCCGCGCCCGCGGACGGTGACCTCGAAGTCCGCGGCGGAGGCCATCAGCGGCCCCGGCACCACGCCCACCACGCCGCTGGGCAGCCCCGTCCAGACGTGCAGCCCCAGCGCGGCGTCCACCCCGTCCAGCACCCCCTCGTCCACCATCCGTAGCGCGCCGCCGCCACCCTCCTCCGCGGGCTGGAACACGTACTTCACCGTCCCCGGCCACTCGTCCCGGGTCCGCGCCAGCCGCTCCGCGGTCGCCAGCCCGATCGCCACGTGCGCGTCGTGCCCGCAGGCGTGCATCACCCCCGCGTGCGTGGACACGAAGTCGTGGCCGCACTCCTCCGCGATGGGGAGCGCGTCCATGTCCGCGCGCAGCAGCAGCGTGGGCCCGTCGCCCGCGCCGCCGCGCAGCGTCCCCACCACGCCGGTCTCCGCGATGCCCGTCCGCACCTCGTAGCCGGCGGCGCGCAGGCGCTCCGCCACGATCCCGGCGGTGCGGTGCTCCTGGAACCCTAGCTCGGGGTGCCGGTGCAGGTCGCGGCGGGTCTGGATCAGTAGCTCGGTCTCGGCGGTGGCCATCGATCTATCTTCCAGCGGCTCGGGTGGTTGCGTGTGCGTCGGAGTGGAAGATCGCGCCCTGGCCGAGGCAGGGTCAACCGTGCTCAGCCCCGTTACCCTGCCGCGGCGAGATCCGGGGACGGCACCCGCTCGGCCACTCCCAGCCCGGTGTGCGACCAGTCCAGGTCCGCGCGCGGCGGAAGGAAGGGGACGGCGGGGAGCCCGACGAGGTGCTTGGCGGCGTTCAGCCGGGAGCCGGGGTAGCGCAATGACCTCGCATAGGCCGTGAGCGCGGCGAGCGGCTTCCGGTTCCAGAAGTAGTAGTAGCCCAGCTCGCAGAAGGCCACGCCGGTCCTCCAGCGGAGCAGCTCGCGGTGCTCGGTGCGCAGCGGCTCCTCCTCCAGCACCATCCGCCGCACCTCCGCGTCCGCCACCAGCTTCTGGAGCGCGCTGGTGTAGCTGTTGTTGCCGTGGCGCCGCACCTCGGCCAGGACGTCGGGGATGTAGCCGGCCTGCAGGCCCGGGTACGCGCGCAGCATGAAGTGCATGTCCGCGCTGCGGCGCACCCGCGGGTGGAAGCGGAGCCCGCGCACCCGGTCGGCGCGCAGCATCATCGTCTGCATCCAGGCGGGGAACTGCTGGAAGGGTACGAACGCCGCGAAGGGGTCCGCGGTGACCACGAAGCCGCCGCCGGCGCGCGCGGGGCGGCGGGGGACGTCGCGCAGCTCGGGGAAGAAGGTGAACTGCGTGCGGGGGTAGTAGCCGCCCTCGTCGAAGCGGGCGAAGTCCGTGAACACGGCGCCCAGCTCCGGCTCGGCGCGCATCATCTCCACCTGCCGCGCCAGCTTGGCGGGGCGCCAGCGGTCGTCGGCGTCCAGGACGGCGAGGTACTCCCCCCGCGCGGCGTCCAGCCCGGTGTTGATCGCCGCGGAGTTGCCGCCCTGCGGGGTGCGGAAGCGCCGCAGCCGCGGGTCGTCGAACCGGTCGAGCACCGCCGGCGTGTCGTCGGTGGAGCCGTCGTCCACCACCAGGAGCTCGAAGTCCCCGAAGGTCTGGCCCAGGACGCTCCCCACCGCGTCGCCCAGGAAGCGCCCGTAGTTGTGGGTGGGGACGATGACGCTGACGGCGGGGGTGCGGCTCAACTCGGGGACGCCTCGGTCGGTGCGAGGAGCCCGTGCGGCGCCGCGCGTCGTTGAATGTAGCGGAGAAGGGATTGCCGTGGACAGTATCCCCGGCACCCCGCGGCCGTCAATCGCGCACCTCGTCCTCCGTCTCCCCGACACAGCCGGGGAGGTCCGGCACGCAGGCGCCGAAGCCGGTCTCGCTCTTCTCGGCGACGACGGCGTACCGCGCGGCTCTGCCCCGTGTCTCCCCCTGCCAGGTGCCCTCGCTTGACCGCCGGCGCGGCGACGATTATCCTCCCGCCCTCGTCATCCGCCATCTGTAGTCGAGAGGGGGGCGGGCGCCCGCACGGCCGCTCGGTTTTCCGCCCGAAATTCCCCCCGCGCCGGCGTCCCCCGCCGGCGTCGGGCGTCCCTCGCCACCCCGAAGGAGCAGCCCCCGCACCGCACCGCTTTCCGGCCGTCCGCCGAGGCATTCGACGCGCCCGGCCGGGAGGACCACCACCCCCATGGCGATCAAACAGCTCAAGAACACGCTTTACCCGCGGGCGCAGCGCTTCGTCGCCCGCAACCGGCGCGCCCCCCTCCTCCGCAAGCTGGCCCTGTACAGCGACGTGTTCCGGGCCTGGTACCGGAACCTGGACGGCGACGTGCGCTTCAACGGCGAGCGCCGCGTGCTGGAGGTGCTGCGCGGCCGGGGGCTGCGGACGGTCTTCGACGTGGGCGCAAACGTGGGCGAGTGGTCCGCCCTGGCGCGCTCCGTGTTCCCCGAAGCGACCGTCCACGCCTTCGAGATCGTGGGCCCCACCTCGGCGAAGCTCCAGGAGAAGTTCCGGGGCGACGCGGGCGTGGTCGTGAACCCGTTCGGGCTCTCCGAGGCCGCGGGCGAGCTGGAGATCCGCTACTTCCCGGAGGACGACACGCTCTCCACGCTGATCGACTACCCGCACCCCGGGCAGCCCACCATCCTCCCGGCGCGCGTGGTGGCAGGGGACGAGTACGTGCGGGAGAGCGGCGTGGAGCGCATCGACTACCTCAAGATGGACGTGGAAGGCGCCGAGCACCTGGTGCTGCGGGGGCTGGAGGGCACCTTCCGGGAGGGGCGGGTGAGCGCGGTGCAGTTCGAGTACGGCACGGTGAACATCCTCACCCGCTTCCTGCTGCGCGACTTCCACGAGTTCTTCTCGGCGCGGGGCTTCCGGGTGGGGAAGATCTACCCCACCTACGTGGACTTCCGGGAGTACTCGTTCGACCAGGAGGACTTCCTGGGGCAGAACTACCTGGCCGTCTCCGCCGCGCGCGCCGACTGGATCGAGGCGCTGGGCCGGTAGCCGGCGTCAGCGCCCCGCGGCCGGCCACGGCGCGAAGCTGGCGCGGCGGAGCTCGCGGATGCGCCCGTCCCGCACCGCGCCCTCCACCAGCTCGTAGCCCAGGAGCGCGAAGATCCTGCCGCGCAGGAAGAGCGGGCGGGCGTTGCCGTACCAGTCCACGCACGACGCGCGGCAGCCGTCGTCGCCCGCGTCGGCGCGGTCGTCGGCGGCCAGGTCGCCCAGCTCGCGGAAGCGGAAGGCGTCGTTGCGCAAAAAGAGCACGGACGCCGAGCCGCGCGCCAGGTGCTCCCACCCGGGCCGCGACGGGCCGCGCACCGGGAGCCCCAGCACGCCCGAGTCCTCCGTCTCCGGGCGGTAGAAGAAGCCGTGGCTGCGCAGCTCCCCCTGCGAGGCCCCGGCGCGGGTGTAGCGGCCCGCCGTGTCGGCCCGCGCGCCCAGCCGCACCGCGCTGAAGTGCAGGTCCCGCCCGTCCGTCCCCACCACCACCGCGTCCCTGCCCATCGCCTCGATGCGGTCCACCCCGTGCGGGAGCGCCAGCCGCGCCGCGCCGTCGCCGTCCGCCCAGCGCGTGGCGAACAGCTCCGACCCGTCCGGGCGCGGCGGCCCCCAGCCGTTCCCCGCGCCGAACAGCAGCCAGTCGCCCACGTAGCGGTTCTGGAACGGGCCGGGGCCCGGGTCGGGGAGCACGCGGTACGCCGCTGCCGGGGCGGCGCGGCTCCCGTCGCCGAAGCTGCCGAGCGGCACCCGCAGCAGCGCGGCGTCCCCCTCGGCCACCTCCGACGCCCACATCCCGTCGCCGCGTCCCTCGGAGCGCACCAGCACGTTGAGGTGCCCGTCGCCGCTCTCCAGGAAGGAGAACTGGTCCACGGGGCCGCCGCTCACCCGCAGCCCGGTGGGCGCCGAGCCGTCCAGCGGCATCCGGTAGAGCACCGAGCGGGGGCGCGCGTCGCGGTCCTCGCGGCCGTCCCTCTCCCTCCAGGGCGTCGCCCACACGTACATCGAGCCCGCCGACACGTAGAACACCCGCCCCTCCGGCCCGTAGAGCGCGGTGGAGCGGCAGTCCAGGTCGTCCGCCTCCAGGCCGCACACCGTCACCGTGTGCAGCACCGGGTCGTCCTCCAGGCTCAGCCCGCCGGCCGGGCGGTACACGCGCGTGGCGTCGACGGTGCGCCGGAACATGCTGTCCGCGCCGCCCCACCTGCGGACCGCGGGGAAACCGGCCATGGGGTCGCCGCCCCGCGGCTCCGGCTCGATGGGCGCGTAGAACACCAGCTTGCCGCCCACCAGCCGGCTGGCGTAGTTGCGGGCCGAGTAGTAGTCGCCGGAGCGGATCTGGTGGGTGCTGCGGTGGGTGAGCCGCCCGTCCGGGTCGATGCGGAACAGCCCCACCTCGGTGCCGCCGCGCCGGTAGCTGTAGCCGATCACCGCCACCCGGTCGCCGGCCACCAGCATCTCGTCGTACCAGGCGCCCTGCGGGTCCACGCCGGGCCCGAAGGCGTCCACGGCCGACACCGGCTGGAGCGCGTCCCCGCCGATCTTCACCGTGAAGAGCCGGCCGCGGCGCAGGATCACCAGGTGGTCGCCGTGAACCTTGACGATGCCGCCCTCGTCCACGCCGGCCGTCTGCACGTTGGTCACGGACTCCGTGCCGACGCCGGTCACTGCCAGGCCCTGCGGGCTCACCCCCGGCGCCGAGGGGGCGCTCGGGGCGGCCGTGGGCATGGGCGGGGCGGGCGGGGGCGGGTTCTTTTCCATCCGCTTCTCGTAGTCGCGCACGAGCCGCTGCTGGAAGCGCGCCAGCTCGGCCTCGCTGCCGAACGGGCGCAGCGTGGGTCCCTGCGACCCGGACAGGGCGGCGCCGGGGGCGCACCCCGCCAGGGGGGCGAGCGCGCAGAGCGCCACGGCTGCGAGGAGTCGGGAGCGTGTCATGGAGAGGAGCGGCCGGCGTGAAGGATGGGCCCGCGGGAGGTATGCGCGCGGTTCGCGATGCGGTGGGATGCCGGACAGGATAACACCGCCGGGGGAGGGTTGAAAGGGCGCCGCCCCGCGCCGGAGCGCCGACCGGCGCCTTGCCGCCGGCCGGCTCGCCGGCGCGTGCGCGGGGCCCGCGGAACGCGTATGTTGTCGGGTACTGCTCCACTACAGCCCGCGCCCGCCCGGAGCCCGTCCGCCCCGGGGAGCGCCCCCACGCCCCATCCGCCCGGAGGTGGTGCCGATGCACGCACTTCGTCGCTCCCGTGCCGCCCTGCTCGCCGTCCTCGCGGCGCTCGCCGCCTGCTCCGAGGAGCTCCCCACCCGCCCCGACGCCGCCGTGCTCCCGCCGCAGCAGGCGCAGCGCAACGTGCTGGAGGCGTACAACGGCAGGATCCGCATCGGCGTGGTCCCCGCCGCCTCGTCGGTCAAGGTCGGCGCCACCGTGGCGTACGACGTCCGCGAGAAGGGGAGCAGCGCGTACCTCGTCTCCGGCCTGGCCGGCGAGCAGGTGACGGTGACGTGGAGCCCGTCCGTGGCCGTGGCGACCAACAACCGCCGGCTCCAGGTGGTCTGCACCGGCACCGCCGCGGACCGCGACCAGCGCGTGGCGGCGGGCGTCGCGGCGGGCTTCCCGTCCGCGTGGGAGTACGTGTCCACGGCGGCCTGCTGGCGCGTGTACATCGGCGAGCGGCCGCTCCCCATCGACACCACGGCCGAGCGCATCTACAAGCAGAACGTGATCGCCGCCGGGCTGGCCACCTCCGCGGCGCTGTGGAAGACGGTGAACGCCACGGTCTACGAGCCGCGCTACGTCACCACCAAGACCACCGGGACGTCGGCCAGCTCGCGCAACCCGCCGCGCGTCTCCGTGGCGACGACCGCGCGGGTGCTCGTGGCCGGCGCCCAGTACCGCGGCGCGGCCGAGGTGATGACCAACGGCCGGGGCTCGCTCGCCGGCATCAACGAGCTTCCCATGGAGGAGTACCTGTACGGCGTGGTGCCGCGCGAGCTGGGCCCCACGCAGTACCCCGAGGCCGAGGCGCAGAAGGCGCAGGCCGTGGCCGCGCGCACCTACGCGCACGCCAACCTGGGCAAGCGCTGGAGCGAGGGCTTCGACCTGGGCGCCACCGTGTCCGACCAGGTGTACGGCGGCGTCGCGGCCGAGCACTCCGTCTCCACCGCCGCCGTGAACGCCACCGCCGGCATCGTCGCCACCTACAACGGCGCCCTGATCAACGCGCTGTTCTACGCCACCAGCGGCGGCCGCACCTCCAGCAGCGAGGACGTGTTCTCGGCCGCGGAGCCCTACCTGCGCAGCGTGTGGGACGCGCCGCCCGGGCAGGAGCTCCCCTCCACCTCCGCGCTGCTGGCCGACCTGCGAAACCCCGCCTGGACCGGCGCGTACGGCGGCTTCCACACGTACCACCGCTGGAGCTACCGCTGGACCATGGCGCAGATGAGCTGCGTGATCGGCGACTTCGCCAACAAGCCGGTGGGGAAGGTCACGGCCATCAACGTCCTGGGCCGCGCCGCCTCCGGCCGGGTGACGCAGATCGAGTACGTCACCGAGCAGGGGACCTTCACCGACAGCAGGGGCGCCATCCGCTCGTCGCTGGCCTACATCAACTCCTCCGGCGTGCCCACGCTGCTCCCCAGCAACCTGTTCGTGGTCGAGCGGCTGACGGACGCGTCCGGAAACCTCACCGGCTACGCGGTCTACGGCGGCGGCAACGGCCACGGCGCGGGGCTGGCGCAGACGGGCGCCGTCGGCATGGCGCGGGCGGGCCACACCTACCCGCAGATCCTCCAGAAGTACTACACGGGGATCGCCCTGGAGCAGAAGGTGGGCACCCGCCGCAACGGCTCCGTCTCGGGTTCCACGGCCACCACCGACCCGTACGACTGCACCAGCGCATGACCTGCTGAACGGCGGGTTCGGGCGTGCCCCCGGGGCCCCCTCCCCCGCAAGCAGGGGAGGGGAGAACCGCTTGCCCTGCCTGTAGTTGTCCCCTCTCCCAGGATTGGGAGAGGGTGGCGAGCCTCAAGCGAGCCGGGTGAGGGCCCTACGACGGCGCCCCCGCCGGGATCTCCCGGCGGGGGCGCAGTTCGCCGTTGCCGGCTGTTCCCTGTCCCCTGTTCCCTGCCGTCACCCCACCACCTTGCCGTCCCGGTACACCCGCACGCCCTCGGCGACGCCGTGGATCAGCAGGCGGGCGCCGCGGGCGCCGTAGGCGCGCATCAGGTCCACCATCATCGGCTCCTCGCCGTGCCATGGGAAGGCGTACACCAGGTCGAAGTCCTCCAGCGGGTGCATCAGCTCCGGGTACGCCGAGCTGCCGTCGCCGATGGTGCCCAGGCGGCCGTCGCCGCCAGTGGGGCGGTAGCGGTAGCCCGCGGGGACGAAGCTGCCGGCCACGAAGCGGGCCCCGGAGCCGTGCCGCGCCGCCAGCTCGCGGGCCTGCTCCACCAGCTGCGGGTCCAGCTCGATCCCGTACGCCTCGAAGCCCAGCAGGTCGGCCATGATGGCGATGACGCCCGTGGCCGAGCCCCACTCCAGGAAGCGCAGCCCGGGAGCCCGCACCCTGAGCAGGGCGTCCAGCACCTGGCCGTAGTCGGCGGCCACGAAGGGGTGGAAGTCCTTGCTGCGGACCTCGTGGTCGAAGCGGTCCCAGATCTCGCGGCCCTCCTCGCACAGCGACTCCAGCCGACCGCGCAGGGCCGGGTCCAGCCCGTCCGCCGCCGGCGTGGCGCCCCGGTCCACGCCGCCCGTCACCCGGCGGCCGGCGACTCGCCCGGACGCCCGCCCCCGGCCTCGTCCTCGCTCCCGGGCTCCGCCTCGCCCTCCTCGCCGTCCTCCTCCATCACCACCTCGTCCGGGTCGACGTACAGCGAGTTGCCGTACTCGTCGGTGCCGGCCTCCTTCCTCAGGCGCTTCTTCTCCGCCTTCTCGTCCTTCTTCTTCTGCTTCTCGAGCTCCTTCTGCCGCTTCTCGAAGCCATAGTTGGGTCGTCGTGCCATACTTGCCTTCCCTTTTCGGGTATGTACTGCCGGCCGGGAGTCCGTATGCTCACGGGCCCCGGTGAAGCTCCCAGAAACCGCGTGGATGCACGATCCGCAGTTCCGTCACCTGCCCCGCAATGTCGAGCAGATCCCTGTCTCCCGTCACCAGCACGTCTGCCCCGGCTTGCAGCGCCGAGGCGAGCACCCACGCGTCGTCCTCGTCACGTACGTGGACACTGCCCACCCGCTCCGGCTTAGGCTGCACGGGGTACTGGCGCAGGTTCGCGACGATCTCCTCTACCGCGTCCGCGGGCAAGCGCGCCTTCTTCCGAAGGACACGGTCGAGCTCTTCCAGGACCACCTCCCCGGTCACCATCTCGTGCTCGGTGAGAACCAGCCGGAGCACGTCGGCGCAGAGCCCGCGGGCCCCATAGGCGCTGATCAGGACGTTGGTATCGAGGAAAACCCTCAAGACACGTCGCGGAACACGTCCTCGTCGGTCAGCCAGCCCTGTGCCTCGGCGAACGGCATGACACGCTTGCGCATCTGCTCGAACTGCATGAGCGCGAGCTGGCGCCGCAGCGCCTCGCGCATGACGTCACTGCGGGTCACCCCCGCGCGCTCGCATACCTGCTCCAGCCTGCGCTCCAGCTCCTCGTCCAGGCGGATCGTGACGGCACCCATGGGCTCTTTCTCCTGTATGACGTTGTCATACAATCTAGCGGGAGGCCCGAAGAGGTACAACCCGCCCCGTCGAGCCTGCCTACCGGTCGCGGTCCAGCATGCTCTCGTGCACGGCGTGCTCGCGCGCGGCCTCCTGCGTGGCCTCGTTGCGCTCCGACTTCTCGTACTCCTCGCGGATGCGCGCCATCATCTCGTCGCGCCGGTCGAACAGGCGGCGCGGCGTGCGCGGCGCGTGCGTGTCCAGCGCGTACGCGGCCAGGATGGGGAGCGCCACGGTGGAGTCCAGGTAGCAGACCACCGCGTCCGGGAGCCGGTCCGGGTCCACCTTGCCCCAGCTCACCGCCTCGGCGGGGGTGGCGCCGGACAGGCCGCCGGTGTCCGGGCGCGCGTCGGTGACCTGGAGGAAGTAGTCGTGGCCGCGCTCGTCGATCCCCATCACCTCCTGGATCTGCGGCTCCGTCTGCAGGGCGAAGTTCTTGGGCGAGCCGCCGCCCAGGATCCAGATGGCGCTCTTGCCGCCGCGGCGCTTGGCGTCCAGCACGATGGCCGCCGTCTCGTTGACGTCCGCGTTGACGTCCCACGTCAGCCTGTTCCCCTGCAGCGCCTTGGCCGCCACGTTCATCCCGATGGACGAGTCGCCCGGGGACGAGGTGTAGATGGGCACCGCGTGCTCGTACGCCGCCGCCAGCAGCGACTTCCTCCCGATCCCCAGCTCCGCCTCGCGCGCCGCCACGTACCTGCCGCACAGGTAGTGGAACTCCGCGGTGGACATGGGCCGCTGGAACTCCTCGGAGGCGATGATCTGCCGGAAGAAGGCGTCGGTGTCCAGCAGCACCGAGTAGTCGAAGAAGATGTCGTAGATGCGGACCACCTCCTCGTCGCGCAGCACCACGTCCGACACGTGCGGGTTCCCCTGCCGGAGCTCCAGCCCGATGCCGAAGTGCGTGTCGTGGTACAGGTTGGCGCCGGTGGAGATGATCCAGTCCACGAACCCGGCCTCGATCAGCGGGATCACCGCGCTCATCCCCAGCCCCGCCGGCGTCAGCGCCCCCGTCATGGTCAGCCCGATGGTGACGTCGTCCTCCAGCATCTTTTTGGTCAGCAGGAGGCACGCCTCGCGGAGGCGGGCGGCGTTGTACGCCTGGAACGTCCCCTCCACCAGCTCGGTGACGGACATCCCGGGGCGGATGGGCCTGGGGTCGATGCGCTTGCCGCTGAGGAACTTGCTGGTTGCCATGGTCCGGACCGAAGTGCGTGAGTGCGAAACGAAAGTGCGAAAGTGCGTGAGTGCGAAAGTGCGAAGAATCCGATCGTGCGAGGGCGGTCGGCGGCGTGCGGAAGCTACGCTCGCACTTTCGCACCTCGCACTTTCGCACTCTTCACTGCGCGTCGTGCTTCTCCGGGCCGACCACCTCCTCCTGCGTCGGGGGCGGCTCCGGGTCGCGGCTCGCGCCGCGCGGGGCGACCGGCTGCCGGCAGCGCTCCCGGATCACGCGGACCGCCTCCTCCGGGGAGTCGGTGACCACCATGAGGTCCAGGTCCGCGGGGGAGATCTTGCGCTCGGCCAGCATGGTGGCGCGGAGCCAGTCCAGCAGCCCCTGCCAGTAGGCGGAGCCGAAGAGGATCACCGGGAAGTCGCGGACCTTGCCGGTCTGGATCAGCGTCAGCGCCTCGAACAGCTCGTCCATCGTCCCGAAGCCGCCGGGGAAGATGACGAACGCCTCCGCGTACTTCACGAACATCGTCTTGCGGACGAAGAAGTAGCGGAAGTTGATGGGGAGGTCCACGTAGGCGTTGATCCCCTGCTCGAAGGGGAGCTCGATGTTGCAGCCGATGGACGGCGCCCCCGCCTCCCTGGCCCCCCGGTTGGCGGCCTCCATGATCCCCGGCCCGCCCCCCGTGATCACCGAGAAGCCCGCCTCCCCCAGCAGCCGCGCCGTGACCTGCGCCGCGTCGTACTGCGGGTCGTCCGGCTTCACCCGCGCCGAGCCGAAGATGGTCACCGCCCGCCCCACGTTGGCCAGCGTGTCGAACCCCTCCACGAACTCGCCCATGATGCGGAACACGCGCCAGGGGTCCGAGTGGAGGAAGTCGGCGGCCTGCGCCGGCGAGGTCGCCGGCGACTCCAGCAGGCGCTCGTCCTCCGTGGCGGCGCCCGTGCGCGCCGCGCGGTTCAGCGAGGGGTTCGGCTGCTCGGGTGCGGACATCTCCGTGGGGGTGAGCGGGTTCGCGTGGCGGCGGGCGCGCCGCCGCGGGCGGGCAAGATAGCGGGCGGCGGCCTCCGGGACAAAGCGGCGGGCGCCGGAGTAGCAATTCCGGGACCGTGGTGCGATTTTCGCGAGCCCTGCGCGGCTCGCCGCTCCCGTGCCCGCTCCCCCGACGTCCAGAGGAGACCTTTTGAAGATCCCCGTCGCCTTCCTCGCCGACGAGGCGAACATCTCGCAGGACGGCAAGCTCAACGTCCTGGGGATCTTCGACCGCATCGCCGCGGCGTCCTTTCCCACGGTGCACCCCAAGATGGTGTTCGCCTTCCGCGTCCACGCCGAGTTCGCGGACGCGGGGCAGACCTTCGCGGTGCGCGTGCGGCTGATGGACGAGGACGGCGGCGTGATCTTCGAGGCCAACGGCGAGATCGTCGCCCCCGGCGTGGGCCCCGGCGAGTTCTCCACCGCCAACCAGATCTTCACGCTGGTGGGGGTGCAGTTCGGACAGCCCGGCGTCTACAAGTTCGTGGTCACCGCGGACGAGCTGGAGCTGCACGAGACCCCGTTCATCGTCGCCAAGGTCAACGGCGGGTAGGGGACAGGGGACAGGGAACAGGTTACAGGGGACAGGGAACAGGTTACAGGGGTCAGCCTGCAACTGCGGCCCTCACCCGGCTCGCTTGAGGCTCGCCACCCTCTCCCAATTCTTGGAGAGGGGGGCAACTGCAGGCAGCGCAAGCAGTTCTCCCC
>JBFMFL010000018.1:0-42793 GCA_040752145.1 Gemmatimonadota bacterium
GCCCTGGTGGCGCCCGCCGGGCCGCTCCCGGGGGGCGCCGTGGACCGCGCCGTGGGGCGGGTGCGCGAGTGGGGGTGGGAGCCGGTGGCGGGCGAGTTCTGCCGGGGGCGCTGCGGCTTCCTGTCCGGGACCGACGAGCAGCGCGCCGCCGACCTCCAGGCGGCGCTCCGCTCCCCGGACAACGACGCGGTCTGGTGCCTGCGCGGCGGCTACGGCACCATGCGCATCCTGGACCGCATGGACTGGGCGCCGCTCGCCGAGCGCCCCCGTCCGCTGATCGGCTTCAGCGACAACACCGCGCTGCACCTGGCGCTCTTCCGCCGCGGCCTGGTCTCCTTCCACGGCCCGCACCCGGCCACCCCCGAGCTGCCGGAGTTCTCGCGCCGCGGGCTGCTGCGGGTGCTGACCGACGCGGAGCCGGCGGGGACGCTCCCCTTCCCCGCCGCGGGACCGCAGCGCGCCGACACGCTGGTTCCCGGCGCCGCCGAGGGCCCGCTGGTGGGCGGCAACCTGGCGCTGCTGGCGGCGCTGGCCGGCACCCCCTGGGCGCTGCGCGCGGAGGGGGCGGTGCTCTTTTTGGAGGACGTGGGCGAGGCGTCGTTCCGGGTGGACCGCATGCTCTCGCAGCTCCTCCTCTCCGGCGCGCTGGACGGGGTGGCCGGCGTGGCGGTGGGCGCCTTCTCCGAGTCGCCCGACGAGGGGCGCGCCGACCATCCCTCCGCCGCGGACGTGGTCGCGGAGCGGCTGGGGCCGCTGGGCGTCCCCGTCGCCTTCGGCTTCCCCTTCGGGCACATCGACGAGAGCTGGACGCTCCCCCTGGGCGTGCGCGCGCGGCTGGACGCGGACGCGGGGACGCTGGCGCTCGTGGAGCCGGCCGTCCGCCCGCCCGCGGACCGCGACGGGGGGGCGGCGTGAGCGGGACGTTCCGGATCGCGGCGGGGCTGGAGGAGGGGGCGGACGGCGCCTTCCTGGCGCACGCCCTGACCGTTCCCGGGTGCGCGGCCTTCGGCCCCACGCCGGAGGGTGCCGCCGCGGCGCTGGAGGGCGAGGTGCTGGAGTGGCTGGGCTTCCTGGCCTCGGCCGGCGAGCCGGTGCCGCCCGACGACGCCGAGCTGGAGCTGGCGGTGGACGAGTGGCTGCGCACCGACGCGCGCGTGGCCGCCGGGGAGACGACCGCCTGCTTCGCCCACGACCTGCGCGCCGTGGAGGACGAGGACATCGACCGGGGGCTGCGCCGGCTGGGCGGCCTGCGCGCGGCGCTGCTGGCCCGCGTCCGCCGCCTCCCCGCCGACCAGGCCGAGCGGCCGCTCCCCGGCGGGGGGACGGTGCGCGGCGCGCTGGAGGAGCTGGCGCGCGCGCAGTGGTGGACGCTGAGCCGGCTGGGCGCCTCGCCGCTGGGCGAGCTCCCCGACCGCACCCTGGGGCGGCTGGACACCGCCATGGCGCTCACGGTGGACCACTTCGCGCACCTGCCGGAGGAGCGCCGCGGGCTGCTGCTGGAGATCGACGGGGAGGAGTGGACGCCCCGCAAGGTGCTGCGCCGGCTGCTCTGGACGGAGTGGTCGCTGGGGCGGGTGGTGGCGCTCGCCCTGGCCGAAGGCTGACATCCACTCTCGCCGGCGCACAGCCGAGGGACCATGAAGATCTACACCAGGACCGGGGACCAGGGGGAGACGGGGCTGTTCGGCGGGCAGCGCGTGCGCAAGGACCACGCGCGGGTGGAGGCGTACGGCGACGTGGACGAGCTGAACTCGGTGCTCGGCGTCGTCGCCGCCCGGCTCGCGGCCGAGGGGCAGGCGGAGATGGCGGGCAGGGTCCAGCAGCTGCAGGGCGACCTGTTCGCCCTGGGCGCGCGCCTGGCGACGCCCCGGCCCGAGGACGGCGGGCGCGAGAACGCCCACATCCCCCCGCTCCCCGAGGGGCGCGTGGAGGAGATGGAGCGCTGGATGGACGCCGCCGACGAGGAGCTGGAGCCGCTGCGCAACTTCGTCCTCCCCGGCGGGGGCGAGGCGGCCGCGCAGCTGCACCTGGCGCGCACCGTGTGCCGCCGGGCGGAGCGGCGCTGCGTGTCGCTGGCGCACGTGGCGCACATCGAGGAGGAGGTGATCGTCTACCTCAACCGCCTCTCCGACCTGCTCTTCACCCTGGCGCGCCTGGCCAACCGGCGCGCCGGTGTGCCCGACGTGCCCTGGGTGCCGAACCCACGCTGACGCCGCGTGTAATGATCCGTCCGGAGCCCGCCGCGCGGGCCCCGGTGAACCCATCGAGACCAGGAGGTCGATAGATGCCGTACCCCGAGATGCTGATCGCCCCCATGCGCCAGGAGCTCTCCCGCCTGGGCGTCAGGGAGCTCAAGTCCGCGGACGAGGTCCGCGAGACGCTGGAGCAGAAGGAAGGCACCACCATGGTGGTGGTGAACTCCGTGTGCGGCTGCGCCGCGCGCAACGCCCGCCCCGCGGTGGCCATGGCCCTCCAGCACGGCAAGCTCCCCGAGCGGGTGACCACCGTGTTCGCCGGCCAGGACGTGGACGCCACCGCCGAGGCGCGCCGCCACTTCCTGGGCTACGCCCCCTCGTCGCCCTCCATCGCGCTGCTCAAGGACGGCGACGTGGCCTTCATGCTGGAGCGTCACGACATCGAGGGCCGCTCCGCCCAGGAGATCGCCCAAGACCTGGTGAACGCGTTCGACCGGTTCTGCTGAGGTAACGGCAGGGAACAGGTTACAGGGAACAGGGAACAGCCTGCAACGGCGCCCCCGCCTCGGCATCGAGGCGGGGGCGCCGTTGCTTGTCTTCACCCCGGCCCCGGTTATATTGGCGCGGATCTTCCCGCACGGCTCCACCATCGGTTTTCCCGCTGACACGAGCACCCATGCCCCCTGCGTCCGCCCCCGTGAGCCAGAACCGGCCGGTCCCGCTCGCCCCGGTGGAGCGCGACACCATCCCCCGCATCTTTCTGCACGCGGTGGACAGGTACGCCGGGGGGGATGCGCTGCGCTACAAGGAAGGGGGGACGTGGCGCGGGATCGGGCACCGCGAGGTGGAGGAGCGGGCGGCGCGGCTGGCGGCGGCGCTGGCGGCGGGCGGGGTGGAGCGGGGCGACCGGGTGGCGATCCTGTCGGAGAACCGCCCCGAGTGGGCGGTCGCCGACTACGCGGTGCTGGGGACGGGCGCGGTGGTGGTGCCGGTGTACGGCACCCTCCCGGCCAACCAGGTGGCGTACATCCTGGAGAACTGCGGCGCCCGCGTGGTCTTCGCCTCCACCCCGGAGCAGGTCCGCAAGGTGCTGGAGGTGAGGGGCGGGCTGCCGGCGCTGGAGCGCGTGGTCGCCTTCGACGACCCGGCCGGGGCGCCGGGCGTGGAGCGCTTCGCCGACGTGCTGGAGGCCGGGCGCGCCGCCGTGGAGCGGGGGGAGACGGGGAGCTTCCGCGAGGCGGCGCTGCGGGTGGGGCGCGACGACGTGGCGACGCTGATCTACACCTCCGGGACCACGGGCGACCCCAAGGGGGTGATGCTCACCCACTACAACCTGGCCTCCAACGTGGCCGCCTGCCTCCAGCACGGGCTGGGCTCCATCATCCGCACCGGCGAGACGGCGCTGTCGTTCCTGCCGCTCTCGCACGTGTTCGAGCGGATGGTGGACTACCTGTACTGGGACCAGGGCGTGTGCATCGCCTACGCCGAGTCCATGGACAAGGTGGCCGACAACCTCGTGGAGGTCCACCCGCACGTCGCCGTGTCCGTCCCCCGGCTCTTCGAGAAGATCTACGGCAGGGTGATGGGCGCCACCGGGATCCGCAAGAAGATCGTCGGCTGGGCGCAGCGGGTGGGCGAGCGCGCCGCGGACGAGCGCCTGGCCGGCCGGGAGCCCGCCGGTGCGCTGGGGCTCCAGTTCCGCGTCGCCGACCGGCTGGTGTTCTCCAAGCTGCGGGAGCGCACCGGCGGAAAGCTGGAGAACTTCGTTTCCGGCGGCGCGCCGCTCTCCGCGGGGATCGCCCGCTTCTTCCACGCGGCCGGGCTCCCCGTATACGAGGGCTACGGCCTCACCGAGACCTCGCCCGTGATCGCCGTGAACCGGCCGGGGCACGTCAAGCTGGGCACGGTGGGGCAGGTGGTGCCGGGGGTGGAGGTGAGGATCGGCGACGGGGGCGAGATCCTCACCCGCGGCCCGCACGTGATGAAGGGGTACTGGAACAACCCGGAGGCCACGGCCAGGGCCATCGACGCGGACGGGTGGTTCCACACCGGCGACGTGGGCGAGCTGGACGCCGACGGGTTCCTGCGCATCACCGACCGCCTCAAGGACCTGATCGTCACCGCCGGGGGCAAGAACGTCGCGCCGCAGCCCATGGAGAACGCGGCCGCGCTCTCGCCGTACGTGGCGCAGGCGGTGATGATCGGCGACCGGCGCCCCTACACCGTGCTCCTGCTGGTGCCCGACTGGGAGAACCTGGGCGCCTGGGCGAAGCAGCAGGGGATCGACGCCTCCGACCGCGCGGCGCTGGTGCGCGACCCGCGGGTGCAGCAGCTGCTGGAGCGCGACGCGCTGGGCCGCCTGGGCGAGTTCGCGCGCTACGAACTCCCCAAGAAGGTGGCGCTGATCCCGGAGGAGCTTTCCATCGAGTCCGGCACGCTGACGCCCACCCTCAAGGTGAAGCGTCGCGTGGTGGAGACCCGCTACCGGGACCGGATCGAGGCGATGTACGCGGGCGGGCGCGACGGGGCCGACTGAGCGAGCACACCGGGACACCGACATGAAAGCCAAGCTGCACAACCAGGGGAAGTCCGGGGGGATGTCGTCGAAGGGCAAGCTGCTGCTGGGGGCCGCGGGCCTCTTCCTGTTCATCGTGGGGGTGCGCCGCACCTTCCGCACGGACGCCGGCGAGATCGGGGACGCGGACCCGCAGCCGGAGCCCGGACAGGGCGGCGACGGCGGTGACGACGCGCGCAGGTAGCCGCGGCGAAGCATGGAGAGCGCGGAGCGGGGTCGGGCCACGGTGGCCCGGCCCCGCTCCGCCGTTCCCCCCGGCGGCTTTCCCGACCTCCCGGTCGCGTTCGGGGACATCGCTCGTCCGGACGTCCAACTGCTCCCCTCGACGTTCGTCTCGGCAGGACGAGGTCACTCGCACACCGCCGTCACGCCCCGCCCACCAGAACGGGCCAAACCACTCCGTTGCAAGCACTTGCCGACCACCTGCCGTTGCAGGGCCACACCAGGTTCAATCTCGATTCCTTATCGCCGCATAGTCTCTACTTATTGCCTTTTATCCCGGCCTGCGCCTTGCACAACCGCGCCGCCCCCCTGCCCCGGGCCGACCTGCGCCCGCGGTCCGGGACGGGGTTCCACGGATCCATCCGCACGGGCGAAGGAGGCAGTCTCATGTTCTTCCGGACCAACCAGTTCCAGTACAACGCCAAGCCGGACAAGCCGGACCCCATCTACGCCAGGAAGCTCCAGGAGGTGCTCGGCGGGCAGTGGGGCGAGATCAGCGTGATGATGACGTACCTGTTCCAGGGGTGGAACTGCCGCGCCCCGGCCAAGTACCGCGACATGATCCTGGACATCGGCACCGAGGAGATCGCGCACGTGGAGATGCTGGCCACCATGATCGCGCGCCTGCTGGAAAAGGCCACGCCCGAGGAGCAGCAGGCCGGGGCCGGCAACCCGCTGGTGAACGCCGTCATGGGCGGCACCAGCATGGGCGAGGCGCTCATGGCCGGGATGAACCCGCAGCACCTGATCGTCGCGGGTCTGGGCGCGCAGCCGGCCGACAGCGTGGGCTACCCCTGGAACGCCAGGTACACCATCGCCAGCGGCAACCTGCTGGCGGACTTCCGCTTCAACGTCACGGCCGAGTCGCAGGGGCGGCTCCAGGTGGCCCGGCTGTACGAGCTCACCGAGGACAAGGGCGTGCGCGACATGCTCTCCTTCCTGCTGGCGCGCGACACCATGCACCAGAACCAGTGGCTCGCCGCCATCGCCGACCTGGAGCGCGAGGGGCTGGACCGGACGCCGGTGCCGTTCAACTTCCCGCAGGAACGGGAGCTGACGGAGGTGTCGTACCAGTTCTGGAACTGCTCCGAGGGGACGGAGAGCGCCGAGGGCTCCTGGGCGAGCGGCCCCGCGCCGGACGGGATCGGCACCTTCGAGTACCTGGCCGATCCGCGGCCGCTCGGCGAGGTCGTCACGGAGCTGCCGGCGGTGGACCCGCGCGTCCACGGCACGCCCAAGATGCCGGTTCCGCCCACCGTTTCCGACTGAGGCTGGAACGGCATCTTACGGCAGGTTCGGGCGTGCCCCGCCAGCGCGGGGCCGAGCCGACTACGGCTCGTCCCCGCGCGACCTTTCAGGGAATCGAGCGAATCTTCTCAGCCGCCGCAGGAGGCGTCCGCGGCGTGGCCCCAGAGAAAGCTCCTTCGCGCGCAGCTCCTTGACGAACTCTTCGAACCCGGAATACACGCGCCGACCCTGTCTCTCTCGTGTTTCCATGATGTAGGGCTCACACAGGATCCATGTCCGCTTCATGAGCTGCCCGCGAATCTCCTCGATCGTGGCCCTGTTCACAACACCGTTCCTGTACAGATCGCAGAGGAACTCGTAGTAGTCCAGGATGTCGACCACGTGCGATTCGGTCACGGGATCGATCCCACTCATCGACACGGTGGCCCCGGAGTTGATCAGCCGCGTGACCTGGAAGCTCGACTCCGCGAGCCGTTCGCTCGTCGAGAGATTCGCCAGGATACCGGCCGTGTGCGCAACCTGCTGGATGTAGCGGTCCTTCCGGTGAGTGGCGACCAGGGTAATGACACCCAGCGCGACGGAAACGACGATGGGAAGTGCCGCAAAGACCAATTCCACCACGTGCCGGATCTCCAGGCCGAAGTGAGCCCCCGCCTCAGATGAATCCCGTGCTCATCACCGCTCTGTCCGATTCCACGAACGCCCGCACGGCCTCCGCGCTGAACGGCCACCGCGCCTCGTTCCCGGAATCCTCCCGGAAGAACTCCACCACCTCGCCCGCCGTCCAGGGGCCCAGCGAGGTCATGTAGTCGTCCCACTCGTCCTGCATCTCGCGCCAGTCCCCATACGGCTTCCGGCTCAGCAGCACCGGCCCGGAGCGCAGGTAGATCACGTGGAGCGTCGGCATCATTCCGAAAGGCGATCCAGCGCCCGGGCCAGCGCTGTGAGCAGTCGGCGTGCGTTGGCGGGCGATCTCAGGAGGTGAGCGGTCTCCTCGAGACTGCGGAGCTCATCCGCCGCAATGAGGGCCACGCTCTCTCCTCCCCGGCGGCGAATGATGACCGTCTCACGATTGTCGGTCACCTCGTCCATGAGCCTGGCGAGGTCGGCCGGGCCTGTGCGAACGTGGTCTCGATCGCCATTGCTCTGTCGGATACGTTCTTTCGGAGTACTACGGGAAGACGCCGCGGTATGGCTGAATCACACCCGTTCAGGCGCAGTTCAACTTTCCGGACCGAAACCGGGGCTGGCGCACCGTGTGCGAAAGGGAGACGCCGGTCGACCTGGGCACACGGGAGGAGCATGAAGCACGAAGAAAGGCACGCGGTCGGGATGTGGCTGGTCGCGGCGTTCCTGGGCGGGTTCGCCGTGCTGGTCTGGTGGGCGGGCGGGCTGCGGAGGGACGGCGCGGAGCCGCCCCCGCCCCCGTCCGTCGAGCGGCGCGACACCTCCTCCGTGGCGTAGCGGCGAGGCTAGCCGGCCGCGATCTCCTCCACGGCGCGGCGCACGTACACCGGCACCATGGCGCGGCGCCACTCCGGGTCCACGATGATGTTCTCCAGCGGGTGGCACTGCTTGAACGCCTGCTGCGCCACCGCGTCCGCCACCTCGCCCACCGGCCGCCCCACCGCCACCTTATCCAGCCCGGACACCACCCGCGGCCGCGAGCCCAGGGCCGACACCACCAGCGACATCGCCTGCACCGTGCGGTCCTCCGCCACCTCGGCGGCCAGGGCCACGGACAGGAGCGGGAAGTCGATGGCCTGCCGCTGCCGCAGCTTGCGGTAGGCGGTGCGCAGCCGCGGCGAGGGCGCGGGGATCCGGACCCGCACCAGCAGCTCGCCCGGCCGCCGCACCGTGTTCCACTTGCCGTCCGCCACGAAGAAGTCGTCCACCGGCACCGTCCGCGTCCCCTCCGCCGAGGCCAGCTCCACCGTCGCGCCCAGCGTCATCAGCGCCGGCACCGTGTCGGCGGAGTGCGCGGCCACGCACTTCTTGCCCACTTTGGTGACGTGGCAGACGTCGCCGTCCTTTTTCAGGCAGAAGCCCAGCGCCTGCCGCCAGAACAGGCTCTGGTTGTAGTAGGTGCAGCGCGTGTCCAGGCACAGGTTGCCGCCCAGCGTGCCCTGGTTGCGGATCTGCGGCCCGGCCACCTTGCCCGCCGCCTCCGCCAGCGAGGGGAAGAAGCGGCGCACCAGCGGGTGGCGCGACACCCCGGTGAGCGTGACCGAGGCGCCCAGGGAGAGGAAGCGCGCCTCCGGGTCTCCCTCCGGCACCGGGCGGCCCTCCGCGTCCTCCAGGCGGATCCCGGCCATCTCCTCCACCCCCTTGAGCCCCACCAGCAGCCGCGGCGTCCACAGCCGGTGCTTCATGTTGGGGACCAGGTCCGTCCCCCCGGCGATGGGCACGGCGTCGTCGCGGCCCTGGAGCAGCTCCAGGGCCTCCGTCAGGCGGGCGGGGCGGGCGTAGCGGTATTCGTGGAGACGGAGCATGGCGGCGCGGCTGCGGTTCCCGGACGGACAATCGTCCGAACTTAGCGGAAAGGCGCGCCGCCTTCCAGCGAGCGGACCGAAGGGGACACGCGGATCACGTCAGGCGGGATTCTCGGCGGCGGGGGCGTAGACGCGCGGCAGGCGCAGGCGGAAGACGGATCCCCCACCCTCGCGGCCCTCCACGCGCAGGGAGCCGCGCAGCAGCCCGGCCAGCTTGCGCGCGATGGTGAGCCCGGCGCCGGTGCCGCGGCTCATGGAGTCGCTGCGCGAGGGGTCGCCCAGCTGCTCGAACGCCTCGAAGATCCGCTCCCGGTCCTCCGGCGAGATCCCCGGGCCGGTGTCCTCCACGCACACCTCCAGCGCGCCGGGGTCGTCCGCCGGGGCGCGCGTGGCGATCCGGACCCCGCCCTGCGCGGTGAACTTGACCGCGTTCGCCACCAGCGCCAGCAGGAGCTGGCGGAGGCGGTCCGGGTCGGTCTCCACCCCGGCGGCGTCCTCCGCCACCTCCACCTCGAACCCCAGGCGCTTGGCCTCGGCCTGCTGGCGCAGCGGCTCCAGCGCGGCGCGGAGAAAGCGCTCCAGCTCCACCGGCGAGGGGGAGACGGGGAGGCGGCCCACCTCGGCGGTGGTGAGCAGCAGCACGTCGTCCACCAGGCGCGCCAGGTGCTCCGCGCAGATCCCGGCCCGCTCCGCGGCGCGCTGCGCGGCGGCGGGGACGGGGCCGTACGTCTCGGTGCTCAGCAGGTGCGTGTAGCCGACGATGGCGTTCAGCGGGGTGCGCAGCTCGTGGCTCACCGCGGTGAAGAAGCGGCTCTTGGCGCGGTTCGCCTCCTCGGCCTCGGCGGCCAGGCGCGCCAGGTCCAGCTCGCGGCGCACCTGCGCGGTCACGTCCTCGAACAGGATGGCGACGCCGCCCAGGGCCAGCGGAAAGGTCCAGACGTCGAAGAAGCGGTCGCGGAAGGCGCGCGACTCCGGGCGCACGGCGGCCAGGTGGCGCGGCTCCCCGTCGGCCATGGTGGCGGCCAGCGCCTCCACGATCTCGGGGGGGCCGGGGGGGAGGAGGACGTGTACGTCCATCCCGGTGGCGTGCCTGCGCGACAGGCCCAGGAGCTGCTCGGCGGCGCGGTTGAAGTAGACGATGCGCCAGGCCGAGTCCACCGCCACGAAGCCGTCGCGGATCGCCTCGATGAGGCGGGCGTACTGCTCCTGCACCACCAGCTCCGCGGTGGCGTCGCGGAAGTGAACCAGCACCCCGTCGCCGCCCAGCGGGGCGGCGCTCACCGCCAGCCGCCGCGGGAGCGAAACGTCGGAGTACGCTTCCAGGTACTCGCGGGGGGCGCGGTCCTCCAGCACGCGCAGCAGCATCGCCCACGCGTCGTCGCCGTCGGGGCGGGGGAGCACCTCCCGGAAGGGGCGGCCGAGCGCCGCCTCGCGGGGGATCCCCAGCAGGCGCTCGGCGGCGGCGTTCCAGTAGGTGATGCGCCCCGCCCCGTCCAGGGTGTAGATCCCGTCCCGGATCGCCTCCAGGACGGGGCTGGTGGAAAGCGTGGTCAACATTCCTGCTACTTCATGGATACGTCCCGGCGTTCCCCATCCGCCACCCCCCGCAGGTGATACTTGTCCCTCACCCCGCGCGTTCCTCGCCGCGCCGCGAGAACTCCGATCCCGGGTTCCACCCCGGGAGCCCGCCCGCCGAGGCCACCGCCAGCGCCGTGCGCAGCAGCACCCGCCCCTGCTGGACCGCGCCGCCGTAGTCCCATCCCTCGCGGTACGCGTCGGAGGGCTGGTGGTAGTGGCGGGTGACGAACTCCTCGTACCAGCGCTCGCCCCACCCCTCCGGCCGGTCCGCGTAGTCCAGCCCGTGGTCCAGCGCCAGCGCGGGGACGCCGGCGCGCGCCAGCGGGAAGTGGTCCTGCCGGAAGAACATCCCCTGCTCCGGGTGCGGGTCGGGCCGCAGCGCCATCCCCTCCGCGGCGGCGGCCTCGCGCACCACTTCCCCCAGCTCCGAGCGGTCCGCGCCCAGCGGGGCGATGTCGCGCGTGCGCCCCTCCAGGTTGGCGCCGTCCAGGTTCAGCTCGGCCGCCGTGCGGGCCAGCGGGAACAGGGGGTGGCGCGCGTACCACTCGGCGCCCAGCAGCCCGGACTCCTCGGCCGTGGTGGACACGAAGAGCAGCGGGCGCCGCGGGGGCTCCGGGAGCGCCGCGGCGGCCTCCGCGACGGCCAGCAGCAGGGCGACGCCGCCGGCGTTGTCGTAGGCGCCGTGGTACACCACCCGGCCTCCGTCCTCCCCCTCGCCGGTGCCCAGGTGGTCGTAGTGCGAGGTGAGCAGCACCACCTCCTCCGCCAGCGCCGCCTCGGCGCCGGGGAGGAGACCGGCCACGTTCGCCGTACGCACCTCCCGTACCCGGCTGCGCACCCGGGCCCGCGCGCGGATCCCGGTGGGGACCGGGCGGAAGCCGCGCTCCTCCGAGCGCCGCGTCAGCTCCTCCGGGTCGTGGCCGGCGCGCCGCAGCGCCTCCGCCGCGGCGCCCGAGGAGATCCACCCCTTGATCCCCAGCGGGAACTCCGGCGTCCCGGCCAGGTCGTACTGCTCGCCGGTGTTGGAGGTCCTCACCACGTTCCAGCCGTAGCCGGCGGACTCGTCGGTGTGCACCAGGAGCACGCCCGCGGCCCCGCGGCGCGACGCCTCCTCGTACTTGTAGGTCCAGCGCCCGTAGTAGGTGAGCGCCCGCCCGCCGAAGAAGCCGGGGGTCGCCGCGGTGCCCGGGTCGTTGACGCGCATCAGCAGCACCCGGCCGCGCACGTCCACGTCCTTGTAGTCGTCCCAGTCGTACTCCGGGGCGGTGATCCCGTAGCCCACGTACACCAGCTCGCCGTCCGTCTCCACCTCCGGCTCGGGCACCCCGGCCCGGAGGACGAAGTCGTCGCGGTACGCCGGCTCCAGCGCGCCGCCGCCGGGGAGCTCCAGGGTGAGGCGCGGCTCCGGGGTGAGCCCCACCAGCGGCACCGGCTGGAAGTACGAGCCGTCCACCGGGCGCAGCCCGATGCGCCGGAACTGGGCGCGCACGTACTCCGCGGCCAGCTCGCCGCCGCGCGTTCCCGGGGCGCGCCCCTCCAGCAGCGGGTGCGAGAGGAAGCGCAGGTGGGCGTCGATGGTCTCCGGGCGGATCCGGTCCAGAACGGCTTCAGGCAGCGTCATCGCGTCGGTCGGAGGGGAATCGTCGGTCGATGGAGTGCGTCAGGCGAGCGCCCAGACGCCGAGCAGCTTGCGGCGCGCCTCGCCGCGCTTCTGCAGGTAGCCCAGGATGGCGCCCAGGGAGCCCTCGGCGGCGCGGACGAGCGCCGGGTCCAGGCCGTCGCCGTACACGCGCTTCACCAGCGCGGCGGGGCGGGCCGGGCCGCCCTCGCGCAGCGCCTCCCGCACCTGCGCGATGCGCGACTCGCGGTGCGCCGTGTAGCGGCGGATCGCGGCCGCGGGATCGGGGATGGGCGGGCCGTGGGCCGGGTACATCACCTCGGCCTCGGCCTCGCCCAGCCGCTCCAGCGAGTCCAGGTAGTCCGCCAGGTCGCCCTCCGGCGGGGCCACCAGGGTGGTGTCGCCCACCCCCATCAGGTGGTCGCCGACGAAGGCCACGTCCCACGAGGACCGTACACCCTGACGCAAAACGAACGCCAGGTGCTCCGGCGCGTGCCCCGGCGTCGCGATTGCGCTCAGCGTCCCGGCGTCGGTCTCCACCGCGTCGCCGTCGCCGATCCAGCGCCCCACCACCAGCCCCGAGCCCAGGCCGGGGCGGAGCGCGCCGCGCGCCATCCACACCGGGGCCCCGGTGCGCTCGGCCAGCGCGGGCGCGGCGCCCGCGTGGTCGGCGTGGGAGTGGGTGAGCAGGATCGCGGCGGGCGCCACCCCGCCCAGCGCGGCCTCCACCGCCCGCACGTGGGCGTCCAGCGCCGGCCCGGGGTCGATCACCACCGGGCGCTCCCGGCCCACCAGGTAGGTGCGCGTCCCGTCCAGCGTCATGGGCGACGGGTTGGGCGCGAGCACGCAGCGGACGGCGGGGTGGTCCTTCACGGGCGGCGCAGCACGGCCCGCACCGGCGACGCGTCCGCGTCCACGAGGCGCAGGGGGAGGGCGATCAGCTCCCAGCGGCCGGCGGGGACGCCGGCCAGGAGCAGGTTCTCCAGGATGGCGACGCCGCCCGCGCCCAGCACCCGGTGCGCCTCCAGGTCGGCCGAGCCGTACGGGTCCACGGAAGGGGCGTCGGTGCCCACCAGGCGCACGCCGGCGTGCACCAGGGCGCGGGCGGCGTCCGGCTCGGGCGCGGGGAAGTCGGTGGGGAACACGGCCGGGTCGGTCCAGCACCCGGTGCGGAAGAGCACCCGCTCGACGGCGCCCCCGGCGAGAAGGCGCCCCACCAGCGCGGCGTCGATCCGGCCCCCGCGGTCCACGTCCACCAGCACGGCGGGCCCCAGGTACGCGTCCAGCGGCGCCGCGCCGATGCGGACGCCGTCGTCGGCCACGTGGAAGGGGCCGTCGGCGTGGGTGCCGGTGTGGGCACTCATGCGGAGCTCGGCCACGTTGGCGGGGGCGCCCTCCGCGCGCAGCGAGGTCCAGGCCAGCGCGCAGGGGGCGTCGCCGGGCCAGACGGGGACCCCCTCCCCCACCGGCCAGGAGACGTCGTACAGCTCGGGCGTCGCTTCCACGGGTCCGCGGTCGGGGTGGACAGGGTCGCCGGCGGCCTACCACGCCAGCCGGAGCAGGAGCGCGGGGTGCAGCAAGGAGCGGACCGGCGCCAGGTCGCCGGTGACGCGGATCAGCGCGTCGGCCAGCTCGGGGGCGCGGCCCAGCCGGCGCGACACGGCGGCGAGGGCGCGCGGCCGGGCCACGAACGCCTCCACCAGGCGCTGCATCCGCTCCCCCGCCCCGAAGGCGCGCCGCCGCGCCCGCTCGTACCCGGCCAGCGCCGCGGCCGACGCGTCGCCGCAATGCAGCGCCGCGCCCACGGCCTCCGCCGCCAGCTCGGCGCCGCGCAGGGCACGGAAGATCCCCTGGCCGGTGAACGGATCATAGTAGCCCGCCGCATCGCCGACAAGCACGGCCCCGTCGGCCACGGCGCGCCGCACCGGCCAGTCGAACGGCCCGGTGGCGAGCACTTCGTCCACCCTCGCCACCCCGCCGAAGCCGTACTCGCGGAGCGCCCGGTCGAAGCATCCGGCCGCGTCGCCGCCCACCCCCCGCGCGGCCGGGCCGGCGAGGACCACGCTGGCGTTGGCGAGCCCGCCGCCCACCGGCGCGATCCCCAGGCACCCGCCGCCGCGCACCCGCAGCTCGCCGCGCGTCCCCAGCCCCTCCGCGCCGCGCACGTGCGCCGTGAGCGCCACCTTGCGCAGCCGCGGCGGCCGGCGCACCAGCCCCAGCCGCCGCAGCACCACCGAGCGCAGCCCGTCCGCCCCCACCACCACGCGCGCCGGGATCTCGACCGCGCCGTCCGCGCCCGACGCGACCACGCCGCGGACGCGCGCGCCCCCGCGCAGCAGGTCGCGCACGCGCACGCCGGTCCTCACCTCGGCGCCCTGGGCGCGCGCGTGCTCCAGCAGCACCGTGTCCAGCACCTCCCGCGCGATCCCCAGCCCGCCGTGCCCCTCCGGGAAGCCGCCGGCGAAGCCGTCCGCGTCGCCCGCGCGGATGCGCCACCCCGCCAGCGGGGCGGGCCCCGCCGCGAGCACCGCCTCCAGCGCGCCCAGCCGGCGCAGCGCCTCCACCCCGGCGGGGTTGACGCACTCGCCGCACGGCTTGCGCCGCGGGAACTCGGCGCGGTCCAGCAGCAGCACGGCCCAGCCCGCGCGGGCCAGGCGCGCCGCGGTCGCGGAGCCCGCCGGCCCCCCGCCCACCACCACCGCGTCCCAGGCGCGCGCCGCCATCACGCCCCCGCCGCGCCGCCGGCGCGGTCCGCGACCAGCGCCAGCCGGAAGGGGTGGTGCGCGTGTACCCGCGCCGCGCGCATCCCCGCGCGCCGCCCCAGCTCCAGCAGCTCGCCCGGGGTGAAGGCGCGCCTCACCGAGAGCGGCCCGTCGTGCCGGGTGACCGGGTGGGTGCGCCACACCGTGGCGGCCAGGAGGCGCGCCCCCAGCAGCGCCGGGCGGGAGCGGCGCAGGTCGTTGACGACGACGCCCCGCCGGGCGACCCGGTCCAGCTCGCGCAGCACCCGCACCGCCTCGTCGTCCGCGAAGTGGTGCAGCGCCGTGGAGCAGAGCGCGAAGTCGAACTCGCCGTCCGCGTAGGGGAGCGCCAGCGCGTCCGCGTGCTCCACCCGCACGTCCGGGTCGCGCCCGGCGTGCTCGCGCGCCAGGGCGAGGGTGCCGGCGTGCGCGTCCGTGGCGACCACGCGCGCCCGCAGCCCGCGCCCTCGCGCCCAGCGCGCCACGTGCAGCGGGATGTCGCCCGAGCCCGTCGCCACGTCCAGCACGGTGAATTCCCCGGCCGGCAGGCGCGCCGCCATCCTCCCCAGGTGGTGGAGCACCACGCGGGTCCCGCCCAGCCAGCGGTTCACCCCGCGCAGGTCGGCCAGGCTGGTGGCGAGCTGGCGGCGGTCCACCTCCGGCTCGTCCATCAGCTCGGCGCCGCGGGCCCGGGGGAGCGCCGTCACCGCAGGTGCTCCCCCAGCCGCGCCGCGGCCTCCTCCACCGCCTCCTCCAGCGCGGCCTCGTCCAGCGTCAGCACCCGGCCGCCCTGGAACAGGATGCGCCCGCGCACCGCGGCCAGGACCACGTCGGTCCCGCGCGCGGCGTGGAGCACGGCCGCGAACGGGTCGTGTACCGGGCGCGCGTGCGGCGCCGCCAGCGACACGGCGCACAGGTCGGCGTCCTTGCCCGGCTCCAGCGAGCCGGTGCGCCCGTCCAGCCCCAGCGCACGCGCGCCGTCCAGCGTCGCCAGGCGGAGCAGCTCCTCGGCGGGGAGGTAGTCCGGGCTGCGGAGCACGGCGCGGTGCAGCACCGACGCGACCCGCGCCTCCTCCAGCAGGTCCGTGCGGTTGTTGCTCCCCACCGAGTCGGTCCCCAGCCCCACCCGCACCCCGGCCTCGCGCAGCTCCGGGTACGGGGCCACACCGTGCCCCAGCCGCGCGTTGGCGACCGGGCAGTGGGCCACCGCCGCCCCCGCGTCCGCCACCCGGCGCACGTCGTCCGCGTCCAGGCGCACGCAGTGGATCAGCAGCGGCCGGGCGCGCAGCACGCCCAGCCGGTCCAGCATCTCCACGGTGGAGCGGCCGCGCGCGGGCGTGCCGATGCCGCGCGCCCGCAGCCCCGGCGCGAAGTCCCCGCCGCCGCGGACCACCAGGTCGTCCTCCGCCTCCGACTCGGCGGCGTGCACCGCCACCGGCAGCTCCTCGGCGAGCGCGTACTCGGCCGCCGCCGCGAAGAGCCGGTCCGAGACGGTGTACGGCGCGTGCGGCGAGATCCCCACCCGCACCAGCTCCGTCTCGCCCCGCCGCAGCTCCTCCACCGCGGCCCGCAGCTCGGCGACGGAGTCCTCCGCCTGCGCGGGATCCGGCCCGAAGGTCTCGCGATAGACGACGCCGCGCATCCCCGCCTCCCGCAGCGCCCCCGCCGACGCGCCGGACATCTCCGTGGCCGCCAGCGTGGTGATCCCCGCGCGCAGCGACTCCACCATCGCCCAGCGGGCCGCCACGCCGTAGTCGGCGTCGGTCAGCGCGGCGCGCTTGGAGCCCACCAGGCGCAGGATCCAGTCGCGGAAGCGCAGGTCCTCCAGCCCGCCCCGGTACAGCGCCAGCTCCGGATGGGCGTGCACGTTCACCAGCCCGGGGAGGAGCGCCGCCCGGCCCAGCTCCACGACCTCGGCGCCCTCCGGCGGCTCCAGGGCGAGGCGCGGCCCCACCGCCGCGATCCGTCCGTCCGCGCCCACCAGCACGGCTCCGTCGCGGACCGGGGGCGCCGCCACGGGGAGCACCCACTCGGCGCGAAAGACCCTGGTCGGGAGGTCGCTCATCTCAGCGGGGGAAGGTGAAGAGCGAGGCGGAGAGCGTCCGCCGCGAGCTGCGCCGGATCTGCGGGTCGTCCCGCAGCACCCGCCCGATCGCCTGCCCCACGCCGATGGACACCTCCACGTCGCCGAGGCGCCCGCCGCCGGCCACCGGCACCGCCACGTCCAGCCGGTAGGTGCGGCGCGATCCCGGGGGGAAGGCGGTCCTCAGCCCCACCCCGGCGCTGGCGTGGATGCGCGGGTCCGTGCCGAAGCTCCCCCCGGCCCAGCTCCGCCCCACGTCCACGAACGCCACGCCCCCCAGGTCGAAGAGCTGCGGGTACGGCCACCCCAGGAAGAAGCGGTCCTCCAGCGAGAGCACGGCCCGGCGCGACCCGGTGGCCGCGTGCCGGGGCAGGCCGCGCAGCCCGGAGCGGTTCCCCAGGGTGAGCTGGAAGGGGACGGTGGTGCGCCACCCGCCCGCGGCCGAGAAGGCGCCCACCAGGGTGTGCCGCGACTCGGGCGAGGGGCGCCAGTACGTCCACGCGTCCAGCTGCCCGAAGATGTTGCGCCACTCCCAGCTCCCCAGCGGCGCGCCATAGTCGCGCTTCCCCTCCACCACCAGCTGCCCGCCGGAGAGCAGCCCCTCCCCCAGCTCCCCGCTCATCTCCAGCCCCAGGTTGAGCGACAGGTCGTCGTCGGTGGACAGGCCGGTGAGGCTGCGCCCCACGGCGATCTCCGCCTCCACCCCCATCCGCACGTCCTCGGTGCCCCGCACCGCGTCCAGCGAGCTGCGCCGCACCCAGTACACGCTGCGCTGCGCCGCCAGGAACACCGCACGGACGCTGGAGACGGTGTCGAACTCGGCCGGCCGCGGCTCCAGCAGCGGCACGTTGGCCGGGGTCTCCTGCTCGCGGTCGGCGAACCGCATCCCGCCGGGGTAGATGATCCACTCCCCGGTGAGCGCGGCGCCCAGAAGCGTCAGGCTCCCGCGGCGCCCCAGGCGGAACACCCCGCCCACGTCCATCAGCCGGCGCCGCTCGGGGAAGAGCACCCGCACCAGCCCGTCGCCGTCCGGGGCGAAGTACTCGAAGAAGCGGTCCTCGTGCTCCACCCGCTGCCGCCACGCCCAGCGTCCGCCCTCGCCGCGGAACGGGTACGACAGCGACTGGGAGAACAGGGTGCCGTTGGCGGTCTTCGCCACCGCCAGCTCGGCGTCCAGCAGCGTGCCCAGGAACTGGGGAGTGGAGTACGAGGCGCCGTAGATGGGCTCGTCGTACTGCTCCCCCCAGTAGGCGGCCACCTGCTGCCCGGTGCCCAGCAGGTTGTCTTCGCGCAGCTCCAGCCCGGCCAGCCCCCCGCCCCGCGAGTCCACGCGCGGCTCCAGCCGGGTGGACCACTCGTCGCTGGTGTCCACGATGACGTGGTACGTCCCGTCGGGCTGGCGGATGCCGTAGATGTCGGCGTCGGCGATGAAGGTGGTGTTGCGGAGCAGGCGCTCGGAGTCCAGCAGCAGCTCGGTGGAGTAGCACTGCCCCTCGCGGAACAGGATCTCCCGGCGGATCACCTCCTCGCGCGTGGCCAGGTGCAGCCGGTTGGCGAAGCCGTACGCCCAGGCGAAGCGCGGGTCCAGGTCGGCGTCGGTGGGGTCGAACACCGAGTGGTTGTCGACGAACACCTGCGAGATGCGGGAGCACCCCGCCGCGGTGTCCGGGGCCGGGGCGAGGGCGGCGGATGCGGTGTCGGGCTGCTGCGCGCGCGACGGCCCGGCCGCCGCGGCCGCCAGGAGCGCGGCCGCGAGGGAGGCGAAGAGGCGCGGAGCGAGGAGTCGAGGCACGGTGCTGCTTGGCCCTGGACCGCCGGTTTGCGGGGGAAACGGGTGCGTGCCCGGGCCGCGGCGCCAGGCTGGCGCCGGCCCGCTGCGGGTCACGTCCCGGGTGTTTCCACGATCGTGCGGAGAAAGCGCAATCTTCGCGCCCGGTGCCGGAAAGTCAAACGGCGGCCCGCCGGGTGGCGCGCCGCCGCGAAGGTGACCCGAAGACCGGCGCGCCCTAACTGGCAGCCGCCGTGAGCTCCTGGTCTCCCAACAGGCTCCGTAGCGCCGTATCTGCCCGGCCGAGTTCGCGAGCCGCCCCCAGCTCCATAAAGATCTCCCGGGCACACTCGAGGTAGGCTTGAGCTTCCTCGACCCCACCCGTCTGCTGCCGGAGCAGAGCGTAGTCGAGGAGAATCTCGCCCTCGAGGAACCGGTAGTCCTTTTCGCGGACGATTTCCAGCGCCTTCTCGAAGAAGATGAACCCGCCGTCGTCTTGGAGCGCCCGGGCGATGTTGCCTCGACCTTGGTACATGCGCGCAAGGCTGTACGGGGATCTAGAGGCAATCGCCCGTTCCTCGGCGGCACGCCCCCACTCCTCCGCTTGCGAGACCAGACCGTCCAGCAGGCATGTTTCAGCAATGTCGATGGCGATGCCCGCCCAGAGTCCGGGAGGAATGGTGAGGGCCAGGGCTTCCTGGTAGACCTCTCGTCCGCGTTCTCGCTTTCCCTGGGCCAGGAGCAGGTGACCCCGATTGTGGTGGCAGACTGCGCGGTCGAACGGTGAAGGAATGATCGCCCAAAGCTCCAATGCCTTCGCGAACCACCCCTCAGCCGCATCCAGGTCCATCTGACGGGTCATTACGTTGCCCAGGTTGTTGTAAAGCTGGGCCCGCTCGAGCATGACCCCATCCTGAGCTTCCACCTGCTCCACCAGCGCAAGCGCCGATTCGTAGAACTGTTGAGCTTCGGCCAGCCGGCCCTGCCAGAGACGCGCATTACCGACTCCGGTCCTCGCAATGATTTCGCCATGCAGGTCGCCCGAGTCACGCGCGAGTTCTGCGCTGCGCAGATAGTACGAGTGTGCGTCCTGCAGGTCTCCGAGAGAAAGAGCCATGCGCCCGATCCTCCGGAGCGCGAGGATCTGCGGACCCTTGTCGGCGAGCGGGAGGGAGAGGCTGAGTGCTACGTCATAGCAGTTGCGTGCCTTCCTGAACAGTCCGTCCCTCTCCTGCCGCTCCCCGAGTTCGACAAGGTGCCGGACGGTCTCCACTGCATCACCGGACCAGAAGCTCCGGAACAAGGGACGAAGCCCCTCGAACAGGGAGTGGATGTACGTGTGAAGGGATTCCTCGGTTTCCCGAACCGCATCTTCCAATTGTTCCAGCCGCACCACCCGCTTGTCGATCGTGGAGTACGCGCTCGAGCTGTCCCACTCCTTGCCAGGATGTGGGACCGCGACCCCGACGAGGGCAAGACGCAGCAGTTCGAACTCCTCGATTTCGGGAAGAAGACCGAAAAGCTCCTCGAGCGTGGCTTTGGAACGGCTCACGAAAATCCTTGTTCGCTCAACCGCCGGAGGTGGACATCGTGTTTCCGCGCGAGCTGACGAAGTCGCTCGTCGTGGCGTAGGTCGAGAAGTGGTTCGTGCGGGTCTTCAGGCGCTGCCCGTCCGGGGTGAGCGAAGCGCCCATGTCCACCCACTCGCCGTCCCACCAGACGATGGTCGGCGCCAGGCTCCCCTCGATGGAAGTACCCTGGAACGGGAGCTCGATGGTGACCGGCTGGGCGAACAGCTGGTTGTGCGGCCCGAACTCCGCGACCACGCGCTCGGAGCCGTGCGGATCAACCGGCAGGCTGATGGAGAACTGCGTCACCTTGTCCACCGCGCCGGCGGGGACCACGATCGCGAAGCCCTGGAAATCCAGTCGCCCACCCTCCGGTCCAATCCACTTCTTGGCCCAGGCGATGGTGACCGAAGGACGCTTCCGGTAGGTCGCCACGTGGGAGAGGTCCGGGGTGCTCCCCTGGCCGAGGGAC
Source organism: Gemmatimonadota bacterium (assembly GCA_040752145.1). Lineage (GTDB taxonomy): Bacteria > Gemmatimonadota > Gemmatimonadetes > Longimicrobiales > Longimicrobiaceae > JAFAYN01. The sequence goes on from JBFMFL010000018.1 coordinate 20,561, forward strand.
GGGGCCGTCGTCGGCGCGAGCGCCGTGGGCACCTCGCGGTCCGCGCACCCGGGCGCCACGAAAAGGGCGGCCAGCACGAGCGAGGGCAGCAGGTTCCTCAGGATCCGATTCATCGGACCTCCTCCGGGAAAAGGGGTGTGGGATGGAGCCACCAGATCGAAAAGCAACGACGTACGGCGAGTCCCCTGAGCGGGGGACGTGACAGGCAAGACGTCAGACTGGACCGGCGGGCGGTGCAGAAAGTTGCCAACCTGTTACGATAAGCACACCTATGAACAATCGCAAGTTGCGAGTTCCGTTGCTGCCCCGACCCTCGATAGTGGACACCTGCTATTCGCCAGCAAAAATCATCCCACGATCCAGCCCGTACTCGGCCATCTTGCGGCGCAGCGTGTTGCGGTGGATCCCCAGCCGCTCCGCCGCCAGCGTCAGGTTGTTCCCCGTCTCCCGGATGGCGCGGCGGATGTAGCGCCGCTCCATCTCCTGCAGCGTGCAGAGCGGCCCCTCCGCCAGGTCCTCTTCCAGCGTGCGCGGCGCCGGCTGCGACACCTCGCCCGGGAGGTGCTGCGGCAGCAGGACGTCGCCGCTGCACATGACCACCGCGCGCTCCACCACGTTGCGCAGCTGGCGCACGTTCCCCGGCCAGCGGTAGGTGCGCAACGCCTTGAACAGCTCCTCCGAGATCCCGCGGATCGGCTTGCCGTGCTGGCGGGCGTACTGGGCGACGAAGTGCTCCACCAGCCGGTCCATGTCCTCGCCGCGCTCGCGCAGCGCCGGCAGGTGCAGGGTGACCACCGCCAGCCGGTAGTACAGGTCGGTGCGGAAGGTCCCCTCGTCCACCGCGGCCTTGAGGTCGCGGTTGGTGGCCGCGACGATGCGCACGTCGATGGGGACCGGCGCCTCGCCGCCCACCCGCTCGATCTCGCGCTCCTGCAGGGCCCGGAGGATCTTGGACTGGAGGGCCAGCGACATGTCGCCGATCTCGTCCAGGAAGAGGGTGCCGCCGGTGGCCCGCTCGAACCGCCCGATGCGGCGGCCGATGGCGCCCGTGAAGGCGCCCTTCTCGTGCCCGAACAGCTCCGACTCCAGCAGGTTCTCGGGGATGGCCGCGCAGTTGATGGCCACGAACGCGCCCTTGGCCCGGCGGGAGCGCGAGTGCAGCACGCGGGCGATCATCTCCTTGCCCGTCCCGCTCTCCCCCAGCACCAGCACGGTGGCGTCGCTGGCCGCCGCCCGCGCCACCGAGGCGAAGGCCGAGAGCATCTCCTGGCTGGAGCCCACGATGGCGTCCTCCACCGCGGGGGCGGAGGAGAGCGGCCGGATGGCGCCCGCGCGGGCGATGGAGTGGACGATGCCGCGCAGCTTCCCCGGCTGCACCGGCTTGGGGAGCACCTCGTGCGCCCCCTCGCCGATGGCCTCCAGCATCAGGTCCACCGAGGGCTCGGTGGTCAGCAGCACCACCGGGGGGGTGGAGGTGTCGGCGCGGAGCCGGCGCAGAAGCTCCATCCCCGCCCCGGAGAACCCCGCGTCCAGCAGGATCAGGTCCCATCCCCCGTCACGCAGCATGCGCAGGCCCTCGGCCTGACCGTGCGCGGCATGGAGCCGGGCGCCGCTCAGCTCCGGTTCGATCGTTCGAACGACTGCGCGGTCCGCGTCGAGAAGGAGTACCTTCAATGCAGGTCCGGTGCGGTTCCGTTGCCGAAAGAGGGTTTTCTCAAGATACCTCCCGCAACGGCGCCGCGCAATGTGTGGCGCTCTTTATGCTCCGTGTCCGGAAATACTTGCAACGCACGGGCTTGAACGCGGATGCGAGCCGAGGGGGGTGCCCCCCGGCTCGCCCGTCCTGCCGCGCACAGCCGATCAGTTGGTCAGGTTGTTGATCGCGCGGTACACGTTGATGCGGCCGTGGCCGAAGCTCTTGTCCCACCCGGCGGTGCCCAGGTCGTTCACCGTGTTCTGGATGCGGGCGCGGATGCTGGCGTGGCCGCGCATTCCGGTGGCGTACAGCAGGCCGCCCAGGCCGGCCGCCTGCGGGGTCGCCTGCGAGGTGCCGGCGACGAAGGCGTAGCCGCCGTCGTTGTAGGTGGAGAGGATGTAGCTGTAGCCGCTGGAGTTCTCGGAGTCGCCGCCGGGGGCGGACACGTCGATCTCGTTGCCGGCGTTGGAGTAGCTGGCCTTGGTGTCCAGCCAGTCGGTGGCGCCCACCGCCACGCACTCCGGGAACTTGGCCGGATACGAGATGTTCGTCTTGGAGCCGTCGTTGCCGGTGGCGCAGAACGGGAGCACGTCCTTGCCGAGCGCGTACTGGAGGGCCTGCTGCTCCGTGGTGGAGCCGAAGCGGCCGCCCAGGCTCAGGTTGATGACGTTGGCGCCGTTGTCGGCGGCGTAGCGGATCCCGCTGGCGATGGCGGAGCTGGGGCAGCCGCTGGGGCCGCACACCTTGACCGGGAGGATCCTGACGTTGGCGCCGTACGCCACGCCCGTGACGCCCAGGTTGTTGTCGCCGCCGGCGGCCGCGATCCCCGCCACGTGCGTGCCGTGCCCGTCGTCGTCCGCCGGGTCCGCGTCGTTGTTGACGAAGTCGTAGCCCGGGAGCACCCGCCCGGCCAGGTCCGCGTGCGCGCCGTAGACGCCCGTGTCGATGACGCCGATCACCGCGGAGCCGGTGAAGGCGCCGAGCTGCTGGTGGGCCTCGAGCCAGTCGATGTCCGCGTCCGTCTTGCCGGTGTTCACCACCAGGGCGCCGGTGCTGTTGTTGAGCGTCCCGTCGTTGTGGTGGTCCCACTTGTACCCGAAGTACGTGTCCAGCGGGGCCAGGCAGTCGCCCAGCTCGCAGGGGAGCCCGGTGGTGCGGATGTAGTCCGGCTCGGCGAACTCCACGTTGGGGTTGTGCGACAGCGCCGCGACCACCGTCAGCTCGCGCCCCGCGGGGACGCTCATCACGAAGATCCGGTCCAGGACCTCGTTCCTGAGGCTCCCGCCGCTGGCCCGCGCCACGGAGGCGGCGTTCGCGCCGGGCTTGAACTTGACCAGGATCTGCCCGGCCACGTACTCGCCGTTGCCGGCGGCGCTGAACGAGGGCACGGCCTCCGGCGCGGAGGACGGGGCGAGGACGTCGCTGGAGTCCTGGCAGGCGCCCAGGACGAGAGCGCTGGCGGCGACGATGGCGATTCGCTTCAAGTGAGTACTCCTGGAATGGAAAGGGACACGACCGGCACGATCACGGTCCAATCCAAAGCATTCGCCGCGCCAGATTTTTCCAGAGCCTAAACCGCTTGTTCACAACAGTTTGCCACGATACAACATTTTAACCCCGTCCCCATCTGGTGCAGGCGGGCACCTTCCGCACCATTATGGTGCACGAAACCGGCACTCCCCGTCCCGCGAGCCGCACCAAACCAGGACGAAAAGCAGAGGGAGCCGCGGCGCGCGCCGCGGCTCCCCCGTTCCACTCCGGAGCGGTGCCTACAGCGCCGCCTTGTAGAGCAGGCGGTTGGGCGTGCCGGTCGGGTTGCTGGTGATCACGTTGGCGGTCGAGTTGTTCTTGATCCACGAGTCGATCGTGGAGGACGAGGCGTTGCCGTAGGTCGCCTTGTAGAGCGCGCCCACGCCGGCCACGTGCGGCGAGGCCATGGAGGTGCCGCTGATGGTGTTGGTGCCGCCGTTCAGCCAGGTGGACCGGATGCTGCTCCCCGGCGCGTACAGGTCCACGCAGCTCCCGTAGTTGCTGTACGAGGCGCGCGCGTCCGAGCTGGTGCTCGCGGCCACCGTGGTCGCCGCCGCGGCGCTCGCCGGCGACACGTTGCAGGCGTTCTGGCTCTCGTTGCCCGCCGCCACGGCCACGAACACGCCCGAGTTGGACAGGTTGGTGATGGCGGTGTTCAGCGTGGACGAGTAGCCGCCGCCCAGCGACAGGTTGGCCACGGCCGGGTTGACGCGATTGGCGCGGACCCAGTCCACGGCGGAGATGATCCCCGAGGTGGAGCCCGAGCCGCTGCAGTTCAGCACGCGCACGCCGCGCAGCCGGACGCCCTTGGCGACGCCGTAGGTGCTGGAGCCCACCGTGCCGGCCACGTGCGTGCCGTGCCCGTTGCAGTCGGTGCCGTTGCCGCCCAGCGCGTCGTACACGTTGCTCGCGCGGCCGCCGAACTGGGTGTGGCTGGCGTAGATGCCCGTGTCGATGATGTACGCGTACACGGTCGAGGCGGTGGTGTTGTACGTGTACGTCCCGCTCAGCGGGCGGCTGCGCTGGTCGATGCGGTCGATCCCCCAGGTCGCGCTGCTCTGCGTCGCGGCGGCCTCGGCCACCTGGTCCTGCTCCACGTACTCCACGTTGGGGTTGTGGCGGAGCGCGTTGAGCTGCCCGTCGTTGAGCGACGCGGCGAAGCCGTTCACCGCCGCGGTGTAGACGTAGTTGGGCTCCACCCCGGCCACGGCGGCGACGGAGCGCGGGTCGGCGCCCTCCCTCAGCACCACGATGTACGACCCCTCGATCCCGCGGCCGCCGGCGGCGGAGCGGAGGGGAGCGGCGGCGTCCTGCGGGGCGGCGACGGGGCTCCCCTGGTCGCTGGCGCAGGCGGCGAGCGCGAGCACGGAGCCGGTGAGCAGCGCGTTACGTACGTGACGCATGGTGTTTCCCTCCGGTGGTGTGGTTTGGAGCGGATGGGTACGTCTGCCACGATGGGACTGCGTTTGCAGCGGGACTGCTCCCCCGTTCCGGGGGCGGGTTCCGAGCCTGGGTCGGATGCGGGTTCCTCCTTTTCCGGCGGGAGGCCCGCCCGGCCCCGGACGGATCCGGGGCCGGGCGTGGTGCGTCTGGGGTACGATCAGGGACGGGTCGTCACCAGCGTGTACGAGCCGCTGCCGCTGTAGGAGTAGATCCTCCAGTAGTAGTAGCCGGCCGTCCCGGAGTAGTTGATGCTCTCGGTGGACGTGGCGCCCTCGGACCGGGCCACGATGGACCAGGAGGAGCCGTTCCACTTGTACAGGTACAGGTCGAAGTCCGCCGACGTCGGGCCGGTGAGGTTGCCCGTGTGCGCCCCGGAGACCGTGCTCTGGTAGTAGGTGCCGTTCGGCTGGATCTGGGCCGAGCCGGTGCCGCTCAGCGTGCCGGTGTAGGTGTAGCCGGTGGTCGGCGGGGGGTTGGTGGTGCCGCCGCCGGAGAGCAGCGAGTACACCAGGCGGTTGGGCGAGCCCGTCCCCGCGCTGGTCACCACGTTGGTGGTCGCGGTGCTGATGATGGCGTTGGCGACCGTGGCCGGGGTGGCGCTCGGGGTGCCCTGCAGGTAGAGCGCGGCGATGCCGGCCACGTGCGGGCTCGCCATGGACGTCCCGCTGATGGTGTTGGTGGCGGTGGTGCTGGTGTACCAGGCGGACTTGATGCTGGAGCCCGGCGCGAACACGTCCACGCAGCTCCCGTAGTTGGAGTAGGAGGCGCGGGCGTCGCTGCTGGTGGTGGCGCCCACGGTGATGGCGTTGGCCGCACGCGAGGGGGACACGTTGCAGGCGTTCTGGTTCTCGTTGCCGGCCGCGACCACCACGGTCACGCCCGCGTTGTGCATGCGGTTCACCGCGTCGTCGATGGCGGTGGAGGCGCCGCCGCCCAGCGACATGTTGGCGACCGCCGGCTTGACGTGGTTGGCCGTCACCCAGTCCATCCCCGCGATCACGCCGGAGTTGGTGCCGCTCCCCGCGCAGTCCAGCACGCGCACGGCGATCAGCGACACGCCCTTGGCGACGCCGTAGGTGGTGCCGCCCACGGTGCCCGCCACGTGCGTGCCGTGCCCGTTGCAGTCCGTGGCCGCGCCGCCGTCCACCGCGTCGTAGCCGCTGGTGGCGCGCCCGCCGAAGTCGGTGTGCGAGGTGTTGATGCCGGTGTCGATGACGTACGCCCGCACGCCCGCGCCGGTGGGCGTGTACGTGTACGTCCCGTTCAGCGGGAGGGCACGCTGGTCGACGCGGTCCAGCCCCCAGGGAGCGCTGCTCTGCGTCGCCGAGACCGAGACCTCCTGGTCCTGCTCGATGTAGGCGACGGCGGGGTTGTGCTGGAGCGCGTTGAGCTGCCCCGCGTTCAGCGTCGCCGAGAAGCCGTCGAGCGCCGCCGTGTACACGAAGTGCGGACTCACCCCGGCGACCGCGGCCACCGAGCGGGGGTTCTCGCCCTCCTTGAGCACCACGATGTACTGGTCCGGGATCGCCTTGCCGCCCTGGCTCTTGGCGAGCGTGGGGGCGGGGGCGGACGCCTGCTCGGGCGCCAGCGGGGCGGTGCCGTCCGCGCACGCGGCGAACGCCACGGCCGTCGCGGACAGGAGGGCGGATCGGAAAGCTCGCATGTTCCACGTCCCTTGTGGGGGGGGATCTCAGCGCGCCGGGCGCGTCCCGGCGCGGCTGCCTGCCTTCCCGTCCGGCCGGGGGCCGGACGGTGTCGGTTCACCGGATCAGTAGGCGCTGAAGAGCAGCCGGTTGGGCGAGCCGCTCCCGACGGAGGTCACCTTGTTCAGCGTCGCGTTGTTCACCAGCGCGTCGCGCACCTGCTGCGGCGTGGCGGCGGGGCTGCCCTGCAGGTGCAGCGCGGCGACGCCGGCCACGTGCGGGGCGGCCATGGAGGTGCCGCTCAGCACCTTGGAGCCCGTGGTGCTGGAGTGGCTGGCCGAGGTGATGCTGGAGCCGGGGGCGAAGATGTCCAGGCAGGTCCCGTAGTTGGAGTACGAGGCCTTGGCGTCCGTGCTGGTGGTGGCGCCCACCGTGATGGCGTTGGGCACCCGCGCCGGCGAGTACTTGCAGGCGTCCTGCGCGATGCCGAAGAAGTTGCCGTTGCCCGCGGCCACCACGGTGGTGACGCCCGCGGCGATCATCCGGTTGGTGGCATCGTCGATGGCGGTGGAGGCGCCGCCGCCCAGCGACATGTTGGCGACCGCCGGCTTGACGTGGTTGGCCGTCACCCAGTCCATCCCCGCCGCCACGCCCGCGTTGGTCCCCGAGCCGTTGCAGTCCAGCACGCGCACGGCCTTGAGCGTGACCGCCTTGGCGATCCCCCAGGTGAGTCCGCCCACGGTGCCCGCCACGTGCGTCCCGTGGCCCTGGCAGTCCGCCGCGGTCCCGCCCGCGGTGACCGCGTCGAAGGCCTTGGAGGCGCGCCCGCCGAAGTCCACGTGGTCGAAGCGGATCCCCGTGTCGATGATGTAGGCCGTCACCCCCACGCCCGTGTTCAGGTACGTGAAGGTGGTGCTGAGCGGCAGGGCGCGCTGGTCGGTCCGGTCGAGCCCCCAGGTGGCGCCGCTCTGCGTGGCGGCGACGCTGACCTCCTGGTCCTGCTCGATGTACGCCACGTTCGGGTTGTGGCGGAGCGCGTTGAGCTGCCCCGCGTTCAGCGTCCCGGCGAAGCCGTTGAGCGCGGCCGTGTACACGTACTTCGGGCTGACGCCGGCCACGGCCGCCACCGAGCGGGGGTTGGCGCCCTCCTCGAGGACCACGATGTACTGGCCCTCCACGGCGCGCGAGGCGTCGGCGGCGGAGAGCACCGGCGCGGCCCGGCCGGCGGAGGCGACGGGGGAGGCGCCCTGCTCGGCGCAGGCGGCGAGGGAGACTGCGGTCCCGGCGAGAACGAGGGTTCGGATCGAGCGCATGGATTCCCCCATCGGCATCGAGTGAAACGCGGCCGTCCCGTCCGGGTGCGGCCTCCCATCGGGCGGCATCCGCCGCCTGGTGTCGCGGTGCGCGTGGACCAGCACGAGCTGTCCGTTACTATCTGCAACCTTCCCCGAGCGGCGGCCCGTCCGCGGCGGGAGGACGGGGGGCGCCGGAACCATCCGGGTGCGGGGTGCCCGAAAGCAGGTACGAGGCCAGGCGCGGCGCCGCGCGTAAGCGCTTCCCCTACACGCGCTTGGTGTTTTTCCCCACCCCGCCCGGCGAGTCCCACTTTGGTGCAGCGCCCCGCGGCCCGCACCATCCTGGTGCGGAGCGCGCCGGCGCGAACCGGCGCGGTGCGCCGGCCCACCGCCGGCAACGGCGAGGGCGGCGGCCCCGGGGAGCCGGAGCCGCCGCCCTTTCGGAAGCGTCGCCGCTCAGTAGGCGGTGAAGAGCAGCCGGTTGGGCGACCCGTTGCCGGCGGAGGTCACCTTGTTGAGCGTCGCGTCGTTCACGAGCGCGTCGCGGACCTGCTGAGCGGTGGCCGTGGGGTTGCTCTGCAGGTAGAGCGCGGCGACGCCGGCCACGTGCGGGGCGGCCATGGAGGTGCCGCTCAGCACCTTGGAGCCCGTGGTGCTGGAGTGGCTGGCCGAGGTGATGCTGGAGCCGGGGGCGAAGATGTCCAGGCACGTCCCGTAGTTGGAGTACGAGGCCTTGGCGTCCGTGCTGGTGGTGGCGCCCACCGTGATGCCCTCCGCCACCCGCGCCGGCGAGTAGTTGCAGGCGTCCTGCGCCCGGCCGGCCATGTTGCCGTTGCCGGCCGCGATCGTGGTGGCCACGCCCGCGGCGATCATGCGGCGCGTGGCGTCGTCGATGGCGGTGGAGGCGCCGCCGCCCAGCGACATGTTGGCGACCGCCGGCTTGACGTGGTTGGCCGTCACCCAGTCCATCCCCGCCGCCACGCCCGCGTTGGTGCCGGAGCCGCTGCAGTCCAGCACGCGCACGGCCTTGAGGGTGACCGCCTTGGCGATCCCCCAGGTGAGCCCGCCGACGGTGCCGGCGACGTGCGTCCCGTGGCCCTGGCAGTCCGCCGCGGTCCCGCCGGGCGTCACGGCGTCGTAGCCGGTGGAGGCGCGCCCGCCGAAGTCCACGTGGTCGAAGCGGATCCCCGTGTCGATGATGTACGCGTTGACGCCGAGCCCGGTGTTCAGGTAGGTGAACGAGGTGCTCAGCGGCAGGTTGCGCTGGTCGGTCCGGTCGAGCCCCCAGGTGGCGCCGGTCTGCGTGGCGGCGACGCTGACCTCCTGGTCCTGCTCGATGTACGCCACGTTCGGGTTGTGGCGGAGCGCGTTGAGCTGCCCCGCGTTCAGCGTCCCGGCGAAGCCGTTGAGCGCGGCCGTGTACACGTACTTCGGGCTGATGCCGGCCACGGCCGCCACCGAGCGGGGGTTGGCGCCCTCGTTCAGCACCACGATGTACTGCCCCTCGACTGCACGCGACGCGTCGCCGGCGGACAGCACCGGCGCGGTGCGGTCGGCGGTTGCGACGGGGGAGGCGCCCTGGTCGGCGCAGGCGGCAAGGGAGACGACGGTCCCGGCGAAGAGGAGGGTGCGTGCAGCGCGCATCGGTTCACCTGGCGAGAGGCGTGGAGGAGCCGTACCTCGTGCCGGCAGAGGTGCCGGGGAGCGGATCCGCCGTCCCTGGAGGCACGCGGCGGGCCACGTCCTCCAAATGTTTATCTGCCCCCGCCGCAACGAGTTGTGAAATCCTCCCCTCGCTCCCGGCGATGCATGCTGGTGCAGACAGGACCATGCGCGCACCAGATCGGTGCACCAATCTGGTGCATTCCCCGCGTGCCCCGTCCGTGCTTGACCCAGGCCTATGCCGGAGCTAGGCTTTGGCCCGTCCACACAGACTCGCTCCGGGAAGCAAAGCCATGTCGTACCTCCGCCAGGACGCGCTGGACTACCACAGCTCCGGCCGCCGCGGCAAGATCGCCGTCGTCCCCACCAAGCCCGCCAGCACGCAGCGCGACCTGTCGCTCGCCTACTCCCCCGGCGTGGCCGAGCCCTGCCGCGAGATCGCCGCCGCGCCCGAGGAGGTGTTCCGCTACACGGCCCGCGGCAACCTGGTGGCCGTGGTCTCCAACGGGACGGCGGTGCTGGGGCTGGGCGACATCGGCCCGCTGGCGGCAAAGCCGGTGATGGAGGGCAAGGGGGTGCTCTTCAAGCGCTTCGCCGACATCGACGTGTTCGACCTGGAGGTGGGCTCCAGGGACCCGGACGACGTGATCCGCTTCTGCGAGCTGCTGGAGCCCACGGTGGGCGGGATCAACCTGGAGGACATCTCGGCCCCGGCCTGCTTCTACATCGAGGAGGAGCTCAAGCGGCGGCTGGACATCCCCGTGTTCCACGACGACCAGCACGGGACGGCGGTGATCTCCGGCGCGGCGCTCCTCAACGCGCTGGACGTCACGGGCAAGGCCATCGACCGCGTCCGGGTGGTGTTCTCGGGGGCGGGGGCGGCGGCGATCGCCACGGCCGAGCACTACGTGTCGCTGGGGGTGCGGCGCGAGAACATCTTCATGGCCGACCGCAAGGGGATCGTCACCACGCGCCGGGCCCCGGAGGACACCGACCCGTACAAGGCCCGCTTCGCGCAGGACGTGGAGCCCGGCTCGCTGGCCGACGCCCTGGTGGGGGCGGACGTGTTCGTGGGGCTGTCGGTGGCGGGGGCGGTGACGCCGGAGATGGTGGCCGCCATGGCGGAGCGCCCCATCGTGTTCGCGCTCGCCAACCCGGACCCGGAGATCACCCCGGAGGAGGTGCTGCGGGTGAGGCCGGACGCCATCACCGCCACCGGCCGGACGGACTACCCCAACCAGATCAACAACGTCCTGGGCTTCCCCTTCATCTTCCGGGGCGCGCTGGACGTGCGGGCGCGCACCATCAACGACGAGATGAAGATGGCGGCCACCCGCGCGCTGGCGGAGCTGGCCCGGGAGGACGTCCCCGAATCGGTGGAGCGGGCGTACGGCGACGAGCGCTTCCGTTTCGGGCCGGAGTACCTGATCCCCAAGCCCTTCGACCCGCGCATCATGCTGTGGGTGGCCCCCGCCGTGGCGCAGGCGGCCATGGACACCGGGGTGGCGCGCCAGGCGCTGGACCTGGACGCCTACCGCGGCGAGCTGGAGGCGCGGCTGGGGCGGCGGCGCGAGGTGATGAGGGACATGATGAGCCGCGCCCGGCGCGACCCGCAGCGCATCGTGTACCCGGAGGGGGAGCACGAGCGCATCATCCGGGCGGCGGCGCTGGTGGTGCAGCAGGGGATCGCCCGGCCGTACCTGCTGGGCCGCGCCGACCGCATCCGCGCCAGGGCGGGGGAGCTGGGGATCTCGCTGGCCGGGGTGGAGGTGGTGGACCGGCTGGGCGACGAGGAGCGGCTGGAGCGCTACGCCCAGCAGCTGTGGAAGCGGCGCCGGCGCAAGGGGATGACGCTGGCCGACGCCCGCGGCGAGGTGCGCCGCGCCGTCCCCTTCGGCTGCATGATGGTGCACGGGGGCGACGCCGACGGGCTGGTGGCCGGCGAGGACATGTACTACCCGGAGACCATCCGCCCCGCCCTCCAGGCGCTGGGGACGGCGCCGGGGGCCACGCACGTGGCCGGGCTGTACATGATGGTGCTGGAGAGGGAGATCCTGTTCTTCGCGGACACCACGGTCAACATCGACCCGGACGCGGCCACGCTGGCCGAGATCGCGCGGCTCTCCGCCTCCTTCGTGCGCTGGCTGGGGATCGAGCCGCGGGTGGCGATGCTCTCCTTCTCCAACTTCGGCTCGGTGCGGCACCCGCAGTCGGACAAGGTGCGCCTGGCCACCGAGCTGGTGAAGGCCGCCGACCCCACCCTGACCGTGGACGGCGAGATGCAGGTGGAGAGCGCGCTGGTGCCGGAGATGCGGGACAGGGACTTCCCCTTCAGCACCCTGGAGGGGTCGGCCAACGTGCTGATCTTCCCCGACCTCAACTCGGCCAACATCGCCTACAAGCTGATGGCCCGGGTGGGCGGCGCGGAGGCCTTCGGCCCCATCCTGCTGGGGATCTCGCACCCGGTGCACGTGCTGCAGCGCGGCAGCGAGGCCGTGGAGATCGCCAACCTCACCGCGCTGGCCGTGGTGGACGCGCAGTCCCGCAAGGCGGAGGCCGGCTGAGCCGATGACGCCGGACTCCGTCCGCATCCACTACCGGCGCCTCCCGGACCGGGAGCAGGTGTTCGAGCAGGCCGTGCTGGAGGACGCCGGCGACCGCGTGGTCACCTGGCTGGAGGCCGCGCAGCTCCCCCGCCCCGTCATGGCCGGCGGGCGCGTGGCGCTGGAGCCGGGGGCGCCGGTGGTGTGGACCACCTACCGCGGCGACGTCTGGCACGACGTGGGTCGCTTCCACCTGGCCGACGGCACCTTCACCGGCTTCTACGCCAACGTCCTCACCCCGGTGGAGATGCGCGGCGGCCGCTGGGACACCACCGACCTGGCGCTGGACGTGTGGCTGGGCGCCGACGGCGCGGTGGAGGTCCTGGACCGGGACGAGTTCGACGAGGCGGTGCGCCGCGGCTGGCTGGACGCCGCCACGGAGGCGCGCGCCCGCGCCGAGGCCGACGCGCTGGCCGCCGCCGCGCGCGCCGGCGCCTGGCCCCCGGAGCACGTGCGGGCGTGGGACCTGTCCCGCGCCCGAAACGACCGGCGCCCGCCCCGGGGCGCCGCCCCACCCGACCACGCCCAGCGGGAGACCCCGTGAACCGCAACCCCATCCGCTCCGCCGCCCTGTTCCTGGCCCTGCTGGCCGCCCCGGGGTGCGCGCAGTCGCCCGCCAAGCAGGCCGAGGCCGGCGCCGCCGCCACGGCCGCCGGCGGCGCGAGCATCGACTCGCTCCAGGCCCGCGCCTCCCGCTCGCGCGTCAAGGGATCGGAGCAGGCGCCGGTGACGATCATCGAGGTGTCGGACTTCCAGTGCCCGTACTGCCGCCAGTTCACGGAGCAGGCGTACAAGCAGCTGGACAGCGCCTACATCCGCCCCGGCAAGGCCAAGATGGTGTTCATCTCCTACCCCATCCCGCAGCACGCCGAGGCCTGGGCCGCCACCGAGGCCGCCTACTGCGCCGGCGCGCAGGACAAGTTCTGGCCCATGCACGACCGCCTGTTCGCCACGCAGCGGGAGTGGAGCGGCAAGGGCGACCCGGCCGCCCTGTTCGCCCGCTTCGCCACGGAGCTGCGCCTGGACGCGGCCGCCTACCGCACCTGCGTGGAGCGGGACCAGATGGCCTCCATGATCGTCAACGACGTGATGCAGGCCTCGGGCGCCGGGATCACCGGGACGCCCACCTTCATCATCAACGGCCAGCGGGTGGTGAGCGGCGCCGCCCCGTTCGAGGAGTTCCGCACCAGCATCGAGGACGTGCTCGCCGGCCGCGGCGCCCAGCCCCCCGCCGGCGCCCCGCAGCAGCAGCCCGCGCCGCCCCCGCCGGCGCCGCGGCCGTAGGCCCCCACCCGGCTCGCTTGAGGCTCGCCACCCTCCCCCAATTCTGGGGGAGGGCTTCCCGGAGGTCAGGGATTGGCGCGCCGTGGCAGCCCCCCACCCCAAATCCCTCCCCCGCAAGCGAGGGAGGGGCTTTTGTTGGCGTGCTGTTGCCGTTCCCGCAGTATCCTCCAAAGTCTGTTCGGAGGGAGACTCGCCGGCAGTTTGGCGAGGCTCACTCCGGCGGAGGGAAACCCGCCGGCAGTTTGGCGGGGTTCCCGGAGCCCGCGCAGGAGACCGGCAGCAGTACCGCCGGGCTCCGGAGCGGCCCCGCGCGACAGACCCGGCCGTAAGCAGAAAGGTCCCGCGACTCCGAGAAGAGCCGCGGGACCTTTTCCATCCCGACGAAGCCGAAAAGAACCTCAGTCCTCGTCCCCCACCACGTACGCCGACACCAGCCGGGTCATGTCCACGTACATCTGGCGCGTGACGCTCTCCTCCTCGCGCAGCAGGTCCACCAGCCGGTCGTAGCGCGCCAGCTTGTCCACGGGCACGTGAACCGTCTCGGCGTGGAAGGTCCCCTGGTCCGCGAAGACCAGCCGGACGAGGGTGGTGCTGCTGGAAGGTTCCGCCATGGTCGTGTTCCTCCGACGAAAAAAAGAACGAGCGGGATCCGCGCCGCCCTCAGCGGGCGCGCCGGAGCCCGGGGATGGTCAGCAGGAAGATGAGCGTGATCAGCACGGCCGAGGCCACGCACCAGCGGCACCAGGCGTGGATCACCGCCGCCTCCAGGTAGGTGAGGTAGGCGGAGAAGAGCACCCCCACGCCCGCCAGCGCGAACAGCCCCACGGCCACCCGGCGGTCGTGCATCCAGCGCGGCTGCACGCCCAGCACGGCGAGCGCGAACAGGGCCGCGTACGCGCCGATCCCCCATACCGCCACGGGGAAGCCCAGGAAGTACGCGTACTTGGAGGCCTGCACCGTCTCGCAGCCGCCGGTGCCGCACTGGATCACCCCCAGGTAGCCCAGCTTGTACAGCGCCAGGTACCCGGAGATGAAGACCCCCAGCAGCGAGAGCACGGCGACCGCCATGCGCGCCACGGGAGGCGCCGGCGCCTCCTCGTAGTCGGCGGGCGCGGACGGGGCCAGGACCTCCGGGCGGCTCATCGGGCCGCGGTGTCGGCCGGGGCGGCTGTGGCCGCGGCCGTGTCCGTGCCCGTCGCGGGAGCGGCGGCCGCGGGGGCGGCGCCGCTGGCGGCCTCGTTGACGATCCGCTCCAGCTCGCTGAAGGAGGGCGTCTCGCCCAGGCGGCGGCCGTTGACGATCAGCGTGGGCGTGCCGCCCACCCCCAGCGACTTGCCCAGCTCCATGCTCTCCGACACCTCGCGGGCGAAGCGGTCGGAGCGGAGGCACGCCTCGAACGGACCCTCCTGCGCGCCGGCGCGAACCGCGTACTCCACGAACAGCTCGGTCGGGTCCGCCTCGCCGCTCCACTGGGGCTGCTGGCCGTAGATGACGTCGTGGAACTCCCAGAACCTGCCCTGCTCGTTGGCGCAGCGGCCGGCGCGCGCCGCCAGGAAGGCGTTGGGGTGGATCTGGATGAGCGGGAAGTCGTAGTAGACGTACCGCACCTTGCCGGGCTCCACCAGGCGCTCCTTGATGAGCGGCGCCACGAACGAGGCGAACTGGCCGCAGCCGGGGCACTGGAAGTCGGCGAACTCGTAGATCACCACCGGCGCGTCGGCGCGGCCCGTCGACATCCCCTGCACGCGGTTCAGGCGGGCCTGGTCCATGGCCACCGGCACCGGCGCGGTGACCGCCTTCTCCTTGCCCACGGACTGGTACAGGAGCCAGCCGATGCCGGCGAGGGCGACGACGCCGAGAAGGGCGTAAAAGGGCGCCAGGGACGAGCGGCCGCGGGGCGCGGGAGTACGGGTCACGGTACGGCTCCGGTTTCCGTGCGGTGGGGGCTGGGACAGGGGCGATTCGGCCCGTATCTTAACGGCGCGGGATCGAACCCGGCAAGCCGGGGAACGTTCCTTGCCTTTCCGCCCCGCCCGACTCGGCCGTTCCCCTCACCCCGCAGCGCAGATGCCGGACATTCGGCTGGTACGCCCCCGCGGCTCGTACGTGTGGATCCTGGTGGGCGGGCTCATCGCCGCCTCGCTCGGCGTGCTCGCGATCACCTGGTTCGCCGGCGACCCCACGGAGGCCGCGCGCACCAACCAGGTGGGGGCGCGCGCCAACTTCGGCTCGCAGCGCGCCCCGGTGATCCCCGTGGCCCCCACCCCGTTCGAGACGGTGTCGGACCTGAACGAGGACGACCTGGGGCGGCTGGTGCGCCTGAACGCGGTGGCGGAGAGCCGGCTGGCGAGCAACTCGGTGTGGGTGAGGTCCGCGGGCGGACGCCGGATCCTGGTGCGCTTCGAGCCGCCCCCGCCGGAGGGGACGCGGCTCCCCATCTACCCGGGGGCCGTGGTGAGCGTGGACGGCTACATCCAGAAGATCGCCCGCGCCGAGCTCAAGGTGCGGCTGGACTCGCTGGGAGTGCGCCTCCCCCGCCCCACCCCGCGCGTGGGCGGCAAGTTCGGGGACATCCCGGACAGCGGCTTCATCCGCATCGACTCGCTGTTCGTCAAGAACTTCTACATCTCCGTGCGCCCGGAGGCCATTCCGGGCGCCCCGCGCGCGGCGGCCCCGGCTCCGGCCGCTGCGCCGGCCGGCGGGACGGGGAGGTAGCGGATGCGCTGGAGGCCGCAGGACCTGGACCGGCTGGAGCGGGCCATCGACGAGGGGGCGCGGGTGCAGCTGTCGCGCCGCGGCACGGAGTACGTGATCCAGCCGCGCGAGCTGCGCATCGAGGGGGCGTCGGAGGTGATCCTCGCCGTGCATCCCAACACCGGCCTGGAGATGAAGTTTTCCCTGGACGAGATCGACGACTTCACCGTCATCTACTGATTTGCAGCAGGCTTGGGCGTGCCCCCGGCTGCGCCGGGGTCGGGCTGCGGCTCCGTAACGCACGATACGACCGTGCGTAACGGAGTCGAGCCCCGGCGGAAACTGCCCCGCCGGGTCTCGCCCCTTCGGGCCGACATCCCTCACGCGGGGCTTCCAGCTGCGTCCGCGAAAAGCGCCCCCGCCGGGTGATCCCGGCGGGGGCGCCTTTCACGTACTCCGTACTTCGTACTCCGTACTGCCGTTCGCAGTTGCAGGCTGTTCCCTGTTCCCTGTTCCCTGTTCCCTGCCGTCCGTCTCCCCGAACTCCCGCGCGGCCTGCACCAGCGCCCAGAACAGGCGCCGGTCCGGGTCCCGGGGGTCGCCCTCGGGGGAGTGGGCCTCGCCGCGCTCCGGGTGCCACTGCACGCCGTACACCCAGGGGTAGCCGGGGGCCTCCACGCCCTCCACCACGCCGTCCTCGGCGAGCACGGTGGCGACCAGGCCGGGGGCCAGGGCGTCCACGGCCTGGTGGTGGAAGGAGTTGATGTGCAGCTCGTCCATCCCGAAGATGCGGCGCAGGCCGGAATCGGGCCGCACCGTGGCGTGGTGCCAGCGGTGGTTCCAGGGGGCGGTCTGCTCGTGGTGGACGCGGCCGGGGCGCTGCGAGGGGAGGTCCTGGATGAGCGTGCCCCCCATCCCCACGTTGAGCACCTGGCACCCCCGGCAGATGGCGAGCACCGGCATGCGGCGCTCCAGCGCGGCCTCCAGCGCGGCGAACTCGGCCTCGTCGCGGGCGGGGTTCACCGTGCCCAGCTCCGGGTGCGGCTCCTGGCCGTAGCGCGCGGGGTCCACGTCCTCGCCGCCGGTGAGCACCAGGCCGTGCGCCATCCCCACCAGCTGGCGGATGGATTCCGTCGTGTGGCCGGGGGTGAGCAGCAGGGCGGTGCCGCCGGGCCCCTCCACCGCGGCCACGTACTGCACGTTGAGGTTCGCCTGGGGGAGCTGGTGGTCCCCCCCCGGGCGCATGGTGGTGGTGACGACGATCAGCGGGCGCACGCTTCCTCCGGGTATGCAAGTACGAGGGAGGCGCGGCTGCACGAACCGCGCCTCCCTCCGCCCCGCGCGGGGGCGCTCCGGAGCAATGTACGCTACACGGCCTGCGCCTGCGAGCGGGGGGCGGGGAGCGCCAGGTGCACGCGGTCGCGCCCGCCCTGCTTGGCCATGTACAGGGCGGCGTCGGCCGAGGAGATCAGCTCGTCGGCGCCCTGCGCGTCCACCTCGGGCCAGGTGGCCACGCCCACGCTGAGGGTGGCCTGCACCGTGGCGCCGCCGAAGGTGAAGGGCACCGCGCCGAAGTAGCTGCGCGCCCGCTCGGCGAAGCGGAGCGCGCCGGCGGCGGGCGTCTGCGGGAGCACCACCACGAACTCGTCGCCGCCGTAGCGGCCGGCCAGGTCGTTGTTGCGCAGCGCGCCCTCGGCGTTGAGCCAGGCGCCCAGCGTGCGGAGCACCACGTCCCCGGCCAGGTGGCCGTGGGTGTCGTTGATCTCCTTGAAGCGGTCCACGTCCATCACCAGGATGCTCAGCGGCTCCTGGCGCGCCTGGGCCAGCTCCATCTCCTCGCGCAGGAAGTGCATCAGCGAGCGGCGCGTGGCGCACCCGGTGAGCTCGTCGGTGTGGGCCAGGTCGTGAAGGCGCCGCCGCTGCTCGATCAGGTTCTGGAACACCTGCACCCGGCCGCACGCCTGCACCACCGCCTCCACCACCCGCCCCGCCAGCTCCTCGGCGCCCTCGCCCAGCACCGGCTCGGTCGCCAGCGAGCGCGCCAGGAACACCCCGGTCAGGGCGTCGGTGATGGGGAACGGCACCGCCACCACCGAGCGGACCTCGGGGACGCCGCCCTCGCGCTCCCACGCCGCCCGGGTCTCGGCGAACAGCGGCGAGCTCCCCACGTCGGGGATGCAGACGGCGGCGCTGCGCTCCAGCGCGGCGCGGATCTCCGGGTAGCGGCCCAGGTCGCGGATCCGCCCCTCGGCGCCCTCGTCGGAGGAGGCGGCGATGCGGGCCACCGTCTCGCCCTGCTCCCCCTTCTCCACCACCACCATGGAGCAGCGGCACACGCCCAGGATCTCGGCGGTGCGCGAGGTGACCAGGTGGAACATCTCGTCCGCCGTGACCACCCGGTTCAGCTCGCGGATCAGGTCGATGGTCTGCAGGCGCATGCGGGCCTGCTCGCGGGCCCGGCGCAGCTCCTGGTGCCGCTGGATGTGCGAGTCCACCCGCGCCAGCAGCTCGTCCAGCCGGAACGGCTTGGTGAGGAAGTCCACGGCCCCGTCGCGCAGCGCGGAGACGGGGAGGGTGGCGTCGTTGGTGGCCGTGATCAGGACGACGGGAAGGTCCATCCAGCGGGGGTCGCGCCGCAGGGTGCGCAGCACGTCCAGCCCGCTCATCTCCGGCATCATCACGTCCAGCAGGAGCAGGTCCGGCGCCTGGGGGGCGGCGGCGAGGAGCTCCAGCAGTACGGGGCCGCTGTGGGCGGTCTGCACCCGGTACCCGTTGGCGCTGAGGGCGCGGTCGAGTCCCTGGAGGATCGCCGGGTTGTCGTCGGCGACGTAGACCGTGGAAGAACGACTCATGCTCGCGTTTCTGGCGGATGGGGGATAGGACGCGAGCGAGGGGGCGTCCGTCGTGGCCGCCGGCTCCTGGGGAGCCCCGGCCGCAAACCGCTCTTGCACCGCCCTGTACATCCGTTTGATGGAGAAAGGTTCCGTGTTCCTGGAAGCCCCCGGCGCGCCGCGGCGGGACCGGAGGGCGCGCCCTGCCCGGGAACGGTCCCGGACACGGGGAGTCCGCGGCCCGGGCGGGCGCGGAGGGAAAGTCGCCACCCCCCGCGCAAAAGGCAGACCATGCAACGCCATGCACCGCATTCCCGCGCCGGCGCTCGCGAAACCCGGCCCGGCCGGGGCCGTCCGTTCCCGCGCTCTGTGAGACAGTGCCGCCCCAGGATGTCCCACCCCTGCCCCACGAGGCGGCCCGGATCCTGCTTGCCGCCCCGGCATAACGCACCGTTTGCCGGGACCCGCCCGGACCGCCGTCCGCCGCCGACCGAATGACTCCGTTCCGGGCCCGGAAGACCCTCGTCCCGACCCGCGCCGCCGCCCGCGCGCTCCTCCTGCTGGCGGTCGCTCTGGCCGGGTGCCGGCGCGACGAGCCGCAGCAGCGCTGGTCGGAGGCCGTGCTCCCCCGCCTTGGGCTGCGCGCCCGCGTGGCGCAGCTGGTGATTCCCGCCCTGGACGCCGGCGGCGGCGCGGCGGCGGGTCGCTGGGTGACCGTGGACAGCGTGGGCGGGGTGCTGCTCCGCGGCGGGCCGGCCCGGACGACGGCGGCGAGCCTGGCCGCGCTGCGGGGCGCGGCGCCGGTCCCCCTGCTGGCCGTGGCGGAGCTGGACGGCGGCGCGGGCGGCTTTGCGCCGGAGGCCACCGACTTCCCTCCCCTGCGCGTGCTCGCGGCGCGCGGGCTGGCGGACGCGGCCCGCGAGGCGGGCGCGCGGGCCGGGGCGGAGGCGCGGGCGCTGGGCGTGGACCTGGCCCTGGTGACGCTCCCCGGGATCGGCGCCGAGGCGCCCGCGGGGCTCCCCCGCCCCGACCCCGCCGCCGCCGGGGAGGCGGCCGCAGCCTACCTGGAGGCGCTCCGCGACGAGGGGGTGCTCCCCGCCGTGCGCCTCCTCCCCCCGCGGCGCTCCCCGGCGGACACCCTCCCCGTGCTCCGCTGGGACCGGGCGCGCCTGGAGGCGACGGAGCTCCCCGTGGTCCGCGCGGCGCTGGGCGCCGGGGTGGACGCCGCCACCCTCCCGTTCCTCGCCCTCCCCGCGCTCACCGGCGACTCCGTGCCGCTGGCGGTGTCGCCCGCGGCGACCCTGGGGCTGCTGCGCCGCGACCTGGGCTTCGCGGGGCTGCTGGCGGCGGAGGTGGGGCCCGGGAGCGACCTGGCGGCCGGGCGGGGCGAGGGGCGCGCCGCGGTGGCCGCGGTGGCGGCCGGCGCGGACCTGCTACTGGGAGTATCGGATCCCGCGGCGGTGATCGACAGCGTGGTCGCGGCGGTGCGCGCGGGGCGGATCGCGCCGGCCCGCGTGGACGAGGCGGTGCGCAGGGTGCTCGCGGCCAAGGAGCGGCTGCGCGGGGAGGCGCGCCCGGCCGTCCACCCCGACAGCCTGCGCCCCCTGCTGCGCACCGCGGACGCCGTGGCCGCCGCCCGCGAGGCGGCCGAGGCCGCGCGGGTGGTGCTGGGCGCCGCGCCGGGCGCCGTGCTGCGCCCCTGCCGCGCCCCGCTGCTCCTAGCCCGCCCGGGCGACGCGCCGCTCTTCCGCGGCCTGGCCGCGCGGCGCTTCCCCGCCATGCGCGCGCTCTACTTTCCCGCAGGGGACAGCGCCCCCCCGGCGTCCTTTGCGCGGCCGCTCGGCAGGGCGGACTGCTGGCTGGTGGTGGAGACGGCGCCGGGCGGGGGCGCCGCGCTGCTGGACGCGGCGCGCCGGCTCGCCGCCCGCGCCGACAGCCTGCGCGCGGACACCGTGGTGGCGCGGCCCGACAGCGCCGGGCCGCCCGCCCCGCGCCCCGACCCGCCGACGGTGCTGGTGCGCCTGGCCGCCACGCTGCCCGACTCGCTCCCGCCCGCGCGCTCGGTGGTGCTGGCCTGGGGCGCGGGCCCGGAGGCGCAGCGCGCGGCCGCGGAGGCGCTGGGGGTGGACGCGATCCCCGCCGAGGAGGCGGTGCCGGTGCGCTGGCCCGCCGCGCCCGTGCTGCGCGACGCGGACCCCGCCGAGGTGGGGATGAGCGAGGCCGGGCTGGCGAAGGCGGACGCGGCGATCCGCGCCGCGGTGGAGGCCGGCACCTTTCCCGGGGCGGCGCTGGCGGTGGGGCGCCGCGGCCGCCTGGTGCGGCTGCGCGGCTACGGCCGTCTCCCCGGCGGCACCGGCGCCGTGCGCGCCGGGGAGACGCTGTACGACGTCGCCTCGCTCACCAAGGTGGCGGGGACCACCGCGGCGGTGATGGCGCTGGTGGACGACGGCCGGCTGCGCCTGGACGCGCCGGTGCAGCGCTACCTCCCCGGCTTCACCGGGAGGTACAAGGGCGAGGTCAACGTCCGCCACCTGCTCACCCACACCTCCGGCCTCCCCGCGGGCGAGTGGCTGTACGGCTCCACCTCCCCGGCCGCCGCGCTGCGCCGGGCGATGCGCGCCACGCTGCAGGCGCGGCCGGGGGAGCGGATGGTGTACAGCGACCACGGGTTCATCCTGCTGGGGGCGCTGGTGGAGGAGGTGGCGGGGGAGCCGGTGGACGCGTACCTGGCGCGGCGGGTGTACGCGCCGCTGGGGATGCAGTCCACCATGTACCTGCCCCCGAGCGCGCTGCGCCCGTACACGGCTCCCGGCGCCTCGCGCTCCAACCAGGGCCACGTGCTGCGCGGGGTGGTGCACGACGCCAACGCCTACCGGCTGGGCGGGGTGGCCGGCCACGCCGGGCTGTTCTCCACGGCGCGCGACCTCGCCGTGTACTCGCAGACGCTGCTGAACGGCGGCAGCTACGGCACGCAGCGCGTGTACTCGCCGGAGACGGTGCGGCGCTTCACCACGGTGCGGACGCGGGTGGGGAACCGCGCCTGGGGGTGGGACGTCCCCGCGGCGCGCAGCTCCGCCGGGAGCTACTTTTCGCCGCGGTCGTACGGCCACACGGGCTTCACCGGCACCTCCATCTGGATCGACCCCACGCAGCAGCTGTTCGTGGTGCTGCTCACCAACCGCACCTGGGACGACGGCTCCTCGGCGGCGATGCTGAACGTGCGGGAGGCGGTTCACGACGCCGTGGCGCGCTCCATCACCGACGCCACCATCCGCCCGCGCCCCGGCAGCCCCGCCGCCATCGAGGAAGCGCGCCGCCAGAGGCTGGAGCGCGAGCGCAAGGCGCGCCTGGAGCGGGAGCGCATCCGGCGGCAGAAGCAGCGGCCGAGGCCGACGCGGAGGCGGGGGAGGGGGTGAGGGGAAGTGCGGGAGTGCGAAAGTGCGGGAGTGCGAAAGTGTTCAACCGGTTCACGCGCAGCGTGAAGCGTCACGGCAGTGCGCAGTACGCTGAACGGCGCCCCCACCGAGATCTCGCGGTGGGGGCGCCGTTCTG
>JBFMFL010000180.1:0-13882 GCA_040752145.1 Gemmatimonadota bacterium
GCCCGCTCCAGGGAGTCCAGCGCCCCGGCGATGCGGAAGGCGGAGCCCTCCATCCAGGCGCGCAGCACCTCCGTGGGGCGGGTGGCCTGGGTGATCCCCAGCACCGAGGCGCCGGCCCACTGCTCCCAGCCGGGGCCGCGGTCGCCCATCAGCGCGGGGAGCACCGTCAGCCCGTGCGCGTCCGGCTCCATGGCCGCCACCTCCGCCTCCGCCCGCTCCGGCGGGGGGAGGCGGAAGCGCTCGCGCAGCCAGGCCACGCCGTTGCCGCCGTTGGAGAGGGCGCGCCCCATCACCAGCCGGCGCCCGTCCAGCCGGTAGCACCACAGGCTCGCCGGGACGGCCACCGGCTCCCCCTCCCACAGGGCGCGCACCGCCGCCGAGGTCCCCACCGTCACCGCCGGGCGCCGCGGCCCCACGGCGCCGCTCCCCAGGTTGGCGCAGGCGCCGTCCCCCAGCGCGGGGATCCAGGGAAGGCCGCGCAGCTCCGGCCAGCGCCCGGCCCACTCCGGGCGGAGCGGCGGGGTGGGCGCGTCCGCGTCCACCAGCGGCGAGAGCGCGCCCTCCGCGACCTCCGCGGCGGCCAGCATCTCCGGGTCCCAGGCGCGGCGGCGCAGGTCCAGCAGCCCGGTCCCCGAGGCCATGGAGAGCGAGCAGCGCCGCACCCCGAACAGGCGCAGCTCCAGGTACTCCCCCCACGACATCCAGGCGGCGACGCGCGGGAAGGTATCAGCCGCGGCGCCGCGGAGCCAGAGAAGGCGGGCGGCCGGGTAGCTGGGGTGGATGAAGCACCCCGTGCGCGCGTGCGCGGCCGCGGCGTCCACCCTCCCGCGCAGGAGGAGCGCCGCCGCGGAGGCCCGCATGTCGCCCCAGCCGTACACCGGGGTGAGCGGCGCGCCGTCCGCCCCCACCCCCAGCAGCGAGTGCCAGAAGGTGGCGGTCGCCACCGCGGCCACCCGCACTCCCGCGGCCCGGGCCTCGCGGAGCGCGGCGTCCACGACGCGCGCCGTCCGCTCCACCAGCGCGTCGGCGCCGGTCTCCATCCCCCCGTCCGGCGTCACCGTCCACGCGTACGCCTCGCTCACCGTGGGGACGGACTCCACGGCCGCGCCGTCCGGGCCGTACACCCGCGCCCGCGCGCTGGAGCTCCCCACGTCCAGCGCGAGCACGCAGGGTCCTGCCGGAGTGGGAAGCGCGGGTGTGGGCATGGGCCGGGGCGGAGGGGGAGGAACACGGGCCACAATCTACGGCGCGGCCGGCCGCCGTCCAGCGGCGGCCGGAAGGCGAGGGGGCGCCCCGGGAAGACCCGGAGCGCCCCCGCACCCGCCCGTCCGCCGCGGCCGGCTACAGCCGGTCGTCGCGGCGCTCGTCGCGCAGGCTCACGTCGCCCTGGCGGTCGACGTCCACCCGCTCGCGGCGCAGGTCGGCCTCCACGTTCTCGGTCTCCTGCACCGTGTGCTTCTTGACCACCAGCTCCTCCTTGGGAACGACCCGCTTCTCGACCACGACCTCCTCCTCCATGATCGGGATGCGGACCTCGTCGCCCTCGATGCGCGCGCCGGTGTGCATCGACGGGTCGGTGATCGGGCGGCGCTCCACCACCGCCTCCTCGCGCGTGGTGGTCACCGGGGTGGAGACGTGCTCCGTCTCCACGCGCTTGTGCACGTCCACCTCGCCGGCGGCCATGCGCTGCTTGCGGACGGCCAGCTCCTCCTCGGAGAGCGTCAGCCGGGCCTCGTCGCCCTCCAGGCCGCGGCGC
Source organism: Gemmatimonadota bacterium (assembly GCA_040752145.1). GTDB lineage: Bacteria > Gemmatimonadota > Gemmatimonadetes > Longimicrobiales > Longimicrobiaceae > JAFAYN01. Next base: position 1,757 of record JBFMFL010000180.1, read on the forward strand.
GCCCCGTAGAAGCGGTTGTCGTCGTACAGGTCGTGCGAGTAGAAGTCGTTGTCGCGGGTGGTGTCCGCGGTCCCGGCGGAGGCCAGCCCCGCGGCGCCGGTGGTGGCGGCACCCGTGTAGCCCGTGTCGAAGCGGCTGCGGACGCTGCTCTCGAAGTCGCGGGTGATGGGCCCGTGGGTGTACTCGGGGAGCCCCACCACGTCGCTGCTCGCCAGCTGGTCCACGATCACCCGGTCGCTCCCCTCGTCCAGCCGCGCGTAGCCGATGGGGATGAGCACGTGGCGGTCGGAGGCGTCGGTCGCGCCGGCCACCAGGTCGTTGTCCACGTCCACGTCCAGGTACCGCACCTTCATCGCCGCGGTGTCCACCAGCAGCTGGTCCACCTCGCCGATCTTGCGGCCGTCCGAACCCACCACCTCCCAGCCGCGCACGTCCGGATCACCCTCGGCGACCTTGAAGTCGTCGAGCTGATCGAGCGGGACCACGCGGTCGAGATCGTCGTTCATCATGGAAGCCTCCCTGAGGTTCAGTGTCGCAAGTCCGGCAGAGATCGGGATTTAGCCCACTCCCACCCCCTCCGCCGCGGGGGATGGAGGCACATGCAACCATCGTTCCAGGGGGAAGCAGAACCGGGCGCAGATCCATCTGCGCCCGGCCCGCCGTACATCCCCTGCCCTCCCTCACCGCCTCACGGGCTGGTGGTCACGGGGGCTTCCACCGTGGTCTCGTCCACCACCACCTCCCCGTCGTCGTCCCCGTTGAACATGGAAGCCAGCAGCCAGATGAGGAGCGCCAGCACGAGCAGGCCGACGATCCACGGCCAGATGCTCCGCTGCTTGCGCTCGACGTTGATGTCCGCCATGACCCTTCTCCTTGGCTTGGGTTCACTCCCACAGCCCGCGCCCGCTCCCCCCGAGCTGCGGTGCCGAAAGGCCGGCGGGCCGGACCCTTCCGGCCGCCTGCGGCCGGCGCAGTTGCAAGTACCGCGCCCCCTTCCCCCCGGTCCGCGGCGGTCCCGGTCTTGCCGCCCGGGGTGCCTCCGGGCGCGGGGCGGGTGCCCGCGCGCCGCGAGGAACGCGTGAGCCGGGAGGCGGGGATGGGGCGCTGGCCGAGGCGGCTGGGGTTCGCGGTCAAGGTGACGGGGCGGCCGGACCTCAAGAGCAACGACGCGCGCAAGTGGCAGTCCGGGCCGCACCTGCGGGTGTCCATCGGCTACCTGCGCGCCATCCTGGACTACCTGGAGGAGATCGACGTGCGGATGTACCGCATCTCCTCCGACTTCGCCCCGTACGCCACCCACCCGGAGATGCCCCAATTCCACGGGCAGATCCGCGAGTGCGCGGCGGAGCTGGCCGAGGTGGGCCGCACCGCCCGGGAGCGCGGCATCCGCCTGTCGCTGCACCCCTCGCAGTACGTGCTGCTCAGCGCCGTGAACCCGGAGATCACCGCCAAGGGGATCGCCGACGTGGACTCGCAGGCGGCGCTGCTGGACGCCATGGAGCAGGGGCCGGAGGCGGTGGTGGTGCTGCACCTGGGCGGCGCCTACGGCGACAAGGACGCTGCTATCGCCCGCTTCGTGGAGAGCTTTCCGCGCCTCTCGGAGGGGGGCCGGCGCCGGCTGGTGATCGAGAACGACGAGACCATCTACACGGTGGAGGACTGCCTGCGCGTCCACGAGGCCGTGGGCGTGCCGGTGATCTTCGACCACCAGCACCACAACCTCAACCCCGGCACGCTCCCCGTGGGCGAGGCCGCGCGCCGGGCGCTCGCCACCTGGCCCGCGAGGGTGGTGCCCAAGGTACACTTCTCCTCGCCGCGGCTGGACTCGCGCATCGTCACCCGCGGCAAGCGCGAGGTGGAGGCGCCGCCGCTCCTCTCGCAGCACGCCGACTACGTGAACCCCTGGGAGTTCTCCGGCTTCCTCCGCGAGGTGGGCGCGGACGCGGCGTTCGACGTGATGCTGGAGGCCAAGATGAAGGACTCGGCGCTGCTGAAGCTGCGGCAGGACCTGACGAAGTACGGGTTGTGGTGAGGGGACGGCAGTGCGGGAGTGCGAAAGTGCGGGAGTGCGTGAGTGCGAAAGTGGACGGCAGTACGGAGTACGAAGTACGCAGTACGTGAAAAGCGCCCTCGACGGGAGATCAGGGCGGGGGCGCCTGGCCCTCACCCGGCTCGCTTGAGGCTCGCCACCCTCTCCCAATTCTGGGAGAGGGGGCAACTACTGGATATCCAGGTGGGGCAGGCAGTTGCGTGAGGGATGTCGGCCCGAAGGGGCGAGACCGCGCGGCAGTTTGCGCGGGCTCGACTCCGTTGGGCTGCGTTGTTTGCAGCCCTACGGAGCCGCAGCCCGACCCCGGCGACAGCCGGGGGCACGCCCGAACCCGCAGTTCGGAGCCCTTCAAACCGGGTCCGGGTCAGCCGGCGCGCAGCTTCTCCAGCACCTCGCTGCCGTGGAGGCCGTCCATCTCGGTCCTCACCGGGAAGGCGAGCACGCCGGCGGCGCGGTCGGCGAACACCTCCTTGACCTTGGCCTCGTCGTGCTCCTCCACCAGCACCACGTAGGCGGAGCTGTCGCGGGGGATCGCCTCGCCCACGCGGGCCAGGTCGTCGGCGGGGATGATGCGGCCGGCGAAGTGGCCCACCAGCCCGCCCAGGATCCCGCCGGCCGCCACCATCGCAAGCAGCACCCAGGGGCCGCCCACCAGCCCCAGGATGGTGGCGGCGGCGACCCCGAAGGTGCCCCCCGCCACCGCGGCGCCCGGGTCGTGCACGTGGACCTTGCCGTTGGCCTCGTGCGAGACCAGCGCGTCGGCCTCCACCTCGTCGTGGCGCCACCCCTCCGCCTTGGCGTCGCGCACCGCGTCGTGGGCACCCTTCACGCCCGGGAAGCGGAACAGGACGATGCAGAGCTTGGGCACGTGCCATTCTTCGGTTTCGTCCGCCATACCTCACCTCCGGGGCCGGGGCCCGGCTGGGGTGAACGACGAAGCGCGCCCCGGGCGCCGGAGGGATCCGGCGTCGGGTGCGCGCTCCAGGGGACGGGTGACGAGTGATCCCACGGGACCACCTCGCGCTGTGGGAGACCGGCGGACGGGACGCTGCGGGTCGGCCGGCCGTGTCGTGTGACGGGTCCAAGTTACGCGCGCGGAACCCAAGAGCAAAGGAAATCGGACCGCGACGGGCCGTCGTGCCGTTGCAGTTCCCGCAGTACCCACACGATCCGTTGCGGAGTGAGACAGCCGGGCAGTTTCGGCTGGCTCCCTCCGGCGCAGCGAGACCCCGCAGTGTCGGCACAGCAGTACTGTGTCGACCCAAGAGGCTCGGGGAGCCCACATGGGAAGTCGCCGAGAAGAGGTAGTGGAGCGCGAGGGAGACTAAGCGTGGTGTCCACAAGATGCTTGGTCTCGTGATGCGCGCTAGGCGGCAACAGGGCTCGCCGCATAACCACATGCGCTCTATTACGTTGAAAATTAGGCACTTGCGCCTATTTGCCAGCACCTTAGATTGCATATCGCGATGTAATTCGCACCACGCAAAGAGAGAGCCCATGGGCGACCGCACTCAGATTGAGTGGACGGACGCGACCTGGAACCCGGTGACGGGCTGCACCAAGGTCTCGGCCGGCTGTGACAACTGCTACGCGCACGTGCTGGCACACGGCCGCCTCGCCGACGCATATGGCAAGCGGCTTCCGGTTGTCCAAACACCCGCCAACGCCGCGGACCCTTTCGCGGTACGCCTCTGGCCGGAGCGGCTGACGCAACCGGAAAAGTGGCGGGAGCCAAGCATGATCTTCGTCAACTCCATGTCGGATCTGTTCCACGTGGACGTGCCTGGGGCGTACGTGCGGCAGATCTTCGAGGTAATGCTTCGAACTGATCGCCATATCTACCAGGTACTCACGAAGCGTCCGGGGCGGGCGGTGCGGTTCTTCAACCGCAATCACGACCTGTTCCCGGGCGGTGAGATACCTGCACACGTATGGATGGGAACCTCAGTTGAGGATCAGCGCGCCGCGTTCCGGATTGACCAGCTCCGCGACCTACCAGCGGCCGTCCGTTTTCTATCCTGCGAGCCATTGCTGGGGCCGCTCACACTAAACCTCGAGGGAATTGACTGGGTGATCGCTGGCGGGGAGAGCGGGGCCAACTTCCGCAAAATGGATGAGGCGTGGGCAACTAGCATCCGGGATCAATGCGAATCAGCTGGCGTCGCATTCTTCTTCAAACAATGGGGCGGGCGCACTCCGAAATCCGGAGGTCGCCAACTTCAAGGCCGCACGTGGGATGAAATGCCTTCTATCCTTTCGGGAGAGGAGGAAATTTGTACCGGATCTCTCTCCCTCTTCCCGGAACTCGAAGATCCGCTAGCCGCCGTTTAAGCTCCGGCATCTGGTGCTTTAGAGCGGGGGTGTGTTTCATGGCGTAATCTTGCACTCCGTTCTCCTCCGTCCATCCCACCTCCCGTCCCGCGAAACGGGTCCGCACCGCTCGCTCGATCTCCCCATTGGAGACTGCAGCGCCAAACCGCATGAGAGTAGCCGCCGTGTCACCCACCGTGCCGGCTTTCCATGCCCGCTCTACCTCCTCTTTCATCGTCGTGTAGCCGTAGACGCTATGTGACGCGTGGACGAGGTGGTATTGTAGGTTGAAGCGGTCGTTGATGATTGGAATAACTAGGACATACTCCGCCCCCAGCTCATGCAAGAGGCGGACGTAAAGGTCGATAAACGCCCGTCTCCGCTCCTGCTGCGGTACGTCGCGGACTGCGGCTCGCCAGTCTAGATGGCCGTAGGCTGCATCTAGGATTTCGGTTGAGCGTTGCGCGCCGCGAACTCGACCTGCTACGCTCGCGGCAGGCTCGTACGTGGCCGCCGGGACGGGTTCGTCATCGAACATGGATGCCTGCGGGGAAAGCTCGCGCGGGGCTGCTGTGGCAGCAGCTCCGTTGTGTCGCAGTGCCGCTTGGTCCGCGAACAGCAACAACACTTCGTTGCGGCGCCCAGCTAACGCCCGTCCAACGACGTCAGCCCGCAACGGCGCCAGTCCAAACGGATCGATGAAGAAGAGTGTGGGCACCTCGTCGAATTCACGCTCAAACTTTCCGATGTGGTCCGCGAGTGTTCCAGGCAGCGCGACAACGCTGTCCCCAAATGGCTCCAGGTTTTGTTGCAACGCGCGGTAAAACGATGGCTTCTGCTCTATCGCAGCAACCTCTATGCGGACCGGCTCACCTCTCATCTCGCTTATCTGCGCCGCTGCGCCTTTGGCGACAACGGCCGCCACCAGAGGTGAGCCCTTGTTGCCTGCTTCGTCCCCGCCGCGTCCAGCGCATGCGTCTACAATCCGTAGCCTAGTGCCCGCGCCACGCCGTAGCAGAAGCTTCCGCGCCCAGCGCTCCGCATACATCCGGAGAATCGCGTGCTTGAGGAGAGTGTGCGGCTCGAATTCCTCGAAGTGGTCTTTACTATCAACCATGAGCGGACGGGAGGTAGGGACTTGGCGGGAACGTCTTCGCCTCCATTCTAACGTTTGACCGGGGATAGACAATACTTCCATGCCCATCCGGTCCCGGACACGCTCGTGGCCCCCATCTCGACCCGGAGCACTGTGGGGCCGCTGGACTGCTACAGAACCTGATTGGGAGCTCGGGAGTCCTAGGTACACGTGCTGCGCCACCACAGCGCAATAGTGTGAACATGCCAAAAGAAACTCCTGAAAAGTGAACCCGGATCCTGCACGAGAGGGATGGTAGGGACATGAAAAACACCGCCTGAGGCCTTACGTTGTTGGGACTTCTGCCAAGAAGAATCCCCCAACGCGGAGGCACCCAGACGGTGCGGGTTCACACTATCGCTTCTCGGCCCCACGTGCAAGGCAGTCCGGCACCGCTGCGCCTGCGCCACTCGGCGGGCGAGCTGACGGATGGGGGCGGTCTGCTGCTGGTGCGCCGGCTCTGGGATCGGCTGGATCTGGGGCAGAGGATCGACACGGAAGCGGCCTGGCTGCGCGGCGACTACCGGCCGAGCCTGATGGTCGAGCTCTGGATGACGCTGCTGCTCTACGGGGGCGGCAGCATGGACGACCTGCACCTGCTGGGCGGGCGCGGCATCCGGCGTCTCTTCGGCTGGAAGCGCGTGCCGGATGCGACGACCTTCGGACGCTGGCTGCGCCGGGGCGGAGAGCGCCTGGCGGGGCAACTCGACGCCGTGCTCTGGCAGATGGTGCGTGCCCGCTGGGGGAGGAGTGGCGTGCCGCGCTCGGTGATGCTGGTCCTGGACAGCACGGTGGTGCAGAGATACGGGCGGAAGCAGGCCGGCGCCGAGAAGGGCTACAACCCGACGAAGAAGGGCCGGCCCAGCCACCACCCGCTGGTGGCGTTCCTGGCCGAGACGGGCGACTGCCTGGGCGTGCGCTGGCGCCCCGGGAGCGCCCACACCGCCGCCGGGGCGATCCCCTGGATCGAGACGCTGGTGGGGCAACTGCGCGCGGCCGGAGTGGAGCAGATCACAGTCCGCCTCGACAAGGGCTTCTTCTCGCGGGAGATGGTCGAGGCGCTCTCTGGGCTGGGAGTCGGCTACGCGCTCAAGGCGCCCAATCAGAAGTGGCTGCGGCGCCATCTCTCGCCCTTCCGTCGCTCGCGCAAGGATCCCCAGCTCTGGACGGCCTCGGGCAGGCTCTACGGCGCACGGCTGCTCACGCTGGAGAAGCGGCGCGAGGTCGGGGGCGCCGAAGGGGAGCTGGCCCTGGAGAGCTACGAGGTGGAGAAGACCGCGCACGTGCTGACCAACGTGGAGGGGATCAGCGCCCTCTCGGCATGGCGGCTCTACAACCGGGGCGCGCTCGTGGAGCAGCGCATCGAGGAGCTGGGGCAGCTCTCGCTGGGGCAGACAGCGGTCGACGACCTGGGCGGCAACCATCTGCTCTGGGCGCTGGGAGCGCTCGCCTACCAGATGCTCCACACGATCCGCACCACGGCGCTGTCGGGCTCCTGGCGACGCGCGCAGCCGAAGCGCCTGCGGGCCTGGCTCTTCCGATTGCCGGCGAAGCTGACCACGCACGCCCGCAAGCAGTACGTGCAGTTCCAGCGGGCCGAGCCGATGCGTCGAGAGCTGCTGCGGGCGCTGCGCCGCGTGGGGACCGGGCCGCCGCTGCCGGCCTGAGTCGTTCGTGCAGGCCTGCGGGCGAGGAGGACCGGACGGGTGCGTCGCGGTCGTGGAGAGGGTGTGCCCTGCGACGAAAAATCCCCTGTTCGAGCAGGCCCGCAGGAGCTTCCGAGCCCCCTCGGACCCGTCTCCGCTGGCTCTTCAGTCCCCCGAGAGGGCAGCGCGCCAGGCGAAATCAACCGGATCGCCCCTCACGTGCAGGATCCGGGGTGAAAGCACCCCAGCACGGTGCCGTGCCGGGGTGCTCTGTATAAGGCCCTCCCGCGGGAAGCTGCCTGGAAGCAGCCAGGCCCTGGCCCGCTGGCCGGGAGATTGACTATAACTTCATAGTATCAGGCCGTTTGCGCCCTCTGCATGTCGGGTTTTTCCAGGTACTGCTTGAACATGCCCTTGTCGTGGGCCTTGGCGTACGCTTCCTCGGCGTCCACCTGGCCGGACATGAGCAGCGCCAGGATGGACTGGTCCATCTGGATCATCCCGTCCTTCTTGCCGGTCTGGATCAGCGACGGGATCTGGAAGGTCTTCCCCTCGCGGATCATGTTGGCGACCGCCGGCGTCCCCACCAGGATCTCGTGCGCCGCCGCGCGGCCGGAGCCGCCCTTCTTGCGGAGGAGCTGCTGCGCGACCACGCCCCGCAGCGACTCGGAGAGCATCGCCCGCACCTGCTCCTGCTGGTCCGCGGGGAAGGTGTCGATGATGCGGTCCACCGTCTTGTGGGCGCTGTTGGTGTGCAGCGTCCCGAACACCAGGTGCCCCGTCTCGGCGGCGGTGAGGCCCAGGGAGATGGTCTCGCGGTCGCGCATCTCGCCCACCAGGATCACGTCCGGGTCCTCGCGCAGCGCCGCCTTGAGCGCCGACGCGAAGCTCTGCGTGTGCGGCCCCACCTCGCGCTGGTTCACCAGCGCCTTCTTGTTGGGGTGCACGAACTCGATGGGGTCCTCCACCGTGAGGATGTGCTCCGGGCGGGTCTCGTTGATCAGGTCGATCATCGCCGCCAGGGTGGTGGACTTGCCCGAGCCGGTGGGCCCCGTCACCAGCACCAGCCCCTTGTTCAGCTTGGTGAAGTTCCGGATCGCCTCCGGCAGCTTCAGCTCGTCCGCCGAGAGCACCTTGGAGGGGATGACGCGGAACACCGCCCCCATCCCCCGGTGCTGCATGAACACGTTGCCGCGGAAGCGCGCCGTCCCCGGGATCTCGTAGGCGAAGTCCAGGTCGCGCGTGGCGTCGTACTTGTCCTTCTGGTCCGGGCGCAGGATCTCGAACAGCAGCGTCTGCATGTCCGCGGCGGCCAGGTCGCGGAACTTGATGCGCTGCAGGTGGCCGTGTACCCGCATCACCGGCGGGCTCCCGCAGCTCAGGTGCAGGTCCGAGCCCCCGTGCTGAACCAGGAGCTTGAGGAACTGGTCAATCTGCGGCATCTGCGGCCTCGTGGCGGGTCCAGAGCAGGGCGTCTCCCTCGCGGCGGAGGAGGAGACGGAAGTCGGCGCCGGCGACCGCGCCGGAGCGGAGGCGGGCCACCACCAGCGGCGCGGCGTGGCGCGCGGCGGTCAGGTCCGAAGGGGAAGCTTCCAGCACGTCCAGCGACAGGGCGTCCAGGGCGAAGGGGACGAGCCCGGCAAGGGACTCGCGCAGCGACTCGCCCACGGGCACGGTGATCGCCGCGCCGGGCACGGCCGCGGCCCCGTCCGAGAGGTGGACCGAGCGGGGGTCGCGCTCCAGCAGCAGCGCGGGGAGGCCGGGGAGGGCGCGCTCCAGCGCCGCCTCATCGTCGGCCCACGCCTCCACCAGCACGCTCCCGTGGCGCAGCGCCCGCCCCACGGCGGCGCGCTCGTCCGGGTCCACCCAGGTGGCGGTGTCGGGCGTCTCCTGGCCGGTGATGCGGGCGGCCCACTCCAGCGCCGCCCCGTCGCCCACGGCGTGGCACTCCGCCGTCCACACGCAGCCGGACAGGGAGATGCGCGCCGGCCAGCGGCGCACCCCGGGCGCCACCGTGGAGTCCGGGAAGGGGGAGACCAGGCGGCGCAGGTCGGGAAGGGCCTCCCCGTCCAGCGTGCGGTGCGACACGGCCTGGCGCCGCGCCCAGCCGCCGGCGTGCCCGGAGCGGACGGAGACCCCCACCTCCTCGGCGCCCGACTCCAGCGCCTCCAGCAGGAAGCGCAGCAGCGGGATGGGCGAGATGTCCGGCTCGCCGTGAACCGCGTCGATCAGCGCGCGCAGCGTGGCCGGCGTGGAGAGCGCCGCCTCCACGTTGGCGGCGCCGGTGAACTGCTGCACCTCGATCAGCCGCCCCAGGTCGCGCGGGTCCGAGAGCACCACCGTCACCGTGTCGCCGTCGCGGAGCACCGGGAGCACCAGGTGCTCGCGGGCCCAGCCGGGCGGCACCAGGGCGGCCACGCTGCGGTCGATGCCGTCGGGGCGCAGGTTGACGAAGGGGAGGTCGTACTGGTCGGCGAGGCCCCACTTCACCTCCGCGGGGGTGGCCAGGTCCAGGGCGACCAGGGCGTCGCCGAAGTACCCGCCCCACTCGCGCTGGTAGGCCAGGGCCCGCTCCACGTCCTCGGGGGAGATCCGGCCCAGGCCGACCAGGATCTCGCCGATGGTTGTGCTCCTCTTGCGCATGCTCTTACGGGAAGCTCGGGAAGTCGCGCGGGGGGCGGAGCCGTGCGACTACGCCCCCTCCGCCTCCAGGTATCGGCAGATGGCGTCGCCGGCTGCAGCGGTCGTGAGCGATCCGCCCAGGTCCGGCGTGGTCCGGCCCTCGTGGATCGCCCGGCGCACCGCCGCCTCCATCCGCTCCGCCGCCCCCGGGTGCCCCAGGTGCCTCATCATCAGCGCGGCCGTCAGGACCGCCGCGAACGGGTTCGCCGTCCCCTTCCCCGCGATGTCCGGGGCCGAGCCGTGAACCGGCTCGAACAGCGACACCCGCCCCGGGTGGATGTTGCCCGACGCCGACAGCCCCAGCCCGCCCGCCAGCTGCGAGCCCAGGTCCGAGAGGATGTCGCCGAACAGGTTCCCCGTCACGATCACCCGGTAGCGCTCCGGGCGGCGCACCATGTCCATGGCGAGCATGTCCACGTACAGCGCCTCGCTCTGCACGTCCGGGTACTCCTGCGCCACCGCCTTGAACACCCGCCGCCAGAGGCCGCCGGCGTGCTCCATGGCGTTGGCCTTGTCCGACATGGTGACGCGCTCCAGCCCGTTCGTGCGCGCGTGCTCGAACGCCGCGCGGACGATGCGCTCCACCCCCTTGCGGGTGTTCACGTCCTCCTGCACCGCCACCTCGTCCGGCGTCCCCTTCTTGAACACGCCGCCCATCCCCACGTAGACCCCTTCCGTGTTCTCGCGGAAGATCACGAAGTCCACGTCCTTTTCCCCCTTGTCCTTGAGCGGGGTGAGGCCGGGGTGGAGGAGCCGGACGGGGCGGAAGTTGACGTACAGGTCCAGCCTGAAGCGCAGCCCCAGCAGGATGTCGCGGGCGTGCTCGTTGCCCGGCACGCGCGGGTCGCCCATGGCACCCAGCAGGATGGCGTCGTAGTTGGCCGAGAGGTCCGCGAACTCGTCGTCCGTCAGGGTAGTGCCGGTGGCCAGGTAGTGGTCGGCGCCGTGCGGCCACTCCACCAGCTCCAGCTCCGGGCCGGCACCGGCCGTCACCGCGCGCAGCACCTTGACTGCCTCGCGTGTGACCTCCGTGCCGACCCCGTCTCCTGCGATCACGGCGATGCGGGGCATGCGGGGTCCTGTCGGGGTGTTCCGGGAGAGGATTTTTCGGGGGTGAGGGACGGAAGGTACCCGTACATAGGGGCGGGCGTCAAGGAGCGTGTCCACTCGGGCGGTCCCGTGGGGCCGCTCCGGAGCCGGACGATACTGCCGTCCGTCTCCTGCGCGGGTCGCGGAGCCAGCCAAACCGCCGGCTGTCTCCGCTCCGGCTCCGTGAGCCTCGCGCGATACAGCCCGCGCGAGTCTCCCTCCGCGACATCATGTGGGAACGGCAGGGAAGGGCGAACGGCGCCCCCACCCGGATCTCCGGGCGAGGGCGCCGTTCACTCTCGCACTTTCGTACCGCCGTTCAGCGGACTCCGTACTGCCGTTCTACCGCTCGGCGGCCGCCGTATCCGCCGCGGCCGGTGCCGCCTGCCGGTTGCCGTGCGACACCGAGTACACGTAGGCGGCGATCGAGCGCAGCTGCTCCTCGCTGAAGGGGCCGCCGCCGCGGGGGGGCATCGGCACCGGGTACTGCTCCGGCTCGGGGACGCCCGTGTGGACCAGGCGCAGGATCTCCTCGTACCCGCCCCCGATGTGGATCCACTCGCCGTCCCGCAGCGACGGGGCGAGCTGCGTGCCGCGGGCGTCGGGGCCGTGGCAGACCACGCAGGTGGTGCCGAACTGCTTGCGGCCGTCGGCCACCATCCCAGCGGTCACGCCGGCGGGGAGCGCCACGTTGGCCGCCGCCTTCGGCAGGGCCGAGTCGTCGGGCTCCGCGCGGGCGGCCTCGGCGTCCCCGCCCCCCTCGCCCCCCCCTTCCCGGCCGCACCCGGCCAGCGCCGCCGACGCCAGCACCAGCGCCGCCACCGCCCGCAACAGCTCCGCTTTCCGCATTCTCTTCTCGGCACGAGTCACGCGCCGGCCCCCGGCCCACCGCCGGACGCCGCCCGCGGCGCCCCTTGCAAGCGTCGTTCCGCCCCCCGGCTCAGCGGTCGCCGGGGGCGCGCTGCGGCTGGCCGCATCCCACGCAGAACTTCCACTCGGGCTCCACCAGCTCGCCGCACGCCGCGCAGGGGAGCGGGCGCTGCGTGGCCCCGCACTGCGGGCAGAACCTCACCTCGCGCCCCTCCGGCAGCGGCGAGCGGCAGGCGCGGCAGAGCGCCGGGCGCGGCGGCGCGGGCGCGGCCGCCCGCGGCGGGTGCGGCGGCGTGCGCATGGAGGGCGGCTCGGGCGCCGGGCCGCGCTGCGGCGCCTCCCCC
>JBFMFL010000181.1:0-13853 GCA_040752145.1 Gemmatimonadota bacterium
CAGGCCCCCAGCAGCCAGCGGATCATCGTCATTCCGTCTCCTGGTCGCGAGGCGGCGGGAGCTTCAGGACCCGCCCGGTTCCCGGGCCGGCGCCACCATCTGCATGGCCCGCAGCAGGGCGCGCGCCTTGTTGAGCGTCTCGTCGTACTCGGCGGCGGGGACGGAGTCGGCGACGATGCCGGCGCCCGCCTGCACGTGGGCCTCCCCGCCGCGCACCACCACGGTGCGGATGGCGATGGCCGTGTCCATGGTGCGCCCGCCGTGCGCGAAGTACCCCACCGCGCCCGCGTACGCGCCCCGCCGCGCCGGCTCCAGCTCGTCGATGATCTCCATGGCCCGCACCTTGGGGGCGCCGGACACCGTCCCCGCCGGGAAGGAGGCGCGCAGCACGTCCGTGGCCGAGAGCCCGTCGCGCAGCTCCCCCTCCACGGTGGACACCAGGTGCAGCACGTGCGAGTACTTCTCGATGGTCATGCGCTGCGGCACCCGCACGCTCCCGTAGCGGGCCACGCGCCCCACGTCGTTGCGCCCCAGGTCCAGCAGCATCAGGTGCTCGGCGCGCTCCTTGGCGTCGGCCAGCAGGTCGTCGGCCAGCGCGGCGTCCTCCTCGGCGCTCGCGCCGCGGCGCCGCGTCCCGGCGATGGGCCTCACCGTCACCGTCCCGTCCTCCAGCCGCACCATCACCTCGGGGGAGGAGCCCACCAGCTGGAAGCCGTCCAGCTCCAGGTAGAACAGGTAGGGCGAGGGGTTCAGGGTGCGGAGCGCGCGGTACAGGTCGAAGGGCGCGACCTCCAGCGGGAGCGAGAGCCGCTGCGACAGCACCACCTGGAAGGCGTCGCCGGCGCGGACGTAGTCCTGCACCCGGCCCACCGCCGCCTCGAATCCCTCGCGCGTGAAGGTGCTGCGGAACGGCGGGTCCTCCGCGGGCGCGGGGCCCACGGCCAGCGGGCGCGGCCCGGCGCCGCCCCGGATCCTGCCGATGGCGTCCTCCACCTCGGCGGCGGCCGCGTCGTAGCGCCGCCTCAGCTCCGCCTCGTCCGCGCCCTCCGTCTCCACCGCCGCGATGGCCCGCGCCCGGCCGAACAGGTTGTCCACGGCCAGCACCACGCCGGTGAGCATGAACACCGCGTCCGGCAGCCCCAGCCCCTCCGCGGGCGGGTGGGGGAGCCGCTCCACGTGGCGGACCACGTCGTAGCCGAAGTAGCCCACCGCCCCGCCCCAGAAGCGCGGCAGCCCCGGCACCTCGGCCGGGGTGTGCCGCGCCACCAGCCGGTCGAACTCGGCCAGCGGGTCGGCGGAGCGCTCCCCCTCCGTCCACCCCTCCGCGGGGGTCCAGCGGTCGATGCGGTCCCCCACCAGCCGCCACGCCCCGCGCGGCTCCGTCCCCAAAAAGGTGTAGCGCGCCCAGCGCTCCCCGCCCACCACGGACTCCAGCAGGAAGCCGAAGGGCGGCCGCGCCAGCTTGTGGTACGCGGAGACCGCCGTGTCGGTGTCGAACAGGAACTCGCGCGACACGGGGACCAGCGTCGCCTCGCGCGCCAGGCGGACGAACTCGGGAAAGGTGGGGTGCAGCTGCATGCGCGCGGGTCGATTGCGGTGTGCGGGGAAACGGGACGGGGAATCTCCCGCGCCCCGCCGCGCTTGTCAACGCGGCACGCCCCGGCCGCTTGCGCGCGCTCCCCGCACCCGCCAGCTTCCGGCGAACCCGAATCCCAGAGACCATGACCCGCAAGATCCTGCTGGCGGCCGCGCTGCTCGCCGCCCTCCCCGCCGCGCCCGCCGCGGCGCAGCTCCTGTCCGCCGAGCCGTTCGCCGCCTACGGCTTCTACGGCAGCCTGCCGGATACCCGGGCCCGCCTGGAGGGCGGCTGGGGCGTCGGCGCGCGCGCCACGCTGCGGTTCGCCCCGCGCCTGGCCGTGTTCGGCACCGCGCAGCGCTCGCGGCCGCAGCTGCTGGGCCAGCTCCCCTTCGGCGCGGTGGGCTCCGGCGACCGGGTGACGGTGGACCACTGGAGCGCGGGGCTGGAGTACTCGCGCTACGGCAGCCAGGCGGGCCCGGGCGCGCTGCCGCTGGCCCTTTCCGCCGGGGTGGGCCAGGTGCGCTACGAGGACGGCCCCACCGACCTTGCCGGGATGCTGGGCGCCTCCGCCGGGGTGCGCCTGGGCCCCAGCTTCTCGCTGCGCTACGGCGTCACCGACTACATCTCGCGCTACGACGGCGGCGACGGCTGGGTGAACCAGGTATTCGCGCGCGTCGGCGCCGAGTTCTCGATCTAAATACGGAACTGCTTTGAACTGCGGGTTTGGGCGTGCCCCTCGCTGGCGCTCGGGTCGGGCTGCGCGCTGCGTAGGCGAGCATACAACGCTCGCCAACGCAGCCGAGACCCCGCGGAAACTGCCCCGCGGGGTCTCGGCCCTCCGGGCGCGCATCCCTCACGCGGTTCCGTGCGTGCCTGGAGACCGGCACCAGAGACGCGGCCCCTCCCCCGATCGCCGGGGAGGGGCCGTTTCGTCGTTGCAGTTCCGCAGTACCCCCATAATCCGTTGCGGAGGGAGACAGCCGGGCAGTTTCGGCTGGCTCACTCCGGCGCAGGGAAACCCGCCGGCAGTTTGGCGGGGTTCCCGGAGCCCGCGCAGGAGACGGACGGCAGTATCGTCCGGCTCCGGAGCGGCCCCACGGCCAGATCATCGAAAAACGTTCAGATCCAGCGCCGCCGCCGGAAGAACGTGAAGAGAACACCCCCCACCCCGAGCATCGCCCCCAGCGCCCACGCGTACCCGAACCGCCACCCCAGCTCCGGCATGACCGTGAAGTTCATCCCGTAGACCCCGGCGATCCACGCCATGGCCATGAGGATGATGGACCACGCCGCCATGACCCGCATGGTCTGGTTGAGCCGGTTGGACGCGGAAGACAGGTACGCGTCCACCGCCGAGGCGAGCAGCTCGCGCATCCCGTCGATCTCCTCGGTGACGCGCATGACGTGGTCCTGCACGTCCTGGAAGTACGGGAGCAGCTCCGGCCGCAGGAACGGGATGTCGCGGCGCAGCAGCGTGGTGAGCACGTCGCGCTGGGGCGCCACCACCCGCCGGAAGACGGTCAGCTCGCGGCGCAGGGCGAGCATCCCCGGCATGGCGTCGTCCTCGCCGCGCCCGTCGGCCAGCATGGCGTCCTCGATGGCCTCCACGCGCCCGGAGAAGTGGTCGAGCACGGGGAAGTAGCCGTCCACCACCGCGTCCAGCAGCGCGTGCGCCAGCGTCCCCGTGTCGTGCAGCCGCCCCGGGGCCGTCCGCCAGCGCGCCACCACCTCGCCCACCTCGTGTACCTTGCGGTCGTGCACGGTGACCACGAAGCGCTCCCCCAGGAACACGTGCACCTCGTTGAGCGCCATGCGCGAGCGGTCCGCGTTGATGCGCGCGGCGTACACCACCATGAAGAAGTAGCCGGGGTAGCGGTCCACCTTGGGGCGCTGCCGGCCCCGGACGCAGTCCTCCACCGCCAGCGGGTGGAAGCGCAGCGTGTCGCGCAGGAACACGGCCTCCGCCTCGCCGGGGTTGACCACGTCCATCCAGACCACCTCGGCGCCCTCGCCCCCGACCCCGGGGCCGCACTTCTCCCGGTAGAGGCGCAGCGCCTCGTCGGGCGACACGGCGTGGATCCCCTTGGCCCCGGAGGCCCAGGCCCGCACCTCGGCCTGCGACTCCGGGGCGTCGACGACCCGGCAGACATCGGCGTCCAGCTCAGGCTCTCTGTGCACGGCGGCGCTCGTAGGCGGGGATGGTGTCGGTGAGCAGGGCGGCGGCCATCTGGAACAGCCCGAAGGCCAGGTGGGGGATCCAGACGCGGTCGTCGAAGCCCAGCACCCAGGGGGAGCCGGCGAGCAGCAGCCCGCCCAGCCCGTCCAGCCACAGGTGGACGCTCATCTGCAGCCGGCGGACGGCGCCCAGCTCGTAGTCGGTGAACAGGCTGTACAGGACGACGCCGGCCCCCACGGCGACGGGAACCCAGGTCTCCGCCCCGCCCCGCGCGAAGCCGAGGAGCCAGGGGGACGCGGCCAGCAGCGCGCCGACCAGGTAGTCCAGGACTCCGTGTACTCGGGTGGAAAGCCGCATTTGGATGGTCTCCTTGGCGGGGGGTGCTGCGCGCCGCCGGCCGGCGCGCCGGCCGGCGGGGGTGCAAGCGACGCGCCTACCTCCAGGGCTCCAGCGTGCCGCGGGTGTCGGCGCCGGGGAAGGCGTGCGGGTGGAAGGCGGCGGCCAGCGCCTCGATGCCGCCCACCACGCGCGGCCCGGAGCGGCTGAAGAAGGCGCTGTGCCCCACCCAGGCGCGCCCGGCGTCGGCCAGCCCGCCGGCCAGGGCGCGCAGCCGCCCGCGATTGCGCTCGGCGTCGGCGCGGGCGTGCTCCAGGTCGTAGCCGCAGGGCAGGAGGAGCAGCAGCTCCGGGTCCAGTTCCTCCACCCGGCTCCAGGGTACCTCCACCGAGTGCCCGCCGGCCGTCCCCAGCAGGTTGCCGCCGCCCGCGCGCTCGACCATCTCCGGCACCCAGTGCCCCGGCGCGAAGGGCGGCTCCAGCCACTCCAGCGCCAGCACGCGCGGCCGCGGGCGGCCGTCCACCCGCTCGGCCACCGTGTCCATGCGCCCCCGCAGCCGGGCGACGGCCTCCTCGCCCGCCCGCGGCTCCCCCGCCGCGTCGGCCACCTGCCGCACCGTCTCCAGGATCCCCTCCAGGGTGTGCGCGTCCAGCGACAGCACCAGGGGGTCGCCGGGCAGGTCGGCCGCGGCGTCCAGCACGGAGCCGGTGGGGACGGCGCACACCTCGCACACTCCCTGGGTGAGGATCAGGTCGGGGCGCAGCTCGCGCAGCAGCGCGCGGTCCACCTCGTACACGCTCCCGAACTCGGCCATGCAGCGCCGCACCGCGGCGTCGATCTCGCCGCTGGTGAGTCCGGCCGGGTCGAAGCGGGAGCGCGAGGCGCGGGGGAGGTGCAGCGCTTCCGGCGGGTGGTCGCACTCGTGGGAGATCCCCACCAGGCGGTCCTGGAGCCCCAGCTCGTGGACGATCTCGGTGGCGCTGGAAAGGAGCGATACGATCCGCAAGACGGCTTACCTCGGAAGGGGGTGACCGGCGCTCCGAAGATGCGAGGGCGCCCCCCGCCCGCGCAACGGTGGGCCCCCGCCGCCGCTCCTTGTGGCGGGGGGGGTGGACGGTCTAGCTTTGCGCCCGTCACGCACCCCACCCGGAGACGAGCCCATGCAGATCATCCGCGAGCCCCGCGTCACCCTCATCGCCCGCCAGGAGTTCCTCTACCCGGAGCACATCCGCTGGGAGAGCGACAGCGAGGTGCCGGGCGAGGTGGTGGCCGAGTTCGCGGGGCGGCTCTGCTACCTCAGCTTCGGCGAGGACGCGGGGCTGGAGGGCGGGCACCGCACCATCCCCGGGCGCACCAGCAACGAGGCGTACCTGGCCAACATCCTCCGGACCAAGCACGGCAGCGTGCTGGAGCACGCCGTGTGGACGCTGCTGCTGGAGGGCGTCAGCCGCTCGCTCACCCACGAGCTGATCCGGCACCGGGCAGGCATGGGATACTCGCAGCTGAGCCAGCGCTACGTGGACGAATCGGGGATCGGCTTCGTGCTTCCGCCCGAGATCGAGGAGAACACCCCCGAGTTCGACACGTGGAGGGAGTCGTGCGAGCTGTCGCTGGGCTCGTACCGGAAGCTTCTGGAGCAGCTGACCGAGAAGGTGGGGGACGACGGCCCGGCGACGATGCGGAAGAAGCGGGCCCGGGAGGCCTCGCGCTCCGTGCTCCCCAACTGCGCCGAGACCAAGATCGTGGCGACGGGCAACGCCCGCGCCTGGCGGCACTTCTGCGAGATGAGGGGGAGCGGGTCCGCCGACAAGGAGATTCGGCGCCTCACCGGGACCGTTCTCCGGCTCCTCCAGAAGGAGGCTCCCAACATCTTCGGCGACATGCGCCTGGTGCCGCAGCCGGACGGCACCGAGATCGTGGAGACCGTGAACTCGAAGGTCTGACGGGCCCCGCGACCAGGGCACCGAACTTCATCGCAGCCGTGCGAATGCCTGGAGCGCCAGGGAACCTGCTGCAGGAGCGCGCCGGGATCCTGTCTGTCGCCACCGAGGTCAACCGGCTGGGCATGATCTGGCGGGAAACCGTGATGGCGGACGTCGGGATCGACGGGCAGATCGAGTTCGTCAACGACACGGGTGAAGTGGTTGGCCATCTCGTCGCAGCTCAGGTGAAGAGCGGCGGCTCGTACTTCCACGACACGGGAGCGAGTGGCGCTTCCATCCGGATCCGAAGCACAGGTTCTACTGGGAGCGCTTCCCGATCCCGGTCCTCGTCTTCCTGCACTCCCCGGCGGACGGTGCGACGTACTGGACCGACGCACGGCAGGTCCTTCGGCGTCCCGGGGCGCCGGGTTACATTCCGGTACCCAAGACCAACCTGCTGCAGGGCGCCACACGCGAGCAGTTGTTTTCCGCCGTCGGCGCGTCCTCGGTCCCGTTTCTGCCGCTGGACGAGGTTCTCCGGAAGATGGTGGAGACCACGTCGGGGAACGCCTCGTTCCCGCTGTCGTACTTCGACCTGTTCGCGAACGGACTCACGAACATCGCCCGATCCGTCTACCATGGAATGGACCTGGCGATGGAAGTCGCCGAAGCGGTCCTCGCCACCGGAGAGGTGGAGGCAGGCGTCGGCGTCGGACCGGAAGAGCACGAATTCCTATTCGCGTACGTCCTGTTCCTCGTCCAGCAGGGTCTTGCCGACGTAAACGTGTCGGATTGCCTGACCTTGTGGTACGACCAGGAAATGCAGCCCACCTTTATCGCGCCACTCACCTCGCGCGGAAGGGCTCTCGTTCGTCTGGTCGGAGACCTACAGGACCGACTTCAGTCCGAAGGCTCACTCGAGGGAGCAGGTAGGCTTCGCGTCGCGCAGGAAGACTTCGTGAGGATGGCGTTCACGCCGTCGCACTACGGGCGCATTCCGCTGATCCGCGAGTTCCAGCACCTGATCGCTTCCAGGCGCCCCGGTTGACACCCGCCGGCATCCCGAATAGCTTCCCGGCCGAACGATCGTTCGAACGGCGACGGTCCTGACTTCCGAGCCCACGCGATGGCGCAGCGCTTTCTCGCCCCCATGCAGCCCGTGTCGCTCCGCATCGGCGAGGGCGAGGGCGCCGGGTGGTATCCCAGCCGGGTCCTGGACCTGGAGGAGGGCCGGGACGTCCTGGTGGGGGCGCCCGTGCACCGGGGGCACGAGGTGCGGGTGGAGCCGGGGACGGCGGTGGACGTGCAGAGCACGCACCCGGACGGCGTGCGCGTGTTCGTGTCCCGGGTGGTGCGGCGCGAGGAGGAGCCCGGGCCGGCGCTGCGCCTCGCCTGGCCGGCGAGCGTGCAGCGGGCTCAGCGCCGCGGCGCCGTGCGGGTGGAGGTGCGGGTGCCGGTGGAGCTCCGCGCGGCGGCGGCCGGCGCCCCGCCCCGCACCCTGGCCGGCGCCACGACCGACCTGAGCGAGGGCGGGATGCGTGTGGCGCTCCCCGAGCCGGTGGAGCCCGGCGCGGAGCTGGAGGCGCGGCTGCACCTCCCCGGGGACGCCGCGCCGCTGGAGTGCGCGGGGCGCGCGCTGCGCGGCGGCGAGACGGAGGACGCCGCGCCCGGGCTGCGCTTCTGGACGGCGGTGGAGTTCACGGCGGTGCCCCACGCGGCGCGCCGGGAGCTCGCCCGGTTCGTCTTCGACGCGCAGCGCGCGCGGCTCCGCGGCGGAGCGGCGTAGAGGAGCATACGGGGCGCGGCGCTTGCAAGGCCGCGCGTCGCGCCCATTTCATGGCAACGGAGGATCGCACATGGCCAGGTACACGGACGAGGAGCTGAAGCAGAAGGTCCAGAACGGCTTCATGGTGGAGTACCCCGACGAGATGACGGAGGGGTACCGCAACGCCCTGATCGTGCAGCTCCTGGTGCAGGCGGACACCGAGCTGGTGTCGGCGCCGGCGTACTTCGGCGCGGCCAAGGACGCCCCCTCCACCAACACCATGGTCTCCGCCACGGCGATCATCCAGGACGAGCTGGCGCACGCCAACATCGCCTACCGCCTGCTGGAAGACCTGGGGATGGACAAGGAGCAGCTGGTGTACGGCCGCCAGCCGCACGAGTTCAAGCACCCCTACGGCTTCGACCACCCGCTGGAGAACTGGGCGGAGCTGGTGGTGGCCAACGGGCTGTACGACCGCGCCGGGATCACCCTGCTGGGCGACGTCTTCAAGAACACCAGCTACGCGCCGCTCAAGCGCGCGCTGGTCAAGGTGGACCAGGAGGAGACCTTCCACCTGCGCCACGGCGAGATGTGGATGAAGCGCCTGTCCGCCGCCGGCGGCGAGGCCAAGGAGAAGGTCCAGCGCGCGGTGGACTGGATGTTCCCCATGGCGGTGGAGTGGTTCGGGCTCCCCGACGACATGAAGCGGCACTCCGGCCAGCTGGAGTACCGCCTCAAGGGGATGACCAACGACGAGCTGCGCCAGACCTGGATGAAGAGCACGGTGCCGCTCTGCGAGTCCATCGGCATCGACGTGCCGGCGCACTGGAGCGAGGAGGAGCAGAAGTTCGTGCTCGACTACCCGTTCCCCTGCCGGTACGACGAGGACGAGAAGCGCTGGCTGTTCGGCGAGGGGGAGATCTCCTGGAGCCAGGTGTTCGAGCGCTGGAAGGGCCGCGGCCCCGCCAACAAGCAGTTCATCGAGTCCATCCAGGAGGGCCGCTCCTTCCGCGGCATGCTGGAGGCGGCCTGATGACGGCGACGGCGGTGCGAAAGTGCGAAAGTGCGGGAGTGCGGGAGTACGCCGAGCCCGCGCCCGCACCGGATCACGGTCGCGCCGACGCGTACCCGGTGCCGCCGGAGGAGCGGACGGGGCCGCTCTGGGACGCGCTGCGCGAGGTGATGGACCCGGAGATCCCCATCTCCCTGGTGGACCTGGGGCTGATCTACGACGTGCGGCGGCGGGGCGGCACGGTGGAGGTGGACCTCACCTTCACCGCCACCGCCTGCCCCTGCATGGCGTTCATCCACTTCGACATCGAGGACCGGCTGCGGCGCGAGCCCGGGGTGGAGGAGGTGCGCGTCGTGGAGACGTGGACCCCCGCCTGGACCAAGTCGCGCATCTCGCCCGAGGGGCGCGAGGCGCTGCGCCGCTTCGGCGTGTCCATGTAGCGGCCGCACGGTGCGGTTCCGCACTTTCGCACTCTCGCACCATCGCACTCCCTTGAGAGAGCCCGTTTTCGAAGTGTTCGCGCGCAAGACGCGGGGCGAGCCGCTGCGCCACATCGGCTTCATCAACGCCGAGACGGGCGACCTGGCCCGCGTCTACGCCTGGAAGACGTACGACGAGCAGAACTGGGCGGAGATGTGCGTGGTCCCGCGCTCCGCGATCCTCCCCGTGGACCCGGAGGAGAGCCAGTTCGTGACGCTGCTGGGCCACCCCGAGGACGGGGAGCAGGAGCTGGTGCACGCCCGCGGCACCGGCTCGTACGGCGGCGGCGACCTGGCCGTGAAGGAGGCCCGGTGAGCGCGCCCGCGGCGGAGGCCCGCGCGGAGGGCGCGGCGGAGCTGCCGGAGGACGCCCGCGCCGCGCTGCGCGCGCTGCTCCTGGCGCTGGCCGACAGCAAGCGCGTGCTGGGGCTGCGCTACAGCGACCGCATGCTGGGCGCGCCCACGCTGGAGGCGGGGATCGCCGCGTCGTCCATGGCGCAGGACGAGTGGGGGCACGCGCGCCTCACCTACGCGCTGCTGGGCGACTTCGGCGACGACCCCAAGGCGCTGGAGCACGAGAGGGCCGCGGCGGAGTACCGCAGCCACCCGGCGCTGGACGCGGAGTTCGGCTCCTGGGCCGACATCATCGCCGCGTCGCTGCTGGTGGACACCGCCCTGGCGGTGCAGTACTCGGCGCTGGTGGACAGCCGCTACACGCCGGCCCACAACCGCGTGCAGAAGATGCTGGACGAGGAGCGCTTCCACTTCCAGTACGCCGCCGGCTGGACCCGCCGCATGGCCACGGTCCCCGAGGTGCGCGCGGAGCTGGGGGCCTCGCTGCGGCGCTACCTCCCGGAGGCGCTGCGGTGGCTGGGCGACGACTCCGCCCCCGGCACGCGCCGCCTGCTGGAGGAGGGGCTGGTGGCGGCCGGCCCCGGGGAGCTGCGCGCCCGCTTCCTGGCCCGCGTCGCGCCGGTTCTGGCCGGCGCGGGGCTGGCGGAGGACGCCGGCCTCACCGCGGCCGGCGAGTACGCCGGAACGCTGGAGTGGGGCGGCTGGGACGAGTCCGCCCGCCGCGCCGGCGGCTCGCTGGACGAGGCCACCGCCGCCCGCGCCCGCGGCGACAAGAACCGCGCGCTGCTGCTGGAATGACGAACGGAGGCGACGC
This sequence comes from Gemmatimonadota bacterium, assembly GCA_040752145.1. Lineage (GTDB taxonomy): Bacteria > Gemmatimonadota > Gemmatimonadetes > Longimicrobiales > Longimicrobiaceae > JAFAYN01. The sequence goes on from JBFMFL010000181.1 coordinate 10,438, forward strand.
CCGCGAGCCGCTCCCGCAGGGAGCCGAGCCGGAGCTGCTCCCCGAGAGCGCGCCGTGCCCGTTCTGCGACGGGAGCGACACCCACCTGGTGAACCCCTTCGGCGGGCAGCTCTCGGTGGCGCAGTACTGGTGCCGCAGGTGCCGGACGGGGTTCGAGTACATCAAGTGGGGCGACGTCGAGGAGCGGTAGACGTCGTGCCGGCAGGAAGCAGCAGCGGGTCCCCGCCACGTGGTGGGGACCCGCTCCTCTTAGGTCCTGCCGAGACCGCCGCGAGGAAAGCGTCTAGCGGCCGATGACGCAGGTCTTGGTGCCGTCCGTGGGGCAGAGCGTGGGCTCCCCGGTGTCGACGATGACGGTGTCGGTGCCGGAAAGGACGACGAGCTGGCGCACGGTCTCCTTGCCGAGGTGCAGCTTCTTGCGGGCGGCCTTCTGCATGGTGGCTCTCCGTGGAGGAGGGTGGGAGCCCGCGCCCGCCGCGAGGGCGAGGGCGGGAGGGGCGGAGCGCCGGGCGGCGGCTCCGCGCAGAAGGGGACGCGGGGGGAGACGTTCCGGACCGTCAAGGCCCGTCCCGCGCGGATTCGTCTACTTCGTGACCCTTACCAAGCGCGAATATAGGCGGGGCGAACGCACGTGGCAAGCACCACGTGCGCGGGGTCAGGCGTACACGCGCTCGGCGGCGGTCTCGCCCCGGGGCATGGCCGTGTCGCGGCTGCGGAGCGCCTCCTCGGCGGCGGCGTCCACCTCGGCGGCGACGGCGGCCTCCAGCTCCTCCAGCCGGGCGCGGGGGATCCCCTCCTCCTCCAGCCACGCCTCGTACAGCCCCACGGGGTCGCGCTTCCCCCAGCGCGCGAACACCTCGGGCGCAAAGAGCGCGCGCGCCTCGCGCTCGTCGTGGGTGGCGTGCCCGCCCATGCGGAACGTCTCCGCCACCAGCAGCGTCACGCCCTCCCCGGCGCGCGCGCGGTCCACGGCCATGCGGGTGGCGGCGTACGCGTCCAGCACGTGGTTGCCGTCGAAGGCGGCGCCGGCCACCCCGTACATGCGCGGCCACTCGGAAAACGGGCCGATCCCCCCCGTCTCGGGGCGGGTGCCCAGCGCCACCTGGTTGTTGTGGATGATGACCACCGCGGGGAGGCGCCACACCCCGGCCAGGTTGATCCCCTCGTGGAAGGCGGCGGTCTTGGTGGAGCCGTCGCCCACCCAGGTCATCGCCACGCGGTCCTCGCCGCGCTGCCGGAAGGTGAGCGCCACCCCCGCGGCCACCGGCACCATGTCGCCCACGTGGGAGATGGGGGGGATCACGCCGTGGCGCAGGTCGCCCACGTGCCCGTCGCGCCCGCCGGAGGGGGAGTCGTCGGTGCCCAGGTAGCCGCGCAGCATGTCCGCCACGGACATCCCCATCTCGTGGCAGGCGCCGGCGTTGCGGATCATGGGCGCCACCACGTCGTGGTCCGGGCCGCCGCGCCGCAGCGCGTGCACCGGCCCGATGGTGGCCGCCTCCTCGCCGGTCCCCAGCCACGCCTTGGAGATGGTGCCGCTCTTGACCCAGCGCTTCAGCGCCACGTCGTGCAGGCGGTTCCTCACCAGCCCGGCGTACAGCTCCAGCAGCCGCTCCTCGGAAAGCTCGCGGATCAGCCGCGCGCGCTCCGGGTCGGCGTCCACGCGCGCGCGGAACTCCCGCACCTGCTCCGGGTCGGCAGTCCAGCTGGCGTACTCGGGGGGATCGTAGGCGGCGAAGCGCTTCATCGGCCCGGCGGACTGCGGTGGCGGGAAACGTCAGGCGACGGACACGGGAGGATACGCCGGCCGCCGCCGCTCCGCAATGGGAGGGCGCGGCGGCCGGCGGGGGCTCAGACGGCCGCGGGGATCTCCTCCTCCGCCGGGGCCTGACCGCAGTTCTCGTCGGCGATGCAGCGGCCGATCACCGCGGCCATCACGTCCAGCTCGGAGCGCGAGGGCACCGGGGCGCCGGGGTCCGGGAGCTGCAGCGGGAACGGCTCTCCCTCGGGGACGGGGATCAGGTGCAGGTGGAAGTGGAACACGTCCTGCCCGCCGTGCGCCCCGTTGGGGGAGAACAGGTTCACCGCCCGGCACCCGGTGGCGCGCCGCAGCCCGGGGAGGATGCGGCGCGCCACCGCGAAGGTGCGCGCGGCCAGCTCCTCGGGGACGTAGAACAGGTTCTTGTGGTGCGCCTTGGGGAGCACGAGCACGTGCCCCCGGTGCAGGGGCTGCACGTCGAGGAAGGCGATGACCTCCTCGTCCTCGTAGATGACGCTCACCATCTCGTCGCCGCCGATGATGCGGCAGAACACGCACTCGGGGTGCTGGTTGGGGTCCACTCCGGCCTCCGCGGTTCCGTGATTCATGACCTGGTCCGTGCTGCGGTTCCGGGGCAAGCAAGAGGCGGGCCGGACGGGGTTGCGGCGCGGGGTCCGAACGGCGAGATTCTGCCCCCGTTTGCACCTCATTCGTTCACCGGGCGCGACATGGCGAAGAAGGACCGGCTTGGACAGGGCCGCTCGGCGGGATCGCCGGGGAAGGGGATCACGCCCCTCCTCCCGCTGATCCTGTTCGAGACCATGCGCGACATGGACCGCCCCGAGGAGGTGCTGGAGGGCGAGGACCTGTCCGCGAGCCTGCCCCGCCGCTTCGGGCTCAACGACGTGGTACACACGCAGATCCACCGCTTCCGCGAGGAGGTGCGCCGCAAGCGCCTCCAGGGCGAGGGGGACATCGAGAACCTGATCCGCCTGGTGATCCGCCGCCCGGACGCCGACGAGATCTTCGAGGAGGCCGGCCGGCGCATCGCGCGCCTGGCGTGGGAGGAGCGCAGCAACACCTTCCGCCGCCTGGTCCGCCACCTCCCCCCCTCCCTGGCGCTCCGCTCCGCCCGCCGCGCCTCGGTGCGCGTGTTCCGCCAGATCGCCGGCAACGGCCGCCTCCAGGTGCCCCGCCGCCAGGTGGGGATCCGCATCTCCGGCTCCCTCACCGCCCGCGCCGACCCCGGCGGCGCCGCCTGCGCCCTGTACGCCGGCGTGCTCACCGAGCTGATGGAGCGCTACACCGGCCGCGGCTACCTGCCCGAGCACCCGACGTGCGAGGCGCGCGGCGCGGCCGTGTGCGAGTGGACGGCGGCGGTGAGGGCGTAACGGAAGTGCGAAAGTGCGGGAGTGCGTGAGTGCGAAAGTGTTCATCCGGTTCACGCGCAGCGTGAAGCGTCACGGGAGTACGGAGTACGCTGAAAAGCGCCCCCGCCGGGAGATCCCGGTGGGGGCGCTTTTGCGTGAGGGATTTCGGCCCGAAGGGGCGAGACCGCGCGGCAGTTTGCGCGGGCTCGACTCCGTTACGCACGGTCGTATCGTGCGTTACGGAGCCGCAGCCCGACCCCGGCGCCAGCCGGGGGCACGCCCGAACC
>JBFMFL010000182.1:0-13833 GCA_040752145.1 Gemmatimonadota bacterium
GTGAGGGATGCGAGCGCGAAGCGGCGAAACCCAACAGCAGTACCGTTGGGGTTCGCCTCCGTTACGCACGGTCGTATCGTGCGTTACGGAGCCGCAGCCCGACCCCGCGCCAGCGGGGGCACGCCCGCACCCTCTCAGGCTTTCGTCGTAAAACACAAAAGACCCGGACCCTGGATTCCAGAGTCCGGGCCCTTCGCGCGCCGCAACCTACCGCGGCGGACCCGGGCTGGCAAGCGCGGATCGCCTCAGGGCGTCGGCGTCAGCCCCTGCACGTCCATCTTCGGCTCGACGGTGGGAAGCTCGACCTTCGGCTCGACCGCGGGCAGCTCAACGCGGGGCTCGATGGCCTGCACCGGCACCGTGCCGAGCGCCGCGATCACCCGCGTCCAGTCGAACGCCGGGCCGATGTCCCACTTGCCGTACGACTCGGGCTGGTAGTTCACGTGGGTGGTGATCCCCCGGAACTTGTCCACCGCCGCGTACACGTCGTAGCGCTTGTCCTCCGGCAGGAACTCCGCCGGGATGTCGTACGTCCGCGTCAGGTACCGAAGCAGGCTCACCAGGCTGCGGTACTGCGCGTCGGTGTGGGTGGCGTAGTAGCTGTAGCCGCGGAAGGGCTTGCCCAGCTTGAGGTACTGGTCCTGCTCGGCCAGCGTGCAGTACGGGTCGCCGGAGTAGGTGGCCAGCGTGTCGCCCTTGAGCCGCAGGTACCCCAGGTTGGAGAGCTCGATGGCGACGCTGCTCCGGCTCATCTCGGTGTTGCCGCCCGCGGCGCCCTTGCCCAGGTGGTACGCCCAGTACCGGGACGACCACAGGTTGTAGACGGTGCCGTCGCGCGCCACCACGAAGGGGACCGAGACGTGGTTGTCCTTTTTCGTCAGCGCGGCGATGTCGCCCTTGAGGTACCCGGCCGTGTAGTGGACCACGATCCGCTTCTTGGGGAACACGTCCTTGTAGAAGAAGCTCTCGTCGCCACTGGCGGGCTTGCAGCTCACCGCCTGGAACGACTCGGAGGTGCCGGGGACCTGGACCGTGAACGGGCTCAGCCTGAAGAGCTTGCCGTCCGAGTCCTTGGGGGTGGTGCGGAAGCCGGCCTCGTAGGCCGGGATGTTGCTGGCGCGCATGGTTCCTCCGGGGAGGGAAGGGATGGCGGGGCCGGGGTCCGGCCGGGGTGGGGGCGGGGCGCGCCGCAGGGGCCGCCCCGTGCCCACAACGGTACCGCCGCCGGACGGGGGAGCACAAGCCCGCGCGGAAACGCACGAGGGGCCGGGAGCGTCGCGCGCCCCCGGCCCCTCGTCCGTCCGGCCGTCACCCGCCCGCGGCTATGCCCCGGCGGGCACCGCCACCAGCGCGCCGCCCGCGCGGCGCTCGCCGTCGGCGGGGTTGCCGGGGCGCCAGGAGCGGGCGAGCCCCGCCTCCTCCATGACGCGCACCGCGTCGGGGCCGTCCAGCGTCTCGCGCTCCAGCAGCGCCTGCGCCAGCGCCTCCAGCGCGGGGCGGTTGGCGCGCAGCACCTCCAGCGCGTCGCGGTACCCCGCCTCCAGCAGCCCCTTGACCTCGCGGTCCATGCGGGCCTGCGCCTCGCCGCTGAGCGAGCCGGGCTGGCCGTCGTGGACCAACAGGCCCGTCTCCTCGCCCATCCCCAGCTGGTACACCATCTTGCGGGCGATGCCGTTGGCCTGCACCAGGTCGTGCTGCGCGCCGTTGGTGACGGCCTCCGCGCCGAAGACGATCTCCTCGGCGGCGCGCCCGGCGAGGCCCTTGACGATCTGCCCCTCCAGGTAGCGGCGGCGGTACAGGTGCCGGTCCGCGTCCGGGGAGAAGAAGGCCACACCCATGGCCTGGCCGCGCGGCTGGATGGTCACCTTGTGCAGCCCGTCCTCGGGGCAGCACACCACGCCGGCCAGGGCGTGCCCGGCCTCGTGGTACGCCACCGTGTTCCACTCCGCCTGGAGCGCGGTGAAGCCCACCCGCTCCTTGCCCAGCAGGAAGCGGTCGCGGGCCGCCTCCAGGTGCCGCCAGAGCACCTGCGGCTCGCGCTCGCGGGCGGCCAGGATCGCCGCCTCGTTGAGCAGGTTGGCCAGCTCGGCGCCGCTGGAGCCGGGGGAGAGCCGGGCCAGCCGGCCCAGCTCCACCTCGGAGTGCAGCGGGATGCCGCGGCGGGTGGCGTGCAGGCGCAGGATCGCCTCGCGCCCCTCGCTGGTGGGGAGCCCCACGGCGATGGTGCGGTCGAAGCGGCCCGGGCGGCGCAGCGCCGGGTCCAGGTCCTCGGCGCGGTTGGTCGCCGCGATCACCACCACCCCGTCCGACGGCGTGAAGCCGTCCATCTCCACCAGGAGCTGGTTCAGGGTGCGGTCGTCCTCGTTGTGCGACTGGTTGCGGCCGCGCTTGCCGCCCAGCGCGTCGATCTCGTCGATGAAGATGACGCCGCCGTGCTTGCGGGCCTTCTTGAAGAGCGAGCGCAGCCGGTGCGCGCCCAGCCCCACGATGAAGCCCGTCACCTCCGAGCCGGAGATGGAGAAGAAGGGCACCCCCGCCTCGCCGGCCACGGCGCGCGCCAGCAGCGTCTTGCCGGTGCCCGGGGGGCCCACCAGCAGCGCCCCCTTGGGGATGCGCGCGCCCACCGCCGCGAAGGCGGCGGGGCGCTTGAGGAACTCCACCAGCTCCCGCAGCTCCTCGGCGGCGCCCTGGGTGCCGGCCACGTCGTCGAAGGTGGTGGTGGACCTGGCCGCCTCGCCCAGCTCGGAGCCGTGGTGGCCGCGGTGGTGCTGGAACAGGAAGTAGCCGATGGCCGCCAGGATGCCCACCTGGAGGATGATGGCGAGCACGTCCCGGGCGGGGTTCTTGCGGGAGGGGGCCTGGAGCGTGACCTCCACCCCGGCCGCCTCGGCGCGCTCCGCCAGCCCCTCGATGGAGGCCAGCGGGTAGGCCACGGAGAAGTCCGCGACGCCCTCCGCCGAGGCCGGCCCGGACGCCGGGTGCCGCGCCGACCACTCGCCCTGGATCTCGCGCCCCGGCACCACGGTGATCTCCGCCACCTCCCCGGCCGACATGCGGCGGAGCAGCTCGGAGTAGGCGAGCTCCTCGCCGGGCTTCGGCGCGGAGGTCAGGTGCCAGGAGACCACCCCCACCACCAGGGCCGCGAGCACGCCCAGCCCCAGCCGCCAGAGCAGGACCCGGTGCTGGCGGAGGCGCTCCAGGAGCCAGGAGGAGCGCGGCGAGCTCTCGTCCGAGGAGTGGGACGGGAGCGGGGCGGAGGCGACGGAGTCTTCGATCATGAGGTGCTGTACTGCGGCGTTGCGGAGGCGGGCCCGCGGGCGCGGGCGGCTGCCATTCAAGGATCGGCCGGGGCGGCCGGCCGGTTGAGCGCGGATCGGCGGAATCAAAAAACACCGGCCCCTCCACGGGCCGGTGCCGCGCCGGATGATACGGCGGTGTCGAAAGATAAACGGTGCGGGGGCATCGTTCCACCCCCCTCGCTCCGTCCACTCCCGCCGCCGGGCCGCTGCTTGACGAGCCGCTCGCGCGCCGGACATATTGTGAAACCTTTCACTTGTACTCGCACTCAAGGGAGAAGATCCCGCATGGGCACCCAGGGCAAGGACATCGACGTCGTCTTCCTCTCCGCCGCGCGCACCGGCATGGGCACCTTCGGGGGGGCGCTCAAGGACTTCAGCGCCACCGACCTGGGCGTGTTCGCCGCCAAGGGGGCGCTGGAGCGCTCCGGCGTCCCCGCCGAGGAGGTGAACCACGTCGTCTTCGGCAACGCGCTGCAGACCTCCGCCGACGCCATCTACCTGGCGCGGCACGTGGGGCTGCGCTCGGGCCTCCCCATCGACACCCCGGCGCTGACCATCAACCGGCTGTGCGGCTCGGGCTTCCAGGCCATCGTCACCGGGGCCATGGAGATCATGCTGGGCGAGGCCGAGGTGGCGCTCTGCGGCGGCACCGAGTCCATGAGCCAGGCCCCGCACGTGATCCGCGGCGCCCGCTGGGGCGACCAGCGCCTGGGGCCGGCCGGCAAGTTCTACGAGGACCTGCTCTGGGAGGCGCTCACGGACACCTTCGCCGGCTGCTCCATGGCCGTGACGGCCGAGAACCTGGCGGACCACTACGGGATCACCCGCGACTTCGTGGACGAGTTCGCGCACGGCTCGCAGCAGCGGGCGCACCGGGCCTGGCAGGAGGGGCGCTTCGAGCGGGAGATCGTCCCGGTGGCCCTCAAGAGCCGCAAGGGCGAGACGCAGTTCGCCGCGGACGAGCACATGCGCCCGGAGACCACGCTGGAGAGCCTGGGCAAGCTGAAGCCGTACTTCAAGGAGGGCGGCACGGTGACGGCCGGAAACGCCTCCGGCATCGGCGACGGGGCGGCGGCGGTGGTGATCGCCAGCGCCGCCTGGGCGGACCGCAACGGCGTGAAGCCGCTGGGCCGGCTGGTGAGCTGGGGGATCGCGGGGGTGGAGCCCAAGCACATGGGGATCGGCCCGGTGCCGGCCTCGCGCGTGGCGCTGCGGAAGGCGGGGATGGACGTGGGCCAGATGGACCTGGTGGAGGTCAACGAGGCCTTCGGCTCGCAGTACTGCGCGGTGGAGAAGGAGCTGGGGCTGGACCGCGAGCGCACCAACGTGTCGGGCGGCGCCATCGCCATGTCGCACCCGCTGGGCGCCTCCGGGGCCCGCATCACGGTGCACCTGCTGCACGAGCTGCGGCGCCAGGGCAAGCGCTTCGGGCTGGGGACGGCCTGCATCGGCGGGGGGCAGGGGATCGCGGTGGTGGTGGAGGCGTTCCCGGCGTAGCTTTGCGGGGCCGCCGCGCTCTCCGGGCGCGGCGGCCCTTTTTTCCGGATCTGAAGATGAGCGAAGGCACCCCACCTCCCGGCGGCAACCTCCCGGCCCGGCGGGTCTCCAGCCAGGAGCTGGAGGCCATCATCCGCCGCGCCGTGGAGATCCAGTCCGCCGCGGGCGCCGCGGACGAGCTGGACGGGATCCCCGAGGCGGAGGTGCTGCGGATCGGCAGGGAGCTGGGGCTGGAGCCGACGACGGTGCGCCGCGCCATCGCCGACGTGCGCGGCCGGGCCCCGCAGGAGCGCGGGGCGCTGGCCCGGATGATGGGCCCGCGCACCGTGCTGGCCGCCCGCACCGTCCGGCGCCCGGCCGCGGCGGTGGGGCTGCTGGTGGAGCAGTACCTGACGACGGTGGAGTTCATGGTGGTGCAGCGGCGCTTCCCCGACCGCACGCGCTACGTGGCGGGGACGGGGGTGGGGGCCGCGATGGGCCGCGCCTACCGCAAGATGCAGGAGCGGCACGCGACGCTGGACGTGACGCCGCTGGACGTGGCCGTGTCGGTGATCGACGAGGACACCTGCTTCGTGGAGGTGTCCACCGACCTGGGCAGCGCCCGCGCGGGGCTGTTCGCCGGCGCCGCGGTGGGCGGCGGGGGCGCGGCGACGGGGATCGTCGCCGCGGTGCTCGCCACCCCCATCGTGGATCCGCTGGCGCTCGCCGCGCTCCCGGTGTTGGGGGGGATGTTCCTGGGGATGCGCGGCATCTTCGGCGCGGTCTCCCGCTCCACGCAGGAGAAGCTGGAGGCGTTCCTGGACCGGCTGGAGCACAACGAGCTGCGCCTGCCGGCGAAGAAGCCGGACTGGCGGAAGCAGCTGGGGATTTGAACGGCAGGCCCTCACCCGGCTCGCTTGAGGCTCGCCACCCTCTCCCAATCCTGGGAGAGGGGGCAACTGCGGGGGGGAGGGGCAGGGCAGGCGGTTGCGTGAGGGATTTCGGCCCGGAGGGGCGAGACCCCGCGGCAGTTTGCGGGGGCTCGACTCCGTTAGGCGGCGTTGTTTGCCGCCTTACGGAGCCGAAGCCCGACCCCGGCGTCAGCCGGGGGCACGCCCGAACCACGTTGGTCCGTCTTTTCACATCACCGAAACTACGGCGGAGGAGAGGCTTCGATGGAGATCAAGCGGGTAGGCGTGCTCGGGTGCGGGCTGATGGGGAGCGGGATCGCGCAGGTGTGCGCGCAGGCGGGCTACGACACGCTCGTGCGCGAGGTCTCGGACGAGCTGTGCCAGCGCGGCATCGGCGGGATCGGCAAGCAGCTGGGCAAGGCGGTGGAGAAGGGCAAGCTGGCCGCCGAGGACCGCGACGCGGTGCTGGGGCGCCTGCGCGGCACCACCAGCCTGGAGGACCTGCGGGACTGCGACATCGTCATCGAGGCCGTGGTGGAGAACCTGGACCTCAAGAACGAGATGTGGCGGACGCTGGACGGGGTCTGCGGGCCGGACACCATCTTCGCCTCCAACACCTCGTCGCTCACCATCGCGGACATGGCGGCGGCGACGAAGCGGCCGGAGCGGATGGTGGGGCTCCACTTCTTCAACCCGGTGCCGGTGATGAAGCTGGTGGAGGTGGTGAAGACCATCGCCACGGACCCGGCGGTGTTCGACACGGCCTTCCAGTTCGCCCGGTCGCTGGGCAAGGAGCCCATCGTCTGCAAGGACAACTCGGGCTTCGTGGTGAACCTGCTGCTGGTGCCCTACATGATGGACGCGATCCGCGCGCTGGAGCAGGGCGTCGCCACCATCGAGGACATCGACAAGGGGATGCAGCTGGGGACCGGCTACCCCATGGGGCCGTTCGTGCTCAGCGACTTCGTGGGGCTGGACACGCTGGACAAGATCGGCGACATCATGTTCAAGGAGTACAAGGAGAAGCGCTACGCCTCGCCGCCGCTGCTCAAGCGGATGATCTCGCTCGGCTACTTCGGGCGGAAGACCGGCAAGGGCTTCTACGACTACTCGGGCGAGAAGCCGACCGCGATGAAGCTGGTCTGACCGGCGGACGTCCGGTCGGGAAAACAGGAGGGGGCACCGGCGGCGAGCCGGTGCCCCTTTGTCGTCCGTTCGTGGCGACCATCCCGCAGATCGTCAGGAAACATCGGCCAGGATGTCCTCCTCCCGGGTGAACCCCGCCTCTTCCGCGTACGGCCGGAGCCGCTCGCGAACCATCTCGAACGAGCGGGCGCTCATGCGAGCGCGGTAGATCCCCTTCGCATCCTTGATCCGGCGGCGGAGCGCATCGGCGATGAACTCCTCGCGCTCCTGTCCCGCCTCGCCCGCGAGACGGTCGATCTCGCGCACCATCTCGTCGCTGAGCCGGAGCTGTAGTGTCGTCATCGAAAGCCTGCCGGTGATGAAGTTTGCCTTCCATCAACCGTATCCGGGTCCACCTCTCCTGTAAAGGCTCGCGGTTTCTCCCAGGCGATCCAACCTCGCCTCGAACCTGGAGAGCGAGCGGCTACGGCACCTGCCGCAGCACGGTGTCGAACACCTCGCGCGCGACCCGCTCCGCGAGGCCGCCGGCCAGCTCCAGCGCCAGCTCGCGGCGGTCGCGCGTCTCGCCGTTCGCGGCGAAAAGGCCGCGGTCGTCGCGGGGGAGGGCGAGGGTGCGCCAGTCGCCGGGGTAGACGCCGCGGCGGAAGCGGTCGGAGCGGCTGGCGGCGGCCGTGGCGCGGTCGAGCACGCGCGCGTCCTCCGCGTCCACCAGGGTGAGCGACACGCGCGCCCACGCCTCGCGGCGGCCCTCGCGCAGCGTGTACGCCGTGTCCGCGCCCTCGCGGGTGCGCACGCGCCGCCGCGACTCCCGCGCGTCGCGCTCGTCCACGCGGACGCTGTCCACCTCCGCGACCACGGCGAAGTCCGCGCCCAAGGCCCGCGCCAGCCGCGCCGCCTCCCGGGCGGTGGCGGCGCGCCGCGAGAGCCCTTCGCGCCGCGCCTCGCGCGCGACCCGCTGCGGGTCCACCACCTCCACGAACGGCGGCGCGTCCGGCCAGAAGCGCTCCGCCAGCACGTCCCCGGTCTCGGGGAGCAGCTCCTCGTCCAGCCGGCGGCGGCGCTCGTCCTCGGCGGCGAGCGGGAGCACGGCGACGCGCACCGTGCCGCGGCGGAGCACGTCCGCCTGGAAGTCGGCGAGGCGGGCGGCCTCGGGGCCGGAGCGGCCCAGCGCGCGGAGGGCGCGCTCCGCCACGTCGTAGGCCTCGCGCCAGCGCCCGCGCGAAGCCTCGGACTCGCCCCAGGCCAGGTACACGCCGGAGCGCGCCCGGTCCAGCCGCTCGCGCTGCGCGGCCGACGGCTCCAGGCCGCTCCCCGCCCGCTCCAGCCGCCGCAGCGCATCGGACCAGCCGCGCGTGCCCGGCGCCGCGGCCCCGGCCACCGCCGCCTCGATGGCCCGGTCGAAGACGAAGCGGCGCCGCGCGGCGTAGTCGCCCGGCGCGGCCAGCTGCACCCCCACCGCCGCGGCGTCGCGCCGCAGCGCGTCCAGCCGCAGCAGCGTCTCGGCCGCCTCGTCGTGGCCGCCCGCCGCGTCCAGCGCGACCGCCTCGCGGAGCAGGTCGTCCACGGCCCGCGCCCCGGTCTCGCCCAGGCGCCGCCGGGCGTCCGCCAGCCCCGGCTCCTTGCGCAGCGCGTCCACGTAGCGCCGCGCCGCGTCCACGGCGCGCCCGCGCTGCTCCAGCTCCACGCCCTGCTCGTAGCGCCTGGAAGCGGTGGCGCACCCGGCGAGGAGCGCGAGGGCGGCGCAGGCGAGCGCGCGGACCAGGACGGACGGGCGGCGCGCGGGACGGTTGCGCATGGGGAGTCTCCGTGAGGCGGTCGGGAAGGCGGCGAGCGGGGCGGGGCAGGTGCAGGCGATAGCGTACGCGCTCCCGGCGCGGCTGTAAAGCCCGGTCGCATACGAGAGCGGCGGGAACGCGCGGCGGCCCCGGACGAAGCTCTCGCCCGGGGCCGCCGGCTGAAGTCGCGTTGAAGCTGCGTGAGGGATTTCGGCCCGAAGGGGCGAGACCCGCCGGCAGTTTGGCGGGGCTCGACTCCGTTACGCACAGTTGTATCGTGCGTTACGGAGCCGAAGCCCGACCCCCGCGTCAGCGGGGGGCACGCCCGGACCGCCCCTCCGAGCCGTTCAGTCCGTCAGGTGGGGAAGTCGATGATCCACTGCCGCAGGACCGCGTTCATGGACCGCCAGAGGGTGGTGCTGTCGCGCACGTTCCTCTCGGTCTCCACGTGGATCCACCGCCCGAAGCCGGAGCTGTCGTTGGAGTGCCGCCCCTGCACGTTGGTGGTGCCGCCGAGCACGTTGTAGCTGGCGTCCAGGTCGAAGAGCCCGGCCGTGAAGCCGCCGCTGATCAGCCTGTTGCGCAGCGTCGTCTCGGCCGTGCCGTACACCGGGTCGTTGCTGGTGGAGGTGCCGCCGTTGCTCAGCACCTGGTCCACGCCGTCCGGCAGGCTGGCGTGCTTGCTCTCGAGGAAGCCGTGGATGGAGACCGTGCGCACGTTGGCCGCGGCCACCCGGGTGTGCATCTGGTTGAACACGCTCCCGGCCTGGTGCGCCACGTCCGCGGCGTCGTTGAAGTTGGCCGCGCGGCGCGCCCCCGCCATCATGAACCAGCGGCCGTTGACGTCGCGGAACAGCTCGGAGCCGATGTCCTCGGTGTGCTGGTCGTCGATGGGGTGGTTGACGTGCACGTCCACCCGCCGCGCCGGGGCCGGGTTGTAGATGTACGTCCCCCAGCCGCGCGCCACCTTGCTGCTCCCCGGGGCCTTGCGCTCGCGGAACACCACCATGGAGTCGCCGCTGGCGGCGTCGTGGATGGAGTAGACGTCGTAGGCGTACGGGTCCAGCAGGGAGTCCGCGCCGGCGACGCGGCCGGCCAGCACCCGGTCCACCGCCGTGCGGAAGTGCGTGGTGTGGGTCGCCGTGGGCACGTCGTACTGGTTCGTGGAGTCGGCGATGATGGTGAGCGTGATGGTGTCGATCAGGCTCCGGATGTTGACCGTCGCGGCCGCCGTGGTGATGTCGGCGCGGGGCGCCGGCGGGGCGGCCGCGGGCGCGCCGGTGACCGATTCGTCGCAGGCGGTGGAAGACAGCATCGCGGCCAGGAGCGCGCCGCGCAGGATCGTGTTGGTGCGGAACATGGTCGGGATTCCTCCGGTCGGGGAAGAGTGGGTTGACGCGGGCGGGTCCCGCGCCGGACGGGCGGCTGTCCCGTCCGGCAGGTCATGCGCGGAACCCCGGCGAAACCGGACACGCCCTTCTCCCCGACCTCCGTGCGCGGCGCTGGCGCGCATGCTGCGGACGCAGGCGGGCGTCCCGTCCGCGTCCGCGCACCCCGCACCCGCACCGGCCCATGCTCCACCCCGTCGCCCCTGGCTCCGCCCCCGACCTGGCCGACCCCGCGGCCGCGCCCCCCGAGGGCCTGCCGCGCCGCTCCGAGCTGGAGGCGGAGCTGGGCGGGCGGCTGGAGCGCATCGAGCAGGCGGCCACGGCGCTCCACGCGGAGGGGAGGCGCGCCGCGCTGTTCGTGCTCCAGGCCCGCGACACGGGCGGCAAGGACGGCACGATCCGCCGGGTGTTCGGCGCGGTGAACCCGCAGAGCATGGCGCTCACCTCGTTCGCCGCGCCCGCGGGGGAGGAGCGGCGGCACGACTTCCTGTGGCGCGTGCACCGCGCGGTGCCGGAGTGGGGGCAGGTGGGGGTGTTCAACCGCTCGCACTACGAGGACGTGCTCGCCGCCCGGGTGCGCCGCCTGGTGCCGGACGAGGTGTGGCGGGGGCGCTTCGAGCAGATCAACGAGTTCGAGCGCATCCTGCACCGCAACGGCGTGACCATCGTGAAGCTGTTCCTGCACATCTCGCGCGGCGAGCAGCGGAAGCGGCTCCGCAAGCGCCTGGAGAAGCCGAGCAAGCGCTGGAAGTTCGACCCCACCGACCTCCAGGACCGGGTGCTCTGGGACGAGTACACTGAGGCGTACCGCGACGTGTTCGCCCGCTGCAGCACGGAGCACGCGCCCTGGTACGTGGTCCCCGCCGACGACAAGACGGTCCGCGACTACCTGGTGGCCGGGATCGTGGCGGACACGCTGGAGCGCATGGACCCGCAGCTCCCCGAGGCCGACCCTGAGGTGCTCGCCTACGCGGAGGAACTGCGGTAGCACGAACTCGCCCTCTCTCCCGCATGGCGCGGCGCCACCCCGTGGCGTAAGATGTTCCGGACCGACTCCAGCCTCCGCCGGCCCACCCGTCACCCCGAGTGTCACCGATGCGATTCCGCTCCCTGGCGGCCGCGGCGCTCCTGCTCGCGGCAGCACCCCTCCACGCGCAGCTCACCACCCCGCTCGACTCCGCGAGCCAGGCCCTGTTCCGCTGGCGCTCCATCGGCCCCGCCAACATGAGCGGGCGCATCACCGACATCGAGGGCGTCCCCTCCGACCCCAAGACGTTCTACGTGGCGGCGGCGGCCGGCGGGATCTGGAAGACGACGAACCACGGCACCACCTTCCAGCCCGTGTTCGACCGCGAGGCGGTGATCTCCATGGGCGACCTGGCGGTCGCGCCCTCCAACCCCGAGGTGCTGTACGCGGGCACCGGCGAGGAGGACTCGCGCAACTCCATCTCCCCGGGCGGCGGCGTGTACCGCTCCGCCGACGGCGGGAAGAGCTGGCGGCGGGTGGGGCTGGAGCGGACGGAGGCCATCGGCCGCATCGTGGTGCACCCCACCGACCCCAACACCGCGTACGTGGCGGCGCTGGGGCACATCTGGGGCTCCAACCCGGAGCGCGGCCTCTACAAGACCACCGACGGCGGCGCCACCTGGGAGCGGGTCAAGTTCGTCAGCGACCGCGCCGGCTTCGTGGACGTGGCCATGCACCCGCGCGACCCCAACACCCTGTTCGCGGCCAGCTGGGAGCGGGTGCGCGGGCCCTACTTCCTGAAGAGCGGCGGGCCCGGGAGCGGGCTGTGGAAGACCACGGACGCCGGGCGCACCTGGAGCGAGGTGCGCGGCGGCGGCTTCCCGGCCACGACCAAGGGGCGCATCGGCCTCGCCATCGCGCCCAGCAACCCGGACGTGGTGTACGCCATGGTGGAGGCGGACACCCTGCCGCGCGGCCAGTACCGGCGCGCCGCCGGCGACACCGCGCGCCAGAAGTCGCCCAGCGGGCTGTACCGCTCGGACGACGGCGGGGCCACCTGGCGGCGGATGAACGACCGCAACAACCGCCCGTTCTACTACTCGCAGGTGCGGGTGGACCCCAGGAACCCGGACCGCGTCTACTGGCTGGCCACGCAGTTCAGCTTCTCGGACGACGGCGGCAAGACGGTCCGGACCGGCGGGCGCGGGCTGCACGTGGACTACCACGCCCTGTGGATCGACCCCGCCGACCCCGAGCACTTCATCCTGGGGAGCGACGGGGGCGTGGGGATCACCTGGGACCGCGGGGGGACCTTCGACTTCGTCAACACCCTGCCGCTGGGGCAGTTCTACGCCGTCAGCTACGACATGCAGAAGCCCTACCGGGTGTGCGGCGGCCTGCAGGACAACGGCTCCTGGTGCGGCCCCAGCCGCACGCGCGACCGCATCACCAACGCCGACTGGTTCAACGTGGGCGGCGGCGACGGCTTCTACACGGCCAACGACCCCACGAACCCGGACATCGTCTACAGCGAGTCGCAGGGCGGCAACATCTCGCGGCTGGACCTGTCCACCGGCGAGCGCACGCCCATCCGCAGCGGCAACTGGCGCGGGCGCCGGCAGCAGTTCGAGGACTCGCTGGTGGTGGCCCGCGGCGACACGGCGGTTCCCGCCACCCCCGAGGTGAGCCGCCGCCTGGCCGCCCTCCGCGCGCGCGCCAGCGCCGACTCGGCGGGCTCCATGCGCTTCAACTGGAACACGCCCTTCTTCCTGTCGGCGCACTCGCCCACGGTGGTCTACGCCGCCGGCAACCGGGTGCTCCGCTCGGTGAACCGCGGCGACCAGTTCGTCCCCATCTCCCCGGACCTGTCCACCCGGGACATGGCCAAGATCCGGCTGAGCATGGAGACCACGGGCGGGATCACCCGCGACGCCACCGGCGCGGAGACCTTCGGCACCGTCACCTCGCTGGCCGAGTCGCCGATGCGGCCGGGGATCCTCTGGGCGGGGACCGACGACGGCAAGGTGTGGACGACGCGCGACGACGGCGGCGCCTGGACGGACCTGACCGGGCGCTTCCCGGGGCTCCCGGCGGGGACGTACGTGAGCCGGATCGAGCCGTCGCGCTTCGACTCGGCCACGGTGTACGTGGCCTTCGACGGGCACCGCACCAACGACTTCACCCCGTACCTGTACGTGTCGACGGACGCGGGGCGCAGCTTCCGCTCCCTGGCCGGCGGGCTCCCCAAGGAGGGGCCGGCGTTCGTGCACGTGGTGAGGGAGGACCCGCGCAACCGCGACCTGCTGTACGTGGGGACCGACGTGGCCGCCTACGTGTCCACCGACCGCGGACGCACCTGGCAGCGCTTCATGAACGGGCTCCCCACCGTCCCCGTCCACGACCTGCGCATCCACCCGCGCGACCGCGAGCTGATCGCCGGCACGCACGGGCGCTCGGTGTGGGTGGTGGACGTGGCCCCGCTCCAGGAGATGAGCGACAGCGTGGCGGACAAGCCGGCGCACTTCTTCTCGATCCCGCCGGCGTACCTGTACGCCCCCACCTACCAGGGCGGGAGCACCGGCAACAAGCTGTTCATGGGCGAGAACCCCACGTTCGGGGCCTCGCTGGCGTACCGCCTGGCGCGCGGCGGGCAGCGCGACAGCGCCCGCATCGTGGTCACCGACGTGCGCGGCGACACCGTGCGCGTCCTCCGCGGCCCGGGGAGCGCGGGGACGCACCGGGTGTTCTGGGACCTGCGCGCCGGCCCGCGCCCGCTGGGGCCCGCCGCCGCGCGCGACAGCGCCCTGGCGGCGCGCCGCAGGGCCGCGCAGCGCCCGGACACCGCCCGTGCCGCCGCGGCCGGGGCGGACA
>JBFMFL010000183.1:0-13826 GCA_040752145.1 Gemmatimonadota bacterium
ACCAGCAGCGGCTGGACCTGAAGCGCGAGGGGAAGCCGGACGTGATCTCCCAGAACACCCCGGAGGCGCGCCCCGGGAGCCGCGACCCCGACACCGCGGACCGCGACGAGCCGCGCCTGTAGGCGCACGCAGGGGCCCCGCGCATCTCGCCGGGGCCCCTGCCCGCTTCCGACCCGCCGGACGGCCGTCCGCGTGCGCTACTCGCTGAGCACGCTGCGGTAGGCGTCCCAGTCGTCCAGCACCATCCCGGCGCCGCGCACCACGCAGGTGAGCGGCTCGTCGTCCACGTGGATGGGGAGGCCGGTCTCCAGGGCGACCACGCGGTCCAGCCCGCGCAGCTGGGCGCCGCCGCCGGTCATCACGATCCCCTCGTCCACGATGTCGGAGGACAGCTCCGGGGGCGTCACCTCCAGGGCCCGCCGCACCGCCCCGACGATGGCCTGGATGGGCTCCTGGATGCACTCCCGGATCTCGTCCGAGTGGATGCGGATGGTCTTGGGGATGCCGGAGATCAGGTCCCGGCCGTTGACGTCCATCTCCCGCGGCTCCACGGTGTTGGACGCCGAGCCGATCTGGATCTTGATGGCCTCGGCGGTGGCCTCGCCCACCAGCAGGTTGTAGCCCTTGCGCATGAAGGCCACGATGGCCTCGTCCATCTCGTTGCCGCCCACCCGGATGGAGGCGTCGGCGACGATCCCGGACAGGGCGATGACGCCGATCTCGCTGGTCCCCCCGCCGATGTTCACCACCATGCTCCCCCGCGGCGAGGTCACCGGCAGCCCCACCCCGATGGCCGCGGCCATGGGCTCGGACAGCAGGTACACGGACTTGGCGCCGGCCTGCGACACGGCGGTGCGCACGGCGCGGCGCTCCATCTCGGTGATCCCCGAGGGGACGCCCACCACCACCCGGGGGCGGGTGCGGAACAGGCCGCGCGGGAGGATGGACTGGAGGAAGTGCCGCAGCATCAGCTCGGCCATGTCCACGTCGGCGATGACGCCGTCGCGCATGGGCCGGATCGCCACCGTCCCCTCCGGGGTGCGGCCCAGCATCCGCTTGGCCTCCAGCCCGATGGCGATCACCTTCCGGGTGCGGCGCTGCACGGCCACCACGGAGGGCTCGTTCATGACGATCCCCTGCCCCTTCACCTGGATCAGGGTGTTCGCGGTCCCCAGATCGATCGCGATGTCGGCCACGCGTGCGCTTCCCGCTGAAGTTGCTCCCGGCCCTCCGCGCGGCTCCCGCGGCCGCGGAGGGGCTCTTCCGACGATGCTGGACGCGGGAAATGTAGCTTTCCGGGCTGCGCACGGATAGAGCGGGGCGGCACTTGCACTTCCGCGCCCCGCGCGAGAACTTGCGGCGGGGCGGCGGCCGCGCCTCCCCGACCCACCCCCAGCCGGAGCCGACATGTTCCACCGCACCACGGAAGGGATCCGGATCAGCGCCCAGCCGTTCTTCCTCCGCGAGCAGTCGGACCCGGACGAGGAGCGCTACGTGTTCTCGTACAGCGTCCGCATCGAGAACACCGGCGAGCGCGCCGCGCAGCTCCTCTGGCGGCACTGGTACATCCACGACTCGGCGGGGGACGACTCGGAGGTGGAGGGCGAGGGCGTGGTGGGCGAGACGCCGCTCATCGGCCCGGGGGAGACGCACGAGTACCAGAGCTTCTGCGTGCTGCGCAGCCCCCGCGGCCACATGGAGGGCTACTACGAGTTCCGCCGCCCCGACGGCGAGACCTTCCGCGCCGGCATCCCGCGGTTCCTGCTGGGGGTGTACGAGGCCTGAACTGCTAGGGAACAGGGAACAGGGGACAGGGAACAGCCTGCAACGGCAAAACGGCGCCCCCGCCTCGGCATCGAGGCGGGGGCGCCGTTCACCTTCGCACTCACGCACTTCCGCACTTTCGCACTTCCGTTCCCCGTCAGGTCGCGGCGTAGTTGCGGCAGACGGTGGTGTCCACGCCCTCCAGGTCGGCGCCGTCCAGCACGGCGGAGTCCATCTCGGCGCGGGCCAGGGTGGCGCCGCGGAGGTTGGCGCCGCGCAGGACGGCGTCCTGGAGGTCGGCCTCGGTGAAGTCGGCGCCGGACAGGTCGGCGCCCTCCAGCACGGCGCCGGACAGGTTGGCGCGCGCCAGCAGGGCGCCGGCGAAGGTGGCGCCGCGGGCCGTCACCCTGGACAGGTCCGCGGTGCGCAGGTCGGCGCCGGACAGGTCCGCGTCGTCCAGCTCCGAGTGGCGCAGGTTGGCGCCGTCCAGGTTGGCGCGCGCCAGCTTCGCCCCGCGCAGCCTGACCTTGTGGAGCGTGGCCTCGTACAGGTTGGCGTCGGTGAGGTCGGCGCCGCTCAGGTCGGCCCGGGTCAGCTCCGCCCCCAGCAGGTTCGCGCCGGCCATGCGCGCGTTGGTGAAGAGCGGGGGCGTGGTGGAGCCGGTGTTCATGCAGGTGGCGTCGCGCAGCGTCGCGCCGGCCAGGTCGGCGTCCGTGAAGTCGCTGCCGCACACGTCGGCCGCCGTGAGGTCGGCGTCCCGGAGCGTGGCGCCCCGGAAGCTCGCGCCGCAGAGCACGGCGCGCGTCAGGTCGGCGCCGGTCAGGTCCATCCCGCTCAGGTCGGCGTCCCGCAGGCTCAGGCCGGCCAGGGAGCGGTCCGTCCCCCGCAGCCGCTCCTCCACCTCCTGCCTGGAGAGTGCGGCGGGCGCGGCCCCGCCGCCGGATGCCGTGTCGCCGGTGCCGAAGATGCGCTTGATGAAGTCCATGCGACCCTCCGTGGAGCCTGGGGCTGGTGCGGCCGCGCCCCCGGACCGGGCGGGAAAGGGCTCCGGGAAGCGCACGGATGTGGAGGGGCCGAGCGCCGCACGAAACGTTCCCCCGGGCCTTCTACATACGACGCGGCCCGGACCGGATCTGCTCGATCCGGCCCGGGCCGCTGAGACCCGGCAGCGTCCGGGCGCGCTACTCCAGCTCTGCCTCCAGCTGGATGTCCACGCCCGCGAGCGCCACGGAGACCGGGCACCCCTTCTTGGTGGCCTCGGCCGCCTGGCGGAAGGTGTCGGCGTCCACGCCGGGCACCTGGGCGCGCACCCGCAGCTTCATGGTGGTGATCTTGAAGCCCTCGCCCACCTTCTCCACCGTGCAGGCGGCGTCGGTGTGGACGCGGGTGGCGGGGGTGCCCGCCTTGTCCAGCCCCGCGGCCAGCGCCATGCTGAAGCAGGCGGCCTCGGCCGCGGCCAGGAGCTCCTCCGGGTTGGTCCCCCGGTCCTCCCCGAAGCGCGAGCCGAAGGTGTAGCTCCCGCCGATGGTCCCGCTCTCCCCCTCGAAGCTCCCCGTCCCGCCCGGAGCCCTCCCCTCCCAGGTCGCGCTGGCGTTGCGTGTCGGCATGTCCTCTCCTCCCTGCGTGGTTCGTGGTCCCTCGCGGCGAAGGGCCGGAGGGCGCTTCAATTCTTGCGCCGGGAGCGCAGCGCCCGCCAGTCCTCCGCCAGCATGGCCCAGCGCTCGTGGTCCCTCCAGCGCCCCCCGATCTTGAGGTAGCGGCGCGAGCGCCCCTCCAGCGTGAACCCCAGCCGCTTCACCAGGGCCAGGGAGGGCGCGTTCTCCGGCTGGACGTTGGCCTCCACCCGGTGCAGCTTGAGCGGCCCGAAGGCGTGCCGCAGCACCAGCCCCACCCCCTCGGTCATGTAGCCCCTGCCGGCGTGCGGTGCGCTCCCCTGGTAGCCCAGGTAGCAGCTGCGGAAGTTGCCGCGGAAGATCTGGCTCAGGTTGGCGCTCCCCACGATCGCGCCGTCCTCGCGCCGGCACACGAAGAAGCCCGCGTAGTCGGCGTCCGTGCTGCGGTGCACGTACGTGGCGAACTGGTCCAGCCGCATCATGGGCGCCGCCCACCCGCGGTACAGCCTGCGGCTCGCCCGGTTCAGCGCCAGCCACTCGTCGCAGTCCTCCAGGCGCGGCGTGCGCACGAACACCAGGCGGCCGGTCTGGAGGGCGGGTTGTCCGGGTTTCGCGTTCACTTCGGGGGTCGTGGCGCAGGAGGCCGATGCGGTAGCCACGGTGGAAGCTACCATGAGGCGAGTCCCGCGCAACAGGATGCGGCACAGGCGCGGAACGCCCACAAGGGTCAGATCCCGTCGAGACAAGAATATATTTTACGCCACGTATTGACGGGAACATCTGCCACAGTGACCTTCCGTTGTCCCAACTGTCTCTTGCATCATTTCAGCATAGTAGAAGGACCACCCATGCGAAGACTGGTAGGCGCCCTGGTCGGATTGGGGCTGGTGTCGGTAGGTCTCACCGGGTGCTCCGACGAGACGAACCTCGCCACCTCTCCTCAGAGCCCGGTCGGAAACGCGAGCACGCAGGGCATGCCGGACGACCACTGGCACCCGGACGAGCAGCACTCGGCCGGAGTAGCTCGGCGGGTTCCGGGCTTCGGCGGGTTTTCGTTCGACGACCAGGGGAACTTGATCCTCTTCATGAAAGTCCCGGAAAACGCTCAGGCGGTCGGTCTCGCCCGAGCGATCTTGCGGCCCTATCAGGAGAGCCAGCGAGGCGCGTGGCCGCGAGGGGTGGCTCACCCGGAGGTCATCGTCCGTGAGGCACAGTTCACCTTCGTCGATCTCCAGCGATTCCGCGCGTCGATCGACCGGGACGTGCTGACCTCTCCGGGGGTCTCCTTCGTCGATCTGGACGAGCGCATCAATCGCCTGGTGATCGGGCTCGATCCGGCCGGGGCCAGCCTTGCGCAAGGCATGATCGAGGGAGTACTGAGACGTCACGGTGTCCCCCGTGACGCCGTGGAATTCGACGTCGGCACCCTGTCGATCCAACCCCCGACCAACGTCTGCGAGACCGCCGACCCCAACTGCACTCCGCCTCCTTCGGATCCCTGTGCCAACGACGGCTGGTGTGAGAACACCGACCCGTGCACGATCGACCCAGGCTCGTGCGGACCGGATCCGTGCACGATCGACTCGGCTTCGTGTACCCCGTCGTACTCGTACGATTCGGCGCTGAACATCCACATCCGTGACAAAGTCCGGCCCATCGTCGGCGGGATCGGCATCGTGAACGCACCTGCGAACGCCATGCCCTCCTGGTCCACGCTCGGGTTTTCCGTCTACTATTGTCCTCCGCCCCAGGGTACGTGGGGCATGGGCGGCAGCCAGTGCGCGTACTACTACGTCGTCACCTCGCACCAGACCGGCATCTACGCCGAGGTCCGCGGGGTCAAGTTCTATCAGCCGACCTCCGCCGTCTCGGACGGATACATCGGTCCCGAGGCATACGACCCACGATGGCACACGATGGCTTTCGCGCTCCACTTCGATCCGGAGTGGTCGTATCTCGGGAGCTCCTGCCAGAAGTATACGAGTGCCAACTCGCTGGTCTGCCGGCGTAGCGACGCTGCACTGATCCACCAGCAGGGACCCAGCTTCTACTTTGGACATCTCGCCCGGCTGAGGCGGTATTCGGACTCGGGCGAATATGGAGCACTGCAGTTCGAGATCGACCCCAACAACCACTACATGCAGATCGTGGGCGAGGCGTGGGCCGAGCCGGGCCAGCTCGTCGACAAGATCGGGGCAGTCACCGGCAGGCGGACCGGCGTAGTCCAGCGCAAATGCGTGGACAAGCCCCGCCGCGGAACGGGGTACTACGAGCCTTACAACATGGTGTTCCGCTGCCAGACGGAAGTGCAGTGGACCCGAACCGACAATGGGGACAGCGGAGGCCCGGTCTTCAGGCGGCTCACCGACGGAACCGTCCAGCTCCTGGGGGTTCACACGGCAGCGCTGCAGACGCATCTTGGGTACTACGCCTCCGTGGCCAACATCCGGAACGACTTCGGCATCCGGAACGACAACCTCGTGCACTTCCAGACGTACGGAACTCCTCCGCGCTAGCGGGGACGCGACTCCCTCGTCTATCACCACTTCCGCCCGGTCAGCCACGTGAGGGATCTCCTCCTGTCCGAGTTCCGCGGGTCGGGGCCGGGAAAGTCGCTCGTCGTGCTCGCCACCGCGCTGCTCGTAGCCGCATGTGGCGCCGACCCCCGAGTCCAGAGCCGGGATCCCGCCGTCCCCGCCAGCGGGGCGGGCGACGCCATGCCCCTGGACAGCCTGCGCTTCGGGCTCGTCGGGCACCCCGGCGCCTTTGCGGAGGAGAGCCGCGCGATCCCGGGATTCGCGGGAACGTACTTCGAGGCGCCCTGCACCCGCGTCGTGCTGGTGACCGACTCGACACGGGCGGCCGCGGCCGCGGCCCGCTCGTTCCACGCGGCGAACCCCGCGGGCTGCGAGGACGGGGAGGTGGTGGTGCGCAAGGCGCGCTACCCGTGGGACCAGCTGGAGAGGTGGTACTTCGACGACCTGGAGCGGCTGGGCGCCGCGGGACTGACGGTGCGGGGGATCAGCCCCGTCCGCAACCGGCTCGTCGTCGGCGTCGCCGACGAAGCGGCGTGGAGACGCATCGAAGAAAAGCTGCGGCGGCTCCCGGTTCCCCGCGACGCCGTGCTGGTGGCGATCACCAGGGCTCCTCCTGCACCGGCCGGTTTCGTGCTCGAAGTCGCGGTGCTCGACCTGGCCCGCCAGCCGGTCCCCGGCGTTCGCGTGGAAGCCTTCCGGGCGGGAGAGTGCGTGCAGGTGGAGAACACCGGCGCCTCGGGCATTGCCGTCATGGATTCGCTGCCGATGGGGGTGTACTCCGTCCGGGTGGTGGGTCCTCCAGGGCGCGTGCCGGCGTTCGTGCCGCTGTACCGGCAGGCGCACCAACCCAGCGTCCAACTCCGCGAGGAGTCCGTGGACGACAACCGCCTGAGGTTCGTGCTGCTGCCGTTCGAGGACTGGCCGCCGGTGGAGCCAAGTCCCTCCTGCGACCGCGGCGTGCGTCCCGGCGGGTGAGCCGGCGCCCGGGCGCCCGGGCCGGCACCGGCGGCAGACGACGAAGCCCCCCGGCACCCGTGTGTCGGAGGGCTTCGTCCTTCAGCGTACTTCGTACTCCGTGCTGCCGTTCACTCCCCGTTCTTTTCCAGCTCCAGCGACGCCGAGTTGATGCAGTACCGCAGCCCGGTGGGGCGCGGGCCGTCGTTGAACACGTGGCCCAGGTGCGCGCCGCAGCGGCTGCACATCACCTCCGTGCGGAGCATCCCGTACGTGGTGTCGGTCTCGGTCTCCAGCACCTCCGGCGCCGCGGGGGCGTAGAAGCTGGGCCAGCCGCAGTGGGCGTCGAACTTGGTCTCGGAGCGGAACAGCTCCTCGCCGCAGGCGGCGCACCGGTACACGCCCGGCTCCTTCGTGTCCCAGTACGCCCCGGTAAAGGGCGCCTCGGTGCCCTTTTCGCGCATCACGTGGTACTGCTCGGGAGTGAGCTCCGCCCGCCACTCCGCGTCGGTCTTCACGATCCTGTCCCTGGTCGACACGCGTCCTCCTCCTCTTGCAGGTCCAACTCCCTGTTGCCGCGCCTGATACACCGCACGGGGCGGCGGGCTCCCGCGGCGTCAGCGGGGGCGCTCGTAGGTGAGGCTGATGGTGCTGTAGCGGTGCGGGTCCGGCTCGCTGGCGTACTCGCGGCCCCGCGTCACCACCCGGAACGCCAGCGCCACGCCGCCCGCCCGCACCCCGGCCCCCACCTCGGTCTCCGCCACCAGCGGGATCCGGTCCACGCGCGGGCCGTCGCGGAAGGTGTTGCCGTCCAGGAACAGGTTCCGCAGCACCCAGTCGCCGCGCACCGCGCCGGTGGCGAACACCGCCACCCGCGGGTCCCCGCGCGAGGGCCCCGCCCACGGGTGCGGCACCCCGTACCCCACCCGCGCCTCCACCCCCGCCCGCGCCCCGGTGAGCAGGTTCCCCGCCGCCGCCTCCCAGCGCGGCGCCAGCGTCGCCACCCGCACCCCGCCCGCGCGCTCCTCGGCCAGCAGGCGGGCGCCGCCGGCGCGCACCGCCACCGCCGGCTCGAACGCCAGCTGCCCGCGCCACCCCAGCGGCTGCCAGAGCCCCGCCGCCTCGTGGAAGCCGGTCTGCACGGTCTCCGCCAGGGAGGGCGGCCCGGTGACGCCCAGCTCCACGCCCACGGTTCGCTCGCTCGTGTGGCTCAGCACCCGCGCCGTGCCGGAGGCGTACAGCCAGCCCGCGTACGGCCGCTCGCCGGGAAGGGGCGCGGGCCAGTCGCGGCGCGGGGTGTAGATCTCCTGCCCCACCTCCACGCGCGTGGCCAGGCAGCGCGCTGCCGCCCCCACGGCGCCGCTGCACGGCCGCAGCCCCGGCGCGAGCCGGCCCCAGAGCGGGGCGGCGTCGGCGTCCACCACCACCCGCATCCCGTGCGTGTAGTCGTGGTCCGGCCGCGGGATGGGCGCCCAGAAGTTGAACACGTCGTTGTCCGCGGCGACCCCCACCGCGCGCACGGGCGACTGGGCGGACGCGGCGGACGCGGCGGACGCGGCGGACGCGGCGAGCAGGGCGGCGAGGAGGGGACGGAGCAACGGAAGTGCGAAAGTGCGAAAGTGCGAAAGTGCGGGAGCGCGGAACTGCGGTCCGGAGGGGCATGGCCTGGAGCGAGCCCAAATCTACACGCACGAGCGGGATACGCCAGCCCGGCGGACGGCGCCGAAGCCGGCCCCGTGGGAGATCTCCCCACGGGCGGTTCGGTAGCTTTCCCGATTTCCGTCCGGCTCCGCCGGATGCACTATGCAGGGGGCCGCGTGTACCGGGCGAGGTGAAGACCACGACACGGGAGGCGAGAGATGCCGGACACCGCAAGCACCCCGACGGCGATACCGGGCGCGAGGATCGTGCTGGGCGGGCACCCCAGCCGGCCGGCGCGCCTGGTGGCGCGGCGCTACCCCGGGTGGGCCCGGCTGGCGCGCACCCTGGTGTTCGTGGTGCTCTGGATCCTCTCCACCGCGGGGACGCTGGCCTTCACCTTCGACCCGTTCGTGGCCTCGCTCCCCTTCCTGATGGGGATCTCCTTCGTCTACCGGAGCTGGAAGGGGCGCTTCCGGGTGGAGGAGTTCCAGGCCGCCTGCCCGCGGTGCGGCGAGGACCTGCTCCTGGAGCCCGGGAGCAAGATCAACCTCCCCCACCCGCTGGTCTGCTACGGCTGCCACCACGAGCCCGAGCTGGCGGCGTAGCCGAGGGGGCGAAAAGAAGGAGCGGGCGTCCGGGAGATCCCGGACGCCCGCTCCGTTTTTCGGTCCGCCGGGCTCAGCTCGGCTGCGCCGGCGCCGCGGGCTGGGCGGGCATGGCGGCGCGGGCCTGCCGGATCGCCCCGGAGTTGCGGTCCAGCGTCCGCACCACGTCGGCAATGGTGCGAACCGCGTCGACGTAGAACTCGGGGGTGATGGCCTCCACCTCGTCGGAGGGGTGGTGGTAGCCGGGGTGGTCCTCCACGCCGAAGTACACGAACGGGATCCCCGCCGCGTGGAAGGGCCCCTGGTCGGACTGCATGGTCCAGTCGTCCTGCGGCGTGGGCGTGGGCATGTCGTGGCCCAGCAGCAGGCGCACCGGGGCGCGCGCGGCGACCTGCTCCAGGTAGGGCCGGAGGAAGGGCCACTTGGCGGCGCCGGCGGCGTACAGCTCGCCCTTCTCGCTGCGGCTCACCATGTCCATGTTGACGTTGAGGACGATGGCCTCCTTCGGCACGGGCGGCGCGTCGATGAAGGCGCGCGCGCCGCGCAGCCCCGACTCCTCGGCGTCCCAGAAGGCGAACAGCAGCGTGCTCTCCGGCGGGTTCGCGCGGAAGTAGCGCGCCATCTCCAGCAGGGCGGCGGTGCCGGAGGCGTTGTCGTCCGCGCCGTTGTAGATGGAGTCGCCGTCGGCGGGGCGGCCCACGCCCACGTGGTCGTAGTGGGCGGACACCACCAGGATCCGGTCGGGGCTGCGGGTGCCGCGGACCTGCCCCAGCAGGTTGACGCCCCGCACCTGCGCGCCCCCGGCCCCGGCGTAGGTGAAGGGGTGCTCGAAGCCGGCGCCCACCGGCTGCAGCCCCGCGGCGCTCATCTCCCGCAGCAGGTAGGCGCGCGCCATGGCGCCGCCGGGCGTCCCCACCATGCGGCCGCGCATGGAGTCGGCGGCGAGCACGGCCACGTCGCGCAGCACGCGCTCGCCCTGGATGGTCGCGGCGGGCGCGGCGCCCGCGCCGCTCCCCGCCGGCGCGCAGGCGGCCAGGGCGAGCAGGGGGAGGAGGCCGCGGACGGTACGGGATGGTGTCATCGGGATTCGCTGTATCGAGGAATGGAAAGCACTGCCGTTCCGTCTGTTACCTGCCGTTCCCGCAGGATGTTGCGGAGGGAGACCCGCCGGCGGTTTGGCGGGGCTCCCGGAGCCGGAGCGGAGACAGCGGGGCAGGTTCCGCTGGCTCCGCGACCCGCGCAGGAGACGGACGGCAGTATCGTCCGGCTCCGGAGCGGCCCCGCGCGACGATCCCGCTACCAGCCCATCCGCTCGCGCAGCCCCAGCACGTGCGCCACGTGGTGCCGCCCGTGCCAGGCGTACAGCCCGGTCAGCGCGTCCACCCGCATCACGCCCATCTCCGGGTGCCGCAGCGTCCGCGCCATCTCGTCCGGCCCCAGCGAGCGCAGCACCCGCACCCAGCGGTCGTGCAGCATCTCCAGCAGCGCCAGCGACACCTCCACGGGCGTGCTCCGCGAGTCCTCCAGCTCGGCCCAGCGCCCCTCGTCGTACGGCTTGATGGTGGGCTCGTCCTCGGTGAGCGCCAGCTTGAGCCGCACGTAGGCGTTCACGTGGCTGTCGGGGAGGTGGTGCGCCACCTGCCGCACCGTCCACCCGCCGGGCCGGTACGGGGTGTCCAGCTGCTCGGGCGACAGCCCCTCCAGCGCGGCCCGGAGGCGGGCGGGCGCGTCGGCGATCTCGGCGATCCAGCCGGGGAGCCGGTCCGGGTCCACGGGGGCGCGGACGTCGAAGCGGCCGACGGGGTAGCGCAGGTCTTCCGTCAAGCGATCCTCCTGGACGGTCGGGAACGGCGGTGGGGCGCCGCAGCAAAGTGGCGCCCGGCGGGGGGCGCTGCAAGCCCGGCCCGGCGGCCGGGGGGCTGGAGCCCGCGGCCCGCCTGCCGCAGATTGGGGAGCACCCGAGCCACGCCCCGCACCGTGCCGATGCCCGAGCTCCCCATCGAAGAAGCGCTCCCCGCGCTGCGCGACGCGCTCCGCCGCGGCACGAGCGCCGTGCTCCAGGCGCCCCCCGGCGCCGGCAAGACCACGCGCGTCCCCCTGGCGCTGCTGGACGAGCCCTGGCTGGCCGGACAGAAGATCGTGATGCTGGAGCCGCGCCGCCTGGCCGCGCGCGCCGCCGCCCGCCGCATGGCCCAGACGCTGGGCGAGCGCGTGGGCGACACGGTGGGGCACCGGGTGCGGATGGACACGCGGGTGGGGCCGCGGACGCGGGTGGAGGTGGTGACGGAGGGCGTGCTGGCGCGCATGCTCCAGTCCGACCCGGCGCTGGAGGGCGTGGGGCTGGTGGTGTTCGACGAGTTCCACGAGCGCTCGCTGCACGCCGACCTGGGGCTGGCGCTCGCCCTGCAGTCGCGGTCGCTGCTGCGGGACCAGCTGCGCATCCTCGTGATGTCCGCCACGCTGGACGGCGAGGCCGTCGCCGCGCTGCTGGGGGATGCCCCCGTGGTGACCAGCGCCGGCCGCGCCCACCCGGTGGACACCCGCTACCTCCCCCGCCCCGCCGAGGGGTGGCTGGACGCCCGCGTGGCCCGCGCCGCGCTGGACGCGCTCCGCGACGGGCCGGGCGACGTGCTGGTGTTCCTCCCCGGCCAGGCCGAGATCCGCCGCGTGGAGGAGCGGCTGCGCGAGGCGGGGCCCGGGCCGGGCGTGCGCGTGGCCCCGCTCCACGGCAGCCTGCCGCAGGACGCGCAGGACCGCGCCGTCGAGCCCTCGCCGCCGGGGGAGCGCAAGGTGGTGCTGGCCACCTCCATCGCGGAGACCAGCCTGACCATCGAGGGGGTGCGGGTGGTGGTGGACAGCGGGGTGATGCGCGTCCCCCGCTTCTCGCCGCGCACCGGGATGACGCGGCTGGAGACCGTGCCGGTGACGCGCGCCTCCGCCGAGCAGCGCCGCGGCCGCGCCGGGCGCACCGGCCCGGGGGTGTGCTACCGCCTGTGGACCGAGGCCGAGCAGCGGGGGCTGGTCCCCCACGCCGCCCCCGAGATCCTGGCCGCCGACCTGGCCCCGCTGGCGCTGGAGCTGGCCGCCTGGGGCGTGGCCGACCCTGCCGAGCTGCGCTGGCTGGACCCGCCCCCCGCCGCCGCCTTCGCGCAGGCGCGCGAGCTGCTGGCGCAGCTGGGCGCGCTGGACGCCGCGGGCGCCGCCACGCCGCACGGGCGGCGCATGGCCGCGCTGGGGACGCACCCGCGCCTGGCGCACCTGCTCCTGCGCGGCGCGGAGCTGGGGCTGGGCGCGCTGGCCTGCGACCTGGCCGCGCTGCTGGAGGAGCGCGACCCCTTCCGCTCCGACGCCGGCGTGCCCGACGCCGACCTCCGCCTGCGCCTGGAGGCGCTGCGCGACCCGCGCGGCGGCGGCGTCCACCGCGGCCACCGGGTGGACGCGGGCGCGCTGCACCGCGTCCGCGACGCCGCCCGCCACCTGCGCGAGTCGCTGGGGATCCGGGGAGCGCAGGCCGCGCGCCCCGCCGACGAGACGGAGTCCGCCGGGCTGCTGCTGGCCTTCGCGTACCCGGACCGCATCGCGCAGCGGCGGCCGGGACAGCCGGGGCGCTTCCTGCTGCGGGGCGGCCGCGGCGCGGTGCTGGAGGGCGCGCAGGCCCTCGCCGGGGCGCCGTACCTGGTGGCCGCGGAGCTGGACGGGCAGGGGCGTGAGAGCCGCGTCTGGCTGGCCGCGCCGCTGGCGGAGGAGGATCTGCTCGCCCACTTCGGGGAGCAGACGGAGACCGAGGAGACGGTCGCCTGGGACGCGGAGACCGGCTCCGTGCGGGCGCGGCGGCGGGAGCGGCTGGGCGCCCTGGTGCTGCGCGACGCCCCGCTGGCCGACCCGGACCCGGAGGCCGTGGCCGCCGCGCTGCTGGACGGCGTCGCCCGTGCGGGGATCGCCGCGCTGCCGTGGACCCGGGACACGCAGCGGCTGCGCGAGCGGCTCACCTTCCTGCACCGCCACGACCCCGCCTGGCCGGACGCCTCCGACGCCGCGCTCCTCGCCGCGCTGCCGGAGTGGCTGGGGCCCCACCTGTACGGGCTGCGCCGCATGGACGAGGTGCGCCGGCTGGACCCGGGCGAGATCCTGCTCGCGGGGCTCCCCTGGGAGCGCCGCGCCGCGCTGGACGAGCTGGCCCCGTCGCACGTGCAGGTGCCCAGCGGCTCCCGCATCCCCGTGGACTACTCCGACCCCGACGCCCCCGTGCTGGCCGTGCGGCTCCAGGAGGTGTTCGGGATGACGGAGACGCCGCGCGTGGCCGGGGGGCGGGTGCCGCTCACCCTGCACCTGCTGTCCCCTGCGCACCGGCCGGTGCAGGTGACGCGCGACCTGGCGAGCTTCTGGCGCGGCACCTACTTCGACGTGAAAAAGGACCTCAAGGGCCGCTACCCCAAGCACTACTGGCCGGACGACCCGCTCCAGGCGACGCCCACCCACCGTACGCGTCCGCGTCCGACGTAGACGGCGGGTTTGGGCGTGCCCCCGCTGGCGCGGGGTCGGGCTTCGGCTCCGTAGGCGAGCAAACAACGCTCGCCAACGGAGTCGAGCCCCGCGAAACTGCCCGCGGGTCTCGCCCCTTCGGGCCGAAATCCCTCACGCGGGGCTGGCGCTGGCGTCCGCTGGGGCCCCCACCCGGCTCGCTTGAGGCTCGCCACCCTCCCCCGTACCGG
>JBFMFL010000184.1:0-13812 GCA_040752145.1 Gemmatimonadota bacterium
CCGGCGCCGCGGCGCCTGGGTCCCGGACCACGTCGTCCGCCGGCACATCTGCCCGGATGCCCTCGCCGAGGCCGCGTGGGCCGCCTTCGCCGCCTCTCCCCGGACGGACGACGAAGTCGCGCAGGTGATCGCCGCGCACCTCTCCCTCGCGCGCCGCCTTGCCCCCGCCGGCTGGACCGCCGCCGCGCTCGGGTGGGACGGCCCCGAGGTCACCTACTCGGACGGTGTGACCGAGTGCGCCATCTCCGGCCCGGATCTCCTGGCGGCCGCGCGCCGCCTGTTCGGTGTCGCGGCCCGCATCCTCCCTCTGGCAGCCGCCGCGTCCGCTCCGGCCTGCTTCGCGCAGTCGCCGGCCGCCACGCCCGCCTCCGGGCCCCGTCGCCCGGCCGGCCGCGCCGGCGACCTCCAGATCGCCCTCTTCGCCTGACCCCGCGCGCCCCTCCTCCCTCGCCAAACCCCCATGCTCCGGTGTACAGTACACGGGACGGAACCACCGTGCCCCGACGGTCCGTGCCTCCCTGGAAGTCCGCTCTGCCGCTTGATCCCGATCCTCTTCGCCGACGAGGCCGCCATCGCGCGCCGCATCCAGGAGCACGCGCTGCTGCGCCGCCGCCTCCTGGAGTGTGCCTACAGCGCGCCCACGCCCGCCGCCCTGGTGGCGGCCGGGGCGCAGCTGCGCGAGGAGGACACGCGGTTCGCGGAGGACATGCACGCGCTTCGCCCCGAGACGGACCCCGGCTGGCTCGACGTGTGGCGCGCGTTCAAGTGCCCTCCGACCCACACGGAGGAACTGCACTGCCGGGCCGCCCACCGCGAGGCCGAGCTGGCGTCGGCCGGCGCCGAGCGCGACCAGCGCCGCCGCAGCGCGTTCGAGAAGGCCGCCGAGCCGCCGCCCACCCCCTGAACGCCCTCCGCCATCCCCGCCCGCATCCCCCGCCCCACCCGCTCCGGAAGAACGAGCCGCGGCCCGCCTTCACTCCGGCGACACCATCGCCCGCCGTTCGCGCTTGCTCGACACCGACCCCGAGAGAGCCGCGCCCGCAGCGGTCACCGCCTCCGGCGACGCCACCCTCCCCCTTCCCGTGACCTTCCTCGGGGCCGCCTAGATCCCTTTTCCATCCCCGTCGGGACCTAAACCGCGGAAATCACGGCCAAAATCCGGCGTTTTCCGAAGCGCATGCAGGAACGCACGTTCCCTGGCCCACCTTTCCCCGCAGGCCTTTACCATGCGCTTAATACCCTGTCGCGCGGAGTAGCCCTGCAACTCATTGCAGCGTTGCGGAGTCTCTCCACACGTACCCCCCTGTTCGTCGAACGGCGTACGGCCATGCGCCACCAGCACATCGCCTATTCCGATGCTGCCACGGCTACCCGGTGTCCAGCACCACGGCACCTGCCGCGCCGGCGACCCCGGCGCGCCCCTCCCGAGCCCCTTTCCGCCAGGTAGCTCGTCGGGCGGGGTCGCACAGGGTGTGGGGATCGCCACCCGTTCCACATTTCTCGGATAAGCCGCCGGCAGAATGCCCGATTCATTCCAGTCCGAGCGGCACCCCGCATTCTCCCGCCGGCCCGACCCGACCCGCCCCTGCCTTCCGCCCGCGCTCCTCCGCGAGGGCAAAGAGTCCCTGGAAGGGCTCCACGTTCTCCGCGAGGTCAGAGGGGATGTCGGTCTCCTCCTCTGGCAATCGCTACGCGACGCCGCGCTCTGGGCGACCGTGGCCGCACCCCTCCGGATGGAGCTGTTCACCGCCGGTGCACATCCCCTGCGGATCGAGCACCTCCGCCGGAGCACTCTCGATCCTGCCGTACGCCGCGCACTGACCTCCCTCGCCGGCATCCTCTCCAACGACCCCGCGCTCGATCCCGCCGGCATCAGCTCCGCGTGCATCGCTCTGTCCACGTGGTGCAGCAGCCACTCCGCCCCGGCGACCGCGGCGTCGTTCGCCGTGGCGGCCGCCCTCGCCAGCCCCATGGACCCGGCTGCCAGCGTAGAGGCCGGCATCGCCGCCGGCCGCGCAAGGCGCAGCGTGCGCGCCGAGACGTGGTTCCGGCGGGCGATCTCGCTGTCCCGCGGGCTGCGCCGCCGCGACTCGTACTCGCAGGCGTACGTCGGGCTCGGTCGCGTCATGCTCGCGCGAGAAGCGCTTGACGCAGCCGCGGCCGCCTTCCGGCGCGCCGAAAGAGCCGCCCGAAGGGGCCAGCTCCGCGACGAGCTTTCGGCCGCCCTCCAAGCGCAGTTCGAACTCGCCCTCCGCGCCGGCAGGCCCGACGATGCCGAACGGCTCGCCGCGGCCATTCCCCGCGTCTTCGCTCCGGCCGATCCCCGCCGCTTCGCCGCGACCCGGCCTGTCGCCGCCACCTGGCTCGACGCCGGCCACCCCGTGCGCGCGCGCGACTCGCTGCGCCCGGCTCTCCGCGCCGCGACCGATCCCGAGGAGCGCGTCCGTCTCCACGTGCTCGCGATCCGTGCCGCCTCGGCCCTGGGGGACGATGCGGCCGTCGCCGACGCCTGGTCGCGTGCCGAATCCCTCGCGTCGCGGCTGCCCGCCGCGCCGGCCGCCGCCGCCCACCTCCAGCTCGCCATCGCCGCCGTGGCGATCCGCGACCGGGACCGCCTGGTGCACGCGGGCAGCCTCGCCCTGGAGCTCGCCAACGCCGCCCGCGACCCGGCCCTCGCCGCAGAAGTGCGCGCGCTCCTCTCGACCGCCCGCTCTATCCCCGGCCCAGCCCGCTTCGGCTGACCCCGGCCAGGGCGTTCTGCACTATTGATCGGGCCCAAATCTTTCAAGGGTCAGGACGACGTGTCGGCCAGTCCCTGGGCCCGAATACCTGCCCGATCGGTGAGAGGATTCAGTTATGGATCTGATACAGAGGCCTCTTGAGAGCCTGACGGAGAACGATCTGCAGGAACTCGTTGCAGCGGGTGTGCGGGAAGGCCGCCGGATCGAATACAAGCGCCAACTGCCTGAGAACAGCGACGAGCACAAGCGCGAGTTGCTAGCGGATGTGTCATCGTTCGCAAATGCATCCGGAGGGGATCTCCTCTTTGGGGTGGAAGAGGTGGGCGGCGTCCCGACGGCGATCACGGGCGTAAACTGCTCCGATCCGGACGCAGAGATTCTCCGGTTGGAGAGCATCATCCGGGCGGGGGTCGATCCCAGGATCCCAGGCGTGCACACCCGTGCCGTCCCCCTCGCCAGCGGGAGCTTCGTCTTCGTGGTCCGGATCCCACAGAGCTGGGCGCTCCCTCACGTCGTCGTCTTCAAGAACCTGTGGCGGTTCTATTCACGGACGTCCGCCGGCAAGTACCAGCTCGACGTTTCTGAACTGCGAGCGCTCTTCGTGGGTTCCTCCGAGGCCGCCGAACGGATCCGGCGCTTTCGCGACGAGCGGCTCGCCCGCATCGTCGCTGGCGAGGGGGCCTTCGAGACGAGCGGGCAGGCACTCGTGGTGTTACACCTCGTACCGCTCCGGATCTTCGATCCCGGCACGCGATTCGACCTCCGGCAGCTCGACAACCAGACCGCCTCGCTTCCGCCCCTCTACGCGGCGGGCTGGAATCACCGCTACAACCTCGACGGCTTCGCCACTTGGTCGCCGGTAAATTCCCGCGCCGGCTCGTACGTGCAGGTGTTCCGGCACGGTGCGATCGAGGCCGTGGAGGCCAGCATGCTCGAGCCTCGCCAGGACAGATCGGTGATTCAGAGCGCGCACCTGGCAAAGGAACTGGTCAACAACCTCCCGCGTTACCTTGCGGTCCAGCGAGAACTGGGCGTCGACCTGCCCGTGGTGATCCTGCTGGAGCTGGTGGGCGTAAAAGGGTACCGCCTCGCCACTGGACCTGACTGGTTCTTCGACAGTGCCCCCATCGACCGGGATCTCATCACGTGCCCGGAGATGATCGTAGAGGACTGGAATACGGAGGCGGCTACGATCCTTCGCGCCGGTCTGGACGCGATCTGGAACGCGGGCGGCTACGCTGAATGCACCCTCTACGACAAGTCTGGAGCGTGGCAGCCTCGCTGAGGCCGGCATACACCACGCGGTGCTCCTCGCTGCGCACTCGACAGCTTCGGGACCGGAACCGCCCACCACACCTTCAG
The DNA here is from genome assembly GCA_040752145.1 of Gemmatimonadota bacterium. Taxonomy (GTDB): domain Bacteria; phylum Gemmatimonadota; class Gemmatimonadetes; order Longimicrobiales; family Longimicrobiaceae; genus JAFAYN01. The sequence continues at coordinate 4,104 of JBFMFL010000184.1, forward strand.
TCTCCATCCCTTGTGTCCCTGCATCACGCCTGGGACGCGAGCGCGTGCCGCCGGTGGGCCCTGCGCAGGGTGAGCGCGAGCCCGGTCGCCAGAGCGCACACGGTTCCCGCGATGGTGAAGGTCCAGGGGGTGCCCGCCGCCCGCGCGAGGTAGCCCGCCGCCGGGTAGGTGAACAGCCAGAACAGGTGCGTGAGCGCGAAGTGCGCGGCGTAGGCGCGCCCTCGCTCCTCGGGCACGGTGTGCTCCGCCAGCAGCCCCACCGAGGGGATCGCGACCAGGGACTGCCCGGCCCCGTTCAGCGCCCACAGGAAGCCGAGCACCACCAGGCCGGGGACCAGCACCCCGGGGAGCAGCGACGCCGCCAGCAGGGCGCCGCCCGCCAGCAGGCTCCGCTCGGCCCAGCCGTGGAAGCGCAGGTGCGCGTCCAGCGGGCTGTCGCCCCTGGAGCGGGCCGCGGCCTCCCGGCCGGGGAGCCAGAGCGCGGCCAGCGACGACCCCACCCCCACCGCGGCCATCACCAGCGCGAACGCGGTGTCGCCCCGGCCGAGCTCGTCGTGCACGTACGCCACGGTGGTGACGATCACCACCGCCCCGGCCGCTGCCTCGACGAAGTGGAGGACCAGCGCCTGCCGCAGCGCCGGCTCCCGGAGGAGCACCCGGGTGCCGTGGGTGACCTGGGGCGCGAACTCCCGCCACGGGAACGGCCCCTCCGGCCGCGGCGCCCGCGGCACGCGGGCGGCGAGCACCAGGAGCGCCGACACCAGGTAGGTCAGCCCGTCCGCCCAGAACGCCCAGTGCACGCCGACGGCGGCGATCAGCACCCCCGCCAGCAGCGGTCCGAGAGCAGCCTCCAGCGCCAGCGTGATCCGCGACAGCGACACCGCCCGGGTGTACAGCCGCGGTCCCACCACCTCCGGGAGCGCCGCCTCGAAGGTAGGGGTGAAGAACGCGGTCACGGCGTTGATCGCGAAGATCAGCACGTAGACCTGCCCGGTCGTGGTGACGAACGGGAAAGCCCCGAGGAGCCCCACCCGGACGAGGTCCGCCGCCACCAGCATCTTCTTGCGGTCCACCCGGTCCGCCAGCACCCCGGCGACGGGGGAAAGGAGCACGAACGCCAGGATGCGGAGGGTGAGCGCGGTGCCCACCACCACGGTGGCGTTGCTCCCGGCCAGCTCGTAGGCGAACGCCGCCAGCGCCACGCTGGTGACGCCGCTCCCCACCAGCGAGGTCGCCTGCGCCCCGAAGAGGCGGACGAAGTCGCGGTTGGCGAGGAGCCCGCCCACGGGCGTGGCGGCACCCTCACCCGGGTGCGTGGGAGTCAATGCCTTCCGCCCCCGGCGCCACGGCGCCCCGTCGCGTCCAGCCCCGCCCGGAGGCCGCGAGCGAGCCGCTCCGCCGGACCTACCCCCCAGTAGTGCAGGAAGAAGATCCTCGGCTGCTCGGTCGTCATGTGGTTGTGCACCGCCACCACCTCGATCCCGTTCCGCACCAGCGCCTCGATCACGGCCGGGACCTCGTGCTCCAGCATGGCGAAGTCTCCCGCCACCGCCGCGCGCTCCACCGTCCCCTGGAAGGCCGCCCAGGTGTTGAAGCCCAGGAAGCTGCTCACGGGAACCCCGTGGTCCGTGAGCCGCACGTCAGGACGCCCGATGGTCACCCGGTACACGCCCCGGCCCAGCTCGCCCGGGTGCCCGAGCACGGCCGCGATCCTCGCCGTGTCCAGCGTGCTCGCCACGGAGGCCGCCGGCGCCGCGGCTGGGTCCCGCCCGCGCAGCGCCGCCACCCGGTCCAGGACGGCCCGCACGCCGCGGGCGAGGTCTTCCGTGCGGCCGGTGCCGTGCAGGTGCATGAACATCACCTTCGGCTCGTCCCGCACGAAGTGGTTGTGCAGGCCGGAGACGGACAGCCCATGCTCGACGGCGGCGCGCTGCACCGGGCCGATTTCCTCCGGGCGGACGACGATGTCCCCCATCACCATCGCCCCGCCGGGCGCCGGGGTGAAGCCCGCCCAGGAGCCGGTCCCCATCGGGGGCACGATGCGGAACCCGTCCACCCGCACGTCCAGGTCGTTCTGTGGCACGCTGACCTTGTACTCGCCGCCGCTCGCGGTCCCGCGGACCCCCGTGATCCGGCGGATCGCGGCGGTGTCCAGCCCCGCCTGCGCCGTGGCCTCACCCGCAGCGCCGGCCACGGCGCAGGCGATCCATGCCAGGATCCATACCGGCGCTCCATGGACTCGCTTCATCTCTCTCCCCCTTGTGGCAAGGCTGACCTGCGTGGGTCCGGTCCACAGCCCCGGGGCTGTGGACCGGGCTTCCGTCACTTCACCTCCTGCAGCTCCTGGTAGTCGCCGCTCGTGCGGAGCGTCACCGTGACGGGCGCCTGTCCCCGGTTGCGCCAGAACCAGCCGTGCTTGCCGTCGAAGGCCGCGACCAGCACGCCCTGGTCTGACGCCTGGTTTCTGCCCTTGGCGTAGCCGTGGTACGGAGTCCCCGGCCGGTCGGCGTGAGTGTCGGAGTTGACCACCCCACCCTCGACGGTCCACTCGTAGTTCACGCGCGCCCCCTCCCGCATCACCACCTTGATCTCCCTGCCCTGGCCCGGCTGAAGGGCGACCACCGTGGTGTCGGAGCTTGCGGCCGATGCAGCAGCCGGGGCGGCCGGAGATGCGGACGCCGGAGCGGTCGCCACGGGTGCCCCGCTCGTCTCCAGTGCGCCCCGTTCCGCCTGGCCCGCAGCGTCGGAGGCCGCATCGGCCTCCGCCTCCTTCGCCAGTGCCATCTTGATCTCGCCCATCTCCGTGAGCCCGAGCACGCGGCCCACGCCGGTCGGGTCGACGCCGTATTCCGCCGGCAGGACCACGGTCACCAGGAGGACCGCCGCCGCGGCGGCCGCGATCAGCGTGGAGCGGACCAGGGCCCGCGAGGTGGGGAGCTCGCTCTCCGGAGGAGTGTTCGCGATGTGCATGGACCGCCCTTACCCGTTGTTCGTGAGGAAGTAGCCGGCGAGCTGGTAGCCCATCAGCAGGAAGCCCGCGGCCATCATGACCACGTTGCCGGTGTACGCGTGCCGCGCGAAGCTGGCGGTGCGCCGCCAGTAGCTCATCGCGATCAGGATGGCGGCGAGCCCGAGCATCTGCCCGATCTCGACGCCCACGTTGAAGGCGATCAGGTTGGGGATCAGCCCGTCGGGCGAGATCTGGTACTCGATGATCTTGGTCGCCAGCCCGAACCCGTGGAACAGGCCGAAGATCAAGGTTGCCACCTTGGTGTCGGGCTGGAAGCCGAACCACCGCTGGAACGCCCCCAGGTTGTCGAGCGCCTTGTAGACCACCGACAGGCCGATGATGGCGTCGATCAGGTAGGCGCTCACGCTCACCCCGGTCAGCACCCCCAGGAGCAGCGTCGTGGAGTGGCCGATGGCGAAGAGCGAGACGTAGACGCCGATGTCCTTGAGGCGGTACAGGAAGAAGATGACCCCCAGCAGGAAGAGCAGGTGGTCGTACCCGGTCACCATGTGCTTGGCGCCCAGGTAGGCGAAGGGCACCAGGAGGACCCCGGAGATCTCCTGGATGTAGCCCTTGTCCCCCGCCGCGACGCCGTGGGCCAGCGCGTCGGCCGGCGCCGCGAGGAGCGCCAGCAGCCCGGGGGCGAGGAGGAGCAGGAGGAAGAGGGCCCGCGTCCCGCGCGAGCGCCCCTTGTCCGTCGAAAAGATGGTCATGCGCGGTCCCGTTGAGTGTTGTGTGAAATGCCCGCGGGTGTCTCCTCGCGGCGGCCAGCCGGGCCACCGATGCCGGCTTACCGGGCCGGCTCCAGCACGCGGGTGGCCTCGGCGTCCTCCGCCTCCGCCTCCGGCGAGCGCCGGGGCCGGGTCTCCGCCCCGTAGCGCAGGTAGAGCGCCGGGACCACCAGCATGTTGAGCACGACCGCGGAGAGCAGCCCGCCCAGCACCACCACGGCCATCGGGCTCTGGATCTCGTTCCCCGGCTCCCCGCCGGCGATCGCCAGCGGGATCAGCGCCAGCCCCGCCGAGAGCGCGGTCATCAGCACCGGGTTGAGCCGCTCCATCGAGCCGCGGAACACCGCCTCATGGAGCGGGGTCCCCCCGGCCAGCAGGTGGTTGTAGTGCGAGACCAGCAGGATCCCGTTTCTCACCGCGATCCCGAACAGGGTGATGAAGCCCACCAGGGTGGCGACGTTGAGCACCCCGCCGGAGAGCAGCACGGCGAAGATCCCACCCACCAGCGCCAGCGGCAGGTTGACCATCACCAGCAGCGCCTGCCGCACGGACCCGAACTCCAGGAAGAGCAGGAGGAAGACGGCCGTGAGCGACACCAGCGACAGCAGCCCGATGGTGCGCGTCGCCTCCCCCGCCGACTCGAACTGCCCGCCGTACTCCAGCGAGTAGCCCTGCGGCAGCTTCACCCGCGCGGCCACCCGGTCCTGGATGTCCTCCACCACGCTCCCCACGTCGCGCCCGCTGACGTTGGACTGGATCACGATCTTGCGCTGCACGTTCTCGCGGGAGATCCCGTTGGGCCCGCGGTCGTTGCGCACGTCGGCCAGCGCGGAGAGCGGGACCTGCACCCCCACCGGCGTGTCGAAGCGCGCCTGCGCGATCCGCTCCAGGTTCCCGCGCGCCGACTCGTCGAAGCGCACCACCAGGTCGTAGCTCTGCTGCCCCTCAAGGACCTGGGAGGCGACCTCGCCCGCGAACGCCACGTCGATGGCCTCCGCCAGGTACTCCGGGGTGACGCCGTAGCGGGCCATCGCCGCCCGGTTCATGGCGATGCGGGCCTGCGGCACGTCGGCCTGCTGCTCCACCGCCACGTCCGCCGTCCCCTCCACCCCCTCCGCCGCCGCCTTGATCTCCTCGCCCAGCCGCCGCAGCTCGTACAGGTCCGGCCCGAAGAGCTTGATGGCGATGCTGGCCCGGGTCCCCGAGAGCATGTGGTCGATGCGGTGCCCCAGCGGCTGGCCGATGGTGATCTGCGTTCCCGGCACCGCCGTGAGCTCCTGGCGCAGCTCGTCCACCGTCTCCTCCAGCTCGTGCTCGGAGAGGTCCAGCCGCACGTCGATCTCGGCGGCGTTCACCCCCTGCGCGTGCTCGTCCAGCTCGGCGCGCCCGGTCCGCCGCGCCGTCTCCTTCACCGCCGGGTGCTCCAGCAGGATCTGCTCGATGCGCCGGCCGATCTGGTTGGACTCGTCCAGCGAGGTCCCCGGCACGGTGAGCGCGCTGATGACCAGCGACCCCTCCTGGAACTCCGGGAGGAACGCCCGCCCCAGGAACGGCACCGCCGCCAGGGCGAGCGCCACCGCCGCCACCGCCCCGCCGATCAGCGTGCGCGGGTGGCGGAGCGCCGGCTGGAGGACGCGCGCGTAGCGCGCCTTGAGCCAGGCCGGCACGCGGCTCTCGTGCTCCGCGGCGGTCTCCTTTGCGTTCGGCAGCAGGTAGGCGCAGAGCGCCGGGGTGAGCGTCAGCGCCACCACCAGCGAGGCCAGGATGGAGACGATGTAGGCGATCCCCAGCGGGCGCAGCATCCGCCCCTCCACCCCGGAGAGGAAGAAGAGCGGAACGAAGACGATGCAGATGATCAGCGTGGCGGTGGTGATGCTCGCGCGGATCTCCCGCGACGCCTCGTAGATCACCTCGAACGCCGGGAGCCGCTCGCCCTCGGGCTTCAGCCGGTTCTCCCGCAGCCGCCGGAAGACGTTCTCCACGTCGATCACCGCGTCGTCCACCAGCGCGCCGATGGCGATGGCCATCCCGCCCAGCGTCATGGTGTTGATGCTGATGCCCAGCAGCTTCAGCGCGAAGACCGCCACCGCCAGTGAGAGCGGGATCGCCAGCACCGAGATGAAGGTGGTCCGCACGCTCCACAGGAAGAGGAACAGGATCACCACCACCAGCACGGCGCCGTCGCGCAGCGCCTCGATCACGTTGTCCACCGCGGTGCGGATGAAGCTGGCCTGCCGGAAGACTCCCTTGTTCACCTTGACGCCCGCGGGGAGCGTGGGCTGGATCTCGTCCAGCGTGGCGTCGATGCGCCGCGTCAGCTCCAGCGTGTTGGTATTGGGCTGCTTCATCACCGACATCACCACCGCGGGCCGGGCGTTGATGGAGCCGTCGCCCAGCTTGGGGGCGGGGCCCACCCGCACCTCGGCCACGTCGCGGATCAGCACCGGGGTGCCGCCGCGCACCGCCACCACGGTCTGCGCGATGTCGGCCGCGCCGGCCGCCCGCCCGATCCCGCGGATCACGTACTCCTGCCCCCGGTCCATGTACACGCCGCCGGAGGCGTTGACGTTGGCGCCCTCGGCGGCGTGCAACACGTCCTGGAGCGTCACGCCGTAGGCTCGCAGCCGGTCCGGGGAGACCAGCACCTGGTACTGCTTCACCTCCCCGCCGATGGGGACCACCTGGGAGACGCCGGGCACCGCCAGCAGGCGGCGGCGCACCGTCCAGTCCGCCACCGAGCGGACCTCCATGGGGGAGACGTTCGGTCCTCCAGTGACGCCCACGATCATGATCTCGCCCATGATGGAGGAGACCGGGGCCAGCACCGGGGGCGGCACCCCGTCCGGGAGCGAAGCGGCGACGAGCTGGAGCTTCTCGGCGACGATCTGGCGGGCCTGGAAGATGTCGGTCCCCCAGTCGAACTCCACGAAGACGATGGAGATGCCCTGCGAGGTGGCGGAGCGCACCCGGCGCACCCCGGTGGCGCCGTTGACGGCGGTCTCCACCGGGAAGGTGACCAGCGTCTCCACCTCCTCGGGCGCCATCCCGTGCGCCTCGGTGAGCACCGTCACCGTGGGCGCGGTGAGGTCGGGGAAGACGTCCACCGGCATGCGCGCGGCGGTGTAGACGCCGGCGGCCAGCAGCAGGGCCGAAGCGACCACCACCAGCAGGCGGTTGCGGATCGACCAGTGGATCAGCGCGTTGAGCATGGCGGCCCCCTCAGTGCGCGTGGCCGCCGGACATCGGCGTGCTGGACATGGAGGCCAGGCGCACCTGGTAGGCGCCGGTGGTCACCACCATCTCGCCCGGCCGGATCCCCTCCAGCACCTCGGTCACCGTCCCGTCGCTCTCGCCCACCCGGAGCCGCCGGCGCTCGAAGGTCTCGCCCTCCACCTGGACGTAGGCCACGGGAATGCCGCCGTCGTCGATGATCGCCTTCGTGGGGATCGCCACGCCGCGCGTCGTGCCCCCTGACGGAACCGAGGCGCGGACGTACTCGCCGATGCGGAGCGTGCCGGCCGCGTTGTCGGCGGCGAAGACCACCGGGACCGTGCGCGACTCCGGGTCCACGGCGCTGCCGATCGACACCAGCCGGGTCGTCGGATGGGTCCGCGTGTCCCCCTCCACGGTGAAGGTCGCCCGGGCGTCGCGCGGCATGCGGCCCGCCTCGGGGGCGGGGAGCTGCACGCGCACCCAGACCGTGCGCGGGTCGACCACGGTGAAGAGCGGTTCCCCCGCCGCCACCCGCCCGCCGGGGATGAAGCCGCGCGCGGTCACCACGCCGGAGATCGGCGCCTTGACGCGGTAGCGGTAGTCGGCGTCGGGGCCGCCGCCCATCGCGCGGGCCTCGGCGCGGGCGACGGCCAGCTCGTGCTCGGCCTCCTCCAGCCGCTTGCGCGGGATGGAGCCGGCGTCCCAGAGGCGGCGCGCCCGCGCGGCCTCGCGCTCCAGCCGCTCGGTGTTCTCGCGGATGCGCGCGTAGCCGCCCTCCTCGGCGGTGGGCGAGAGCACGGCCAGCACCTGCCCGGCGCGCACGAAGCTGCCGATGGAGGGCGCGGAGCGGTTCGCCTCGGCGGACGCGATCCCGCTCACCGGCGCCGAGACCAGCGCCTGCCCGCCGTCCACCGGGACGATCTCCCCCGGGGCGGAGACCGAGCGGGACACCTCGCGCTCCGCCGCGGGCTCCACGGCGAAGTCGATCACCCACTGCTGCTCCTTGAGGAAGGAGATCCCACCGCCCGCCTCCTCCGCGGCCGCCTCCGGGATCGCCGCCTCGTCCGGGTAGACGCGCACCGCGGGGAGCACGTGGCTGCTGGTGGCCTGCGGGCTGCGCAGCGCCAGCTCCACCCGGTACGTCCCGGCCGGCGGCGCGGGCGGGTCCAGGAGGAAGATCCCGTTGCGGGCCGGCGCAGGGACGTCGAACCGGGCGGCCTCGCGGCCTCCCGCGTCCAGGAAGCGCACCGCCAGCGAGCCGGAGGTGATCGGCTTGAAGCCGCGCATCTCCGTCAGGTGGATCGCCCAGTTGCCGGTCTTCTCCCCGGCGACCAGCGGCGGGTACTCCAGGAACAGCTCGGTGGCGCCGTTCCACTGGGTCACCACGGTGCTCTCGTGCTCGGCCTCCGCCTCCGCCGCCTCTTCCCCGCCGCAGCCCGCCAGGAGCGCGGCCGAGAGCAGCAGGGCCGGGAGGGCGCCTTTCCGTAGGGTCATGGCGATCATCGATCGAGTCCTCCGGTGGCGCGCTCCAGGTCGGCCACGCTGAGCAGGTAGTCGGCGAGCAGGGTGGTGGCGGCCTCGCGGGCCGTCCGGTAGGCGTCGGCCGCGTCCAGCAGCTCGACCAGCGTCATCTCGCCTTCCTCGTAGGAGACGCGCGCGGAGCGAAGCAGGGCGGCGGCGCGGGTCTGGAAGCCGCTCCGCAGCGCCAGGCGCTCGGCGAGGGAGCGGCGGCGCTCCCAGGCGCCGCGCGTCTCGCTCTCCGCGTTCCGGAGCGCGAGGGCCAGCCGGGTCTCCGCCAGGGCGCGGGCGGCCTCGGCCTCGGCGATGGGGCCCTGGTTGCGGTCGGAGAGCGGGAGCGGCACGGACACGCCGATCACGGCGCCGCGCAGCCCCCCCGCCTGCTCCTTGAGCCCGGCGGACAGGGTGGGGTTGGGGCGGCGCCCGCGCCGCCGCGCCTCCACCTGCGCGGCCGCGGCCTCCACCTCGGCCCGGGCGGCGCGCACGTCCGGCCGCACGCGCGCCAGCGCCAGCATCGAGTCCACCGCCATCCCGGCCGGGGCGGTGGGCGCGCCCAGGGTGTCGGCAGGGAGCAGCACGTCGTCCGCCACCCCCGAGTCTGCCCCTACCAGCCGGGCCAGGTCGCGCCCGGCCTGGAGCAGCTCCAGGCGCGTGTCCGCCAGCAGCACCTCGTAGCGGGCGGCCTCGGTCTGGAGGCGGCGCAGCTCGTAGTCGGAGATGTCGCCCTCGCGGAGCCGGTTGGCGCCCGCGCGCTCCACGGAGCGGAACACCCCGCCCGTCTCCTCCAGGGTGCCCAGCCGCACCTCCAGCACGGAGGCGCGGAGGTAGGCGCGGCGCACCTCCGCGCCCAGGCGGAAGCGCTCGGCGGCGAGCCGGGCCTCGGCGGCGGCCACGTCGCGCCGGCCGGCCTCGCGCCTCGCGCCGCGCTGGCCCGTGAGGTCCAGCGCCTGGCCCACGGAAAGCACGGTCTCGTGGTAGCTCCCCTCGCCGCCGAGCTGCTCGCGGTCCACGGCGGCGGTGGGGTTCGGGCGGGTGCCGGCGGTGACCGCCCGGGCGCGGGCGGCCTCCACCTCGCCGCGGGCCAGGCGGAGCTCCAGGCTCCCCCCGTCCAGGCGGCGCAGGGCCTCCGCCAGCGTTACGCGGCGGCCCTGGGTGGCGGACGTGTCGGGGGACTCCTGCGCCGCCGCCGGGCGGATGCCGGGCAGCAGGAGCAGGAGGGCCCACAGGACGGCGCCCG
>JBFMFL010000185.1:0-13766 GCA_040752145.1 Gemmatimonadota bacterium
CCCCCCGCGGCCGGGGGACGGGAGGGCGGTCCGGCGCCGCTGACCCCGGTGCAGGCGTGGTTCTTCGAGCAGGCGGTCCCCGACCGCGGCCACTGGAACATGCCGCTCCTCCTCCGGGCGCGCCGCCCCCTGGACGCCGCGCCGCTGGAGCGGGCCCTGGCGTGCGTGCTGGCGCGGCACCGCGCGCTCCACCTGCGCTTCACGCGCGGCCCCGGCGGAGCGTGGGAGCAGGCGTACGCGGAGCCGGGGGACGCGGCCGCCCTCCGGGTGGTGGACCTGTCCCGCCTGGCCGGGCCGCGGCGGGGGGCGGCGGTGACGTCGCTCTCGGCGGAGCTGCAGCGCACGCTGGACCTGGAGCGGGGGCCCCTGCTGCGCGCCGCGTACTTCGACCTCGGCGCCGGGAGCGAGCCCCGCCTGCTCCTGGCGGCGCACCACGTGGCGGTGGACGGGGTCTCATGGAGGGTCCTCCTGGACGACCTGGCCGTCGCGTACGGGCAGGCGGAGCGGGGGGAGGCGGTGGACCTGGGGCCCGCCGGCACCTCGTACCTCGCGTGGGCCCGGCGCCTGGCCGAGCATGCCCGCGCCGGGGGATTCGAGCCGGAGCTGGCGTACTGGGCGGCCGAGGAGCGCCGCGGCATCCCCCCGCTCCCGCTGGACTTCCCCGGGGGCGCCAACACCCTGGCGACCGCGCGCTCGGTCGCCGTGTCCCTGTCCGCCGGGGAGACGCGCGCCCTGCTGCAGGAGGTCCCGGCCGCGTACCGGACCCAGGTGGGCGACGTGCTGCTGTGCGCGCTCGCGACGGCGCTCGCCGGGTGGACCGGGGAGGAGCGGAGCCTGGTGCAGCTGGAGGGACACGGGCGCGAGGAGGTGTTCCCGGACGTGGACCTCGCGCGCACCGTGGGGTGGTTCACGACGCTCTACCCCGTGCTGCTGGACCTGCGGGGCGCGCACGGTCCGGGAGAGCGGCTGAAGGCGGTCAAGGAGCAGCTGCGGGCGGTGCCCGGGCGGGGCCTCGGGTACGGGGCGCTCCGCTACCTGGGGAGCGCCCCCGCGCGCGAAGCGCTCTCCGGGCTGCCGGCCGCGCGGGTCCACTTCGAGTACCACGGGCAGCTGGACGGGAGCGTCTCCGGGGAGTCGCTCTTCGGGCTGGCGCCCGAATCGCCCGGGCCGGCGACCTCCCCCGCGGCGGAGCGGGAGCACGTGCTGGCGGTCAGCGGGGGCGTGGTGGACGGAGCGCTCGCGCTCCAGTGGAGCTACAGCGGAGCGCTGCACCGGCGCGAGACGGTCGAAGCGCTCGCGGGGCGCTTCCTCGCCGCGCTGCGGGAGCTCGTCGCCCACTGCGCCGCGCCCGGCGCCGGGGGATACACGCCCAGCGACTTCGCGCTGTCGGGCCTGGGAGCGGGGGAGCTGGAGGAGCTGCTGGGCGCGGAGCGGGGGATCGAGGACGTGTACCCGCCCACGCCCATGCAGGAGGGGATGCTCTTCGAGACGCAGCTGGCCTCCGGGCACGGCGTCTACGTGGCCCAGGCGACCTTCACGCTCCGGGGCGCGCTCGACCGCGGGGCGCTGCGGCGCGCCTGGGACGGCGTCCTGGAGCGCCATTCCGCGCTGCGGACCGCGTTCCCCGCGCTGCCGTCGCGAGGGGTCCTGCAGGTGGTGCGGCGGCGCGCGACGCTCCCCGTCCGGGAGGAGGACTGGAGCGGCCGGTCCGCGGCGGAGCGGGCGGCCGCCCTGGAGGCGTACCTGCGCGACGACCGCGCGCGTGGCTTCGACCCGGCCGTGGCGCCGCTGATGCGGGTGGCGCTGCTGCGCACCGGAGAGGCCGAGCACGTGCTGGTGTGGAGCTTCCACCAGATGGTGCTGGACGGGTGGAGCCTGCCGCTGGTGTTCCGCGACCTGATGGCCCTCTACGCCGCGGCCTGCGAGGGGAGCGAGCCGCGGCTGGAGCCCGTCGGCGCCTTCCGGGAGTACGTGGCGTGGGTGCGGCGGCAGGGGACGGACGCCGCCGAGCGCTTCTGGAGGGAGGCGCTGGCCGGCTTCACCGCGCCGACGCCGCTGGAGCTGGAGGCGCCGGACGAGGGCGCGCCGGAGGGAACCGGGGTCGTGGACCTGCGGCTGGCGGGCGGCGTCCCGGCGGCGGTGCAGGCGGCCGCCCGCGGCCGCGGCCTGACGGTGAACACGCTGGTGCAGGGCGCGTGGGCCCTGCTGCTGTCCCGCTACGCCGGGGAGGACGAGGTGGTCTTCGGGACCACGGTGTCGGGCCGCCCCACGGGGCTGGAGGGCGTGGAGACGCTGGTGGGGCTGTTCATCAACACGCTGCCGGTGCGGGTGCGCCTCCGGCCGGAGGCCGTGCTGGGGGAGTGGCTGCAGGAGGTGCAGGCGCACAACGTCGCGGTGCGCGAGCACGAGCACACCCCCCTCGTGTGGGTGCAGGGGTGGAGCGAAGTTCCCCGGGGCACGCCGCTCTTCCAGAGCATCGTGGTGTTCGAGAACTACCCGGTCGATCCCGGAGCGGCGGCGTCGCGCGGGGGGCTGGAGGTGGCCGCCGGAGCCGCGCTGGAGCAGGGGAGCCATCCCCTCGCGGTGGTCGCCGCGCTCCGCGGCGAGCTGGTGGTCCGCGTCCGCTACCAGCGGCAGCGCTTCGGACCCGGGGGGGTGGAGCGGCTCGCGGAGCACCTCGCGACGGTGCTGGAGGCGGTCGCGCGCGACCCGGAGCAGCCACTCGGGGCGGTGTCGCTGCTCCGGGAGACGGAGCGCGCCCGGGTGCTGGAGGAATGGAACGCGACCTCCGCCGGGTTCCCCCGCGGGCGCTGCATCCACGAGATCTTCGCCGAGCGGGCGAGGCTCGCCCCGGAGGCCCCGGCGGTTCGCTTCGGCTCCGAGCGCCTTACCTACGCCGGGCTCGACGCGGCGTCCAACCGTCTCGCACACGCCCTGCGCCGCCGCGGCGCCGGTCCCGAGTCCCGGGTGGGGATCTGCCTGGAGCGCGGCATCGACATGGTGGTCGCGGTGCTCGCCGTCCTCAAGGCCGGCGCGGCCTACCTCCCGCTGGACCCGCGGGATCCCGCGGAGCGCCTCGCGCGGCTGCTCCGCGACGCAGGAGCGTCCCTCGTGCTCGCCCGGGCGGACCACGCCGGCTCCTTCCCGGACCTGCCGGAGGGAGCGCCGTGCCTGGACCTCGGCCGCTCCGGCATCGACCGCGAGCCGGCGCACGCCGTCGCGGCGCCGGCCGATCCGCAAAGCCTCGCGTACGTCATCTACACCTCCGGCTCCACCGGCACCCCCAAGGGCGTCGGCGTCTCCCACCGCAGCGCCGTCTCCCACCTCTGGTGGGTGTGGCGGGAGGTGCTGGGCGCGGACGTGAGGGCGCTGCCCGCCATCAGCCCGCTCTTCTTCGACGCGTCCCTGAAGCAGGTGATCGGACCGCTCCTGCACGGGGGGACGGTGTGGATGCACCCGGCCGAAGCCGCGAGCGACCCCGCGGCCCTGCTCCGGGACCTGGCGGGGCAGGACGGGCTGGCCCTGAACTGCGTCCCCTCCCTGTGGCGGATGCTCCTGGAGCAGGACGGGGCGCAGCATGCGCTCGGGGGCCTGCGCGCGCTCCTGCTGGGGGGAGAGGCGCTTCCCCCGGACCTGGTGGAGCGGACCTTCGAGCGCTTCCCGCGGCTGGAGGTGTGGAACCTGTACGGCCCCACCGAGACCTCGGTCAATGCCGTCGCCGGCCGCGTGGAGCGCGGGCGGCCCGTGCGGATCGGGCGGCCGGTGGCGAACGCACGGGCGTACGTGCTCGACCGGGAGGGCCGGCCGGTGCCGGCGGGGGTGCCCGGGGAGCTGTACCTCGGGGGGGCGGGCGTGGCGCGGGGCTACCTGGGCCGGGCGGATCTCACGGCGGAGAGGTTCGTGCCGGACGCGCTCTCCGGCGGGCGGGGCGAGCGGCTGTACCGCACCGGCGACCGGGTGCGGTGGACGGCGGAGGGGGAGCTGGAGTTCCTGGGGCGTACGGACCAGCAGCTCAAGGTGCGCGGCATCCGCGTGGAGCCGGGGGAGATCGAGGCGGCCCTGCGGGAGCACGCGGCGGTGCGCGAGGCGGCGGTGGTGCCGCGCGAGGTCCGGCCGGGCGTGGCGCAGCTGGTGGCGTACGTGGCGGCGCGGCCGGGGACCGCGGCGGGCGCGTCCGAGCTGCGGGCGCACCTGCGCGAGCGCCTGCCGGAGCACATGGTCCCGGCCGCGTTCGTGGCGATGGAGCGGCTTCCGCTCACGCCCAGCGGCAAGCTGGACCGCCGGGCGCTGCCGGCCCCGGAGCAGGAGAGCGCGGCGTACGCCGCGCCGCGCACCCCCGTGGAGGAGGTGCTGGCGGGGATCTGGGCGGAGGTCCTGGGGGTGGAGCGGGTGGGGGTGGAGGACGGCTTCTTCGACCTGGGCGGGCACTCGCTGCTCGCCACCCAGGTGGTCTCCCGCGCCAGGCGGGCCTTCGGGGTGGAGGTGCCGCTGCGGGCGCTCTTCGACGCGCCGACCGTGGCCGGGCTGGCCGGCCGCGTCGAGGCCCTGCGGAGCGCGGGGAGCTCCACGGCGCCCCCGGTCCGGCGCGCCCCGCGCGAGGGGCCGCTCCCCCTTTCGTTCGCGCAGCAGCGGCTGTGGCTGGTGGACCGGATGGAGCCGGGGAGCGCCGCCTACAACATGCCGTACGCGCTGCGGCTGCGGGGGGCCCTGGACGTGGCGGCGCTGCGGGCGGCGCTGGACGGGGTGGCGCGGCGGCACGAGGCGCTGCGCACCACGTTCGCGGAGTCCGGCGGCGGGCCCGTGCAGGTCGTCCACGACCCCGCGCCCGTGCCGCTGCCGGTGGTCGACCTGTGGGGCGTCCGTGGGGCCGGGCGGGAGGCCGAGCGGCTCGCGCGGGAGGAGGCGCTGCGCCCCTTCGACCTGGCGCGCGGACCGCTGCTGCGGAGCGCCCTGCTGCGCCTCGGCGGCGAGGAGCACGTGCTCTGCTTCACCCTGCACCACGTCGTCAGCGACGGCTGGAGCCGGGGCGTGCTGGTGCGCGAGGTCTCCGCCCTGTACGCCGCCTTCAGCCGGGGCGAGGAGCCGCGTCTGCCGGAGCTGCCGGTGCAGTACGCCGACTTCGCCGCCTGGCAGCGCGCCCGGCTGCGCGGCGAGGTCCTGGAGGCGCAGATCGGCTACTGGAAGGAGCGGCTGTCCGGAGCGCCGCCGCTGCTGGAGGTCCCCACGGACCATCCGCGCGCCCCCGGGCGGAGTCCGCTCGCGGCGAGCCGCGACTTCCGCCTGTCGCCGGAGGTGTCGGGCCGGCTCCGGGGAGTGTCGCGGCGCGAGGGGGCCACGCTGTTCATGACGCTGCTGGCCGCTTGGCAGGCGCTGCTCTCCCGGTACTCCGGGCAGGACGACGTGGTGGTGGGCACCCCGATCGCGGGGCGGGCTCACCGGGAGACGGAGGGGCTGATCGGCTTCTTCGTCAACATGCTCGCCCTGCGGGTGGACCTTTCGGGAGATCCCACCTGGCGCGGCCTGCTGGGACGGGTGCGGGAGGCGGCGCTGGGCGCGTACGACCACCAGGAGCTGCCATTCGAGCGCCTGGTGGAGGAGCTGGGCGTGGAGCGCAGCCTCGTGCACGCCCCCGTCTTCCAGGCGGTGTTCGCCCTGGAGCTGTCCGGCGGGGAGGGCGGGCGGCTGGCGCTGGGAGACGTCGGAGTGGAGGCGTTCGGCGGCGGCGGCGGCATGGGCAGGTTCGACCTGGACCTGGTGTTCGCCGACTCCGGCGGGACGCTGGGCGGAGGGCTCGTGTACCGCAGGGCGCTGTTCGAGGAGGCCACGGCGGCGCGCATGACGGAGCACCTGGCGATAGTCCTCGAGGCCATGGCCGCCGACCCGGCGCGGCGCCTCTCGGAGCTGTCGCTGCTGCGCCCCGCGGAGCGCGCCCGGGTGCTGCACGAGTGGAACGACACCGCGTCCGAGCTCCCGCGGGCGTGCATCCACGAGCTGTTCCGCGAGCAGGCCTCGCGCGCGGCCCATGCGCCGGCCGTGCTCTTCCGCGGCGAGGAGGTGGCCTACGGCGAGCTGGACCGCCGCTCCAGCCGGCTCGCCCACCTGCTCCGGGAGCGGGGGGTGCGGCCGGAGACCCGGGTGGGCGTGTGCATGGAGCGCGGGATCGACGTGGCCGCCGCCCTCCTCGGCGTGCTCAAGGCCGGCGGCGCGTACGTGCCGCTGGACCCGTCCCACCCCACCGAGCGCATGCGCGAGATCCTGGCGGACTCGGGAGCCGCGCTCGTGCTGACGCACGGCGGCGCGGGCGCCCGGCTCCCCGCCGGCGCGGAGGCGCTCCGGCTGGACGACCCGGAGACCGCCGCGCGGATCGCGGCGCTGCCGGACGCCGCCCCGCCGGTCCCGTCCGACCCCGCGCAGCTGGCCTACGTCGTCTACACCTCCGGATCGACCGGCCGCCCCAAGGGCGTGGCGGTGTCGCACGCCTCCGTCGTGCGCCTGGTGCGCGGGACCGACTACCTGCCCTTCGGCCCGGCCGAGCGGATCGCCCAGGTCTCCAACCTGGCGTTCGACGCCGCCACCTTCGAGCTGTGGGGCGCTCTGCTCAACGGCGGCGCGCTGGTGGTGATCGAGCGGGGGGTGACGCTCGCGCCCGCGGAGTTCGCCGCCGCGCTGCGGGAGCACGAGGTCGGCGTGCTGTTCGTGACCACGGCGCTCTTCAACCGCGTCGCGCAGGACGAGCCGGGGGCGTTCGCCACGCTCCGGCACCTGCTCTTCGGCGGGGAGGCGGTCGATCCGCGGAGCGTGGGGAGGGTGCTGGAGGCGGGCGCGCCGGAGCGGCTGCTGCACGTGTACGGCCCGACGGAGACCACCACCTACGCGAGCTGGCACCGGGTCCGCCGGGTGGAGCCGGGCGCGGCGACGGTGCCCATCGGCCGGCCGCTGCGGAACACGACGCTGTACGTGCTCGACGGGGCCGGGCAGCCGGTGCCGCCCGGGATGCCCGGGGAGCTGTACGTCGGCGGGCCGGGGGTGGCGCGCGGCTACCTGGGCCAGGCGGCGACCACGGCCGAGCGCTTCGTGCCGGACCCGTTCGGGGACGCCGGGGGACGGCTGTACCGCACCGGGGACCGGGTGCGGTGGCTCGCGGCCGGCGAGGTGGAGTACCTGGGCCGCACGGACGCGCAGGTCAAGATCCGCGGCTTCCGCATCGAGCCCGGCGAGGTGGAGGCCGCCCTGCTGGCGCTGCCGGAGGTGCGCGAGGCGATCGTGGTGGTGTGCACGGACGCGCCGGGATCGAAGCGGCTGGTGGCCTACGTGGTGAGCGCGGAGGGCGAGCCGTCGAGCGGGGCCGCGATCCGGGCGCGGCTGGCGGCCCGGCTGCCGGAGTACATGGTGCCGGGCTCCGTCGTGACGCTGCCGGCCCTGCCGCTGAACGCCAACGGCAAGGTGGACCGCGGCGCCCTCCCGGTCCCGGCGCCGGAGGCCGCCGGGTTCGTGGCGCCGCGTACGCAGGCCGAGGAGGTCCTCGCCGGGATCTGGGCGGACGTGCTGGGCGTCGAGCGCGTGGGCGTCGAGGAGAACTTCTTCGAGGCGGGCGGGCACTCGCTGCTGGCCACGCAGGTGGTCTCGCGCGTGCGGCAGGCGTTCGGGACCGAGCTGCCGCTGCGGGCGCTCTTCGAGGCGCCCACCGTGGCCGGGCTGGCCGGGCGGATCGCGGCGCCGGGGGGTGCCGGCGCCGGGGCCGCTCCCCCCGTCCGGCGGGTCCCGCGCGGGGGTGGCGACGGGCTCCCGCTCTCCTTCGCGCAGCGGCGGCTCTGGCTGGTGGACCGCCTGCAGCCGGGGAGCGCCGCCTACAACATGCCCTTCGCGCTGCGCCTGCGGGGCGCCCTGCACGTGCCGGCGCTGCGGGCCGCCCTGGACGAGCTGGCGCGGCGGCACGAGACGCTGCGCACCACCTTCGCGGAGCAGGCGGGCGGCGCCCCCGTGCAGCGCATCCACCCGGCGGCACCCGTGCCGCTGCCGGTCCTGGACCTGCGCCGGCTGCCGGGGGCGGGGCGCGAGGCCGAGGCCGGGCGGCTGGCGGCCCGGGAGGCGCTGCTCCCCTTCGACCTGGCGCGGGGCCCGCTGGTGCGCTGCACCCTGCTGCGGCTGGGCGAGGACGACCACGTGCTCTGCTTGACGCTGCACCACGTCGTCAGCGACGGCTGGAGCATGGGGGTGCTGGTGCGCGAGGTCTCGGCGCTCTACAACGCTTCGGTCCGCGGGGAGCCCTCGCCGCTCCCGGAGCCGCCGGTGCAGTACGCCGACTTCGCGCTCTGGCAGCACGAGTGGCTCTCGGGCGAGACGCTGGAGAGGCAGCTCGCATACTGGCGCGAGCGGCTGGCCGGCGCTCCCCCGCTCCTGGAGCTCCCCACGGGGCGTCCGCGTCCGTCGGTGCAGCGGCACCGCGGCAGGGCGCACTCCGTCCACGTCGACGCCGCCGCGGCCGGGGAGCTTCGCGCGCTGGGCCGCCGCGAGAGCGTCACCACGTTCATGACGCTGCTCGCCGGCTTCGCCGTGCTGCTGGGGCGCTGGTCCGGGCAGGCGGACGTGGTCGTGGGCACGCCGGTCGCGGGGCGTAACCGGCGCGAGACCGAGGGGCTGATCGGCTTCTTCCTGAACACGCTCGCGCTGCGCACCGACCTGGGCGGCGACCCCACGTTCCGGGAAGTCCTCCGGCGGGTGCGGGAGGCGACGCTGGGCGCGTACGACCACCAGGACCTCCCCTTCGAGCGCATCCTGGAGGAGCTGCAGCCCGCCCGCAGCCTGAGCCACTCGCCGGTGTTCCAGGTGATGCTCAACCTCCAGAACCTCCAGGACGAGCGGCCCGCGGCGCTGGAGGGGCTGCGGGCGGAGCGCTTCGGCGGCGCATCGTCCTCGGCCAAGTACGACCTGACCCTGTACGCCCTGGAGGGCGCGGCGGGGATCGACCTGGAGCTGGTCTACGACGCGGACCTGTTCGAGGACGCGCCCGCGGCGGAGGCGCTCGGCCACCTCCGCACGCTGCTCGGGGCGGTCGCGGCCGACCCGGAGCTGCGCGTCTCCGAGGTCCCGCTGCTCACGCCGGGGGAGCGGCTCGCCCGCTCCGCCCGCGCGCGCGGGGTGGAGACGGACCGGGCCTTCGCGGAGTTCGCGCGCGGGGAGATCGAGCAGACCATCCCGGCGCGCTTCGAGGCGCAGGCGCGGCTCCACCCGGACCGGCTCGCGGTGCGGTCGCGCGGCGCGAGCCTCACCTACGCGGAGCTGGACCGCGCCGCGGAGGCGGTGGCGGGGGCGATCCTCCGCGCCCGGCCGGCCGGCCCGGAGCGGGTGGCGCTGCTCTTCGAGCACGGCGCCGCGATGATCGTGGCGATCCTGGGCGTGCTCAAGGCGGGCAAGACCTACGTTCCCGTGGACCCGCGCTACCCCCGCGAGCGGAGCACGTACGTGCTGGAGGACTCCGGGGCCGCCGCGGTGGTGACCGGCGGCGCGTGCCTGGAGCTGGCGCGCGAGCTGTCCGGCGGCCGGCTCCCGCTGGTGGACGTGGAGGGCGCGGGGGCGGGGGGAGCGTCCGCGGCGGCGGAGCGGCGCCGCCCCGTCGATCCCGGGGAGCCCGCGTACATCCTGTACACCTCCGGGAGCACCGGCGAGCCCAAGGGCGTGGTGCAGTCGCACCGCAACGTGCTGCACTTCATCCGGGTGTACACCAACAACCTGCGCATCGGGCGGGAGGACCGGCTCACGCTCTTCTCCTCGTACACCTTCGACGCGTCGGTCATGGCCGTCTACGGCGCGCTGCTCAACGGCGCCGCGCTCCTTCCGCTCGACTGGCGCGAGGAGACCGCCCCCGGCGTGGCCGGGTGGATGCGCCGCGAGCGGATCACCCTCTACCACTCCACCCCCACGGTCTTCCGCCACCTGGTGGCCGGCCTGGCGGAGGAGGAGCGCTTCCCCGACGTGCGCCTGGTCGTGCTGGGCGGGGAGGAGACGCAGAGCCGCGACGTGGAGGCGTTCCGCGCGCACTTCGCGCCGGGCGCCGTGCTGGTCAACGGGCTGGGGCCCACCGAGTCCACCGTGACCCTGCAGAACTTCATCGGCCGCGACACGCCGACGCCCCGGGGCTCGGTGCCCGTGGGCCACCCGGTGGAGGACACCGAGGTGTCGCTCCGCAACGCGCTGGGGGAGCAGGTGGCGGTCTACGGGGTGGGCGAGATCGAGATCCGCAGCCCGCACGTGGCCCTGGGCTACTGGCGCAAGCCCGCGCAGACCGCCGCCGCGTTCGGGGAGGAGCCGGGCGGACGGGTGCGCAGCTACCGGACCGGCGACCTGGGGCGGCGGCTCCCCGACGGGAAGCTGGAGTTCGTGGGACGCACGGACTTCCAGGTGAAGGTGCGCGGCGTGCGCGTGGAGCTGGGCGAGGTCGAGGCCGCCATGCGGGCGCACCCGGCCGTGCGCGAGGCCGTCGCCGCCGCCAGGGACGACGGCGCGGGCGAGCGCTGGCTGGCCGCGTACGCGGTCGCGGCCGAGGGCGCCGAGCTTCCCGGGGCCGGGGAGCTGCGCGCCTGGCTGCGGGAGCGGCTCCCCGAGCACATGGTGCCGGCGGCGTTCGTCGCGCTGGATTCGCTTCCGCTGACCCCCAGCGGCAAGGTGGACCGGCTCGCGCTCCCCGCGCCGGCGCGGGGCGGGAGCGACGCCGCCGTGGCGCCGCGCACCCCCACGGAAGAGGTGCTGGCGGAGATCTGGGCGGAGGTGCTGGGGCTGGAGCGCGTCGGTACGCGGGAGGACTTCTTCGAGCTGGGCGGGCACTCGCTCCTGGCCACCCGGGTGGCCTCGCGCGCCCGGGAGGCGTTCGGGGTGGAGCTGCCGCTGCGCACCCTCTTCGAGTCCCCCACCGTCGCCGCGCTGGCGGAGCGGGTGGAGGAGGCGGGCCGCGAGGGCGCGCCGCAGGCGCCGCCCCTGGTGCCGGTTTCCCGCGACGGCCCGCTGCCGCTGTCCTTCGCGCAGCAGCGGCTCTGGTTCCTCGACCGGTTCGAGCCGGGGAGCGCCGCCTACAACCTGCCGTACCCGGTCCGGGTCCGCGGCGGGCTGCGGGTGCGCGTGCTGGAGCGCGCGCTGCAGCGGGTCGTGCAGCGGCAGGAGGCGCTGCGCACCCGGTTCGTCGTGGCGGGGGACGGGCCGGTCCAGCGGGTGGAGCCCGCCGCCGCGGTGCGCATCCCCGTGGTGGACCTGGGCGGGCTCGGGGAAGCGGAGCGCGAGGCCGAGACGCGCCGTCTCGTCGGGGACGAGGCGCGGCGGCCGTTCGACCTGGCGGCGGGTCCCCCGGTGCGCACCGTCGCCGTCCGGCTGGCCGCGGACGACGCGGCGGTGCTGTTCACGCTGCACCACATCGTCAGCGACGGGTGGAGCACGGGGATCCTGGTGCGCGAGGTGAGCGCGTGCTACGAGGCGATGTCGCGCGGAGAGGAGCCCCGCCTGCCTCCGCTGCCGGTCCAGTACGCCGACTACGCGGCGTGGCAGCGGAGCTGGCTCTCGGGCGCGGTGCTGGAGTCCCGCCTGGCCTACTGGCGGGAGCGCCTGGCCGGGGTGCCGGCGCTGCTGGAGCTGCCCACCGACCGGCCCCGCCCGGCCGTGCTGAACGGGGCGGGGGCCGCCCGGCCCTTCCGCCTCCCGCCCGGGACGCTGCGCGGTCTGCGGCTCCTCGCGAGGCGCGAGGGGGCCACGCTGTTCATGGCGCTCCTCTCGGCGTGGCAGGTGCTGCTGGCCCGCTACGCGGGCGCGGAGGACGTGCCGGTGGGGACTCCCATCGCCGGCCGCACGCACGTGGAGCTGGAGGGGGTGATCGGCCTGTTCGTCAACACCCTGGTGCTGCGCGGCGACCTCTCGGGCGAGCCGAGCTTCCGGGAGCTGCTGGGACGGGTGCGGGACGCGACGCTCGGGGCCTACCAGCACCAGGACGTGCCGTTCGAGAAGCTGGTGGAGGAGCTGCGCGTGGAGCGCAGCCTGGACCGGACGCCGCTCTTCCAGGTGATGCTCACCCTCCAGAACACCGAGCGCGGCGAGCTCGTGCTCGGCGACCTCCGGCTGGAGGGGCTCGAGGGCGGCGGAAGCTCGGTGAACGCGGACCTGAGCTTCACCCTGCGGGAGGCCGGCGACGCGCTGGCCGGGGTCCTCCAGTACCGGACCGAACTCTTCGACCCCGGGACCGTGGACCGGCACCTGGAGCACCTGGGGGTGCTCCTGGAGGGGATCGTCGCGGACCCGGGGCGGGGGATCCGGGAGCTCCCGCTCCTGTCCGGCGCGGAGCGCGTGCGCGTGGTGGCGGAGTGGAACGACACGGGAGCCGCGTACCCGTGGCGCCCCGTCCACGAGCTGTTCGACGAGCAGGCGGAGCGCACGCCGGCGGCGGTCGCGGCGGTCTGCGGCTCCGGGTCGCTCACGTACGCGGAGCTGCGCCGCGGGGCAGACGGGGTCGCCGCGGCGCTGCGGGCCCGGGGGATCGGCCGCGGCTCCTGCGTCCCGGTCCTCATGGACCGGGGCCTGGACGTCCCCGTGGCCATGCTGGGCGTGATGAAGTCCGGCGGCGCCTTCTCGCCCCTGGACGTCCACTGGCCGGTGGCCCGGCTCCGGGCGGTCCTGGACGACCTGGGGTGCGAGGTGGTCCTGGTGAACGGCCGGACGCCGTTCCGGGAGGAGGAGCTGGGGCGGGCGCTCCTCCGCGTGGACGGCGGGGACGTCCAGGGGGGCGCCGTCCGCGGCGAGCCCGCTCCCGTGGGGCCGGACGACCCGATCTACGCCATCTACACCTCGGGCTCCACCGGCACCCCCAAGGCGGCGTTGGTGCCCCACCGCGGGATCACCAACCGGTTCCTGTGGATGAACGAGTACTTCGGCGCCGGGGCGGCGGAGGCCGTGGTGCAGACCACCCGGCACGTGTACGACAGCGCCGTGTGGCAGCTGCTCTGGCCCCTGGTGAACGGGGGGCGGACCGTCCTGCCCGGCTCGGACGAGGAGCTTGCCGCCGAACCGCTCGCCGCGCTGGTCCGGGAGCACGGCGCGACCATGACGGACTTCGTCCCCTCGGTCTTCAACTTCCTGGTCCCGCAGCTGGTGGGGGACGGGGAGCTCCGGCGCGCCCTCGCCTCGCTGCGGGTGGTGGTGGTGGGCGGAGAGCAGATCACCCCGGCCACGACGTACGCCTTCATGCGGTGCTTCCCGGAGGTGCGCGTCGTGAACCTCTACGGCCCCACCGAGGCGAGCATCGGCTGCATCTGCCACGAGGTGACCGGCGCCGAGGGAGGGCGCATCCCCATCGGGCGGCCGATCCGCAACACGCACGCGCTGGTCCTGGACGGCGGCCGCCGGCCGGTTCCCGTGGGAGTGCCGGGAGAGCTCTACCTTTCCGGGGCGTGCCTCGGCCTGGGCTACCTGAACGACGCCGCCCGGACCGCGGAGGTCTTCGTCGACAACGCCTTCCCGGAGCTGGGGTGCGAGCGGATGTACCGGACCGGGGACCGCGCGCGGTGGCTGGCCTCGGGCGAGCTGGAGTACCTGGGGCGCATGGACCAGCAGGTGAAGATCCGCGGCTTCCGCATCGAGCCGGGCGAGGTCGAGGCGGCGCTGGGCACCCACCCCGCCGTGCGGGAGGCGGTGGTCGTGGCGCGGGAGGACGTGCCCGGAGACCGGCGCCTGGCGGCGTACGTGGTGGCGAGGGCGGGGGCGGACGTCGCGCCCGCCGCGCGGGGGGCGCCCCG
>JBFMFL010000186.1:0-13713 GCA_040752145.1 Gemmatimonadota bacterium
CGCCGTTCCGCCGTTGCTGTTTTCCGTTGGGAGGGCAGGGCTGTTACAGCCGCGCCCGCCGGGATCTCCGTCGGGGAGGGCGTGGGGGTGGTCGGAGGAGAGAGTTGGGGGTGTGGTGGGGTGGGAGGGCATTCACTCTCTCCGGAGACC
Organism: Gemmatimonadota bacterium; assembly: GCA_040752145.1. Taxonomy (GTDB): domain Bacteria; phylum Gemmatimonadota; class Gemmatimonadetes; order Longimicrobiales; family Longimicrobiaceae; genus JAFAYN01. Next base: position 151 of record JBFMFL010000186.1, read on the forward strand.
ACTCCCACCCCGACCGCCGCGCACCGGACCCGGGGCTACCTTTCGCGGTCCGGCCCGCCCGCCTACCTTGCCAGGCACAGCCGCAAAAGCCGCAACCCCGCACCAGGACAAACGTGAGCCGCATCCCCACCGCACTCGCCGCGGCGTCGCTCGCCGCGCTCTTCGCCCTGCCGCTGGACGCCGCCGCCCAGGCCGGCCGCGCCTCCACGCGCCCGCTCCCGGTGCCCGCCGGCAACGCCCGGGTCAAGGAGGCGCTGGCCTACCTGGAGCGCACCGAGGCCCAGACGGTCGAGGAGCAGATCGCCCTCTGCGAGATCCCCGCGCCGCCGTTCAAGGAGGCCGCCCGCGCCGCCGACTTCCGCAGGCGCCTGGAAGCGCTGGGCCTCAAGAACGTGCGCATCGACGCCGAGGGCAACGTCATCGGCGAGCGCCCGGGCGAGCCGGGCGGCCCGGTCGTCGTCATCTCCGGCCACCTGGACACGGTGTTCCCCGAGGGCACCGACGTCACGGTGAAGCGCGAGGGCACCCGGCTCCGCGGCCCCGGCATCGGCGACGACTGCCGCGGGCTCGCGGTGGTGCTCGCCACCGCGCGGGCGCTGGACGCCGCCAAGGTCAGGACGCGCGGCACCCTGCTGTTCGTGGGCACCGTGGGCGAGGAAGGGGAGGGCAACCTGCGCGGCGTGCGCCACCTGTTCGGCACCGAGCTCAAGGACCGGGTGGACTACTTCGTGTCCGTGGACGGCACCGGCATCGGCGTCACCAGCGACGCCGTGGGGAGCCACCGCTACCGGGTCACCTACAAGGGCCCGGGCGGGCACAGCTACGGCGCCTTCGGCATGCCCAACCCCATGCACGCGCTGGGGCGCGCCATCGCCGCCATCGCCGACTTCCAGGTCCCCGCGGACCCCAAGGTCACCTTCAGCGTGGGCGTGGTGGAGGGCGGCACCTCGGTGAACTCCATCGCCGCCAGCGCCAGCATGCTGGTGGACATGCGCTCCGTGGACGCCGGCGCGCTCCAGGCGCTGGACGACCGCTTCCAGAAGGCGGTCCGCGACGCCCTCGCCGCGGAGAACGCCCGCTGGCCGGGCGACGTCGAGCTCACGGTGCAGGTGGACACCGCGGGGATCCGTCCCGCCGGCTCCCAGCCCGCCGGCGCCCCCGTGGTCCGCGCCGCCACGGACGCCGCGCGGGCGCTGGGGCTCCAGGCGCCCATCGGCGCGTCCAGCACCGACGCCAACATCCCCATCAGCCTGGGGATCCCGGCCGTGACCGTCGACGGGGGCGGCGAGGGCGGCGGGGCCCACTCGCTGGACGAGTGGTTCGACACCCGCGACAGCCACAAGGGCACGCAGTGGGTTCTGCTCTACGCGTCTACTCTCGCCGGGGTGCGGTAACGGCGGGTACTGCGGGTTCGGGCGTGCCCCCGGCTGGCGCCGGGGTCGGGCTGCGGCTCCGTAACGCAGCAAACAACGCTGCGTAACGGAGTCGAGCCCGCGCAAACTGCCGCGCGGTCTCGCCCCTTCGGGCCGACATCCCTCACGCAACCGCCTGCCGTACCTGCAATTCCAGTAGTTGTCCCCTCTCCCAGGATTGGGAGAGGGTGGCGAGCCTCAAGCGAGCCGGGTGAGGGCCCGAGAGGCTGCGGCGGCGGTGATTTGACAGCCCATCCGGTGGGCATTATCAGTGCAGCGGGGGTCTCACTGACCCGTCTTCCCGTGGGTGCGCCCGCCCCCACCCGAGGCTTCCTCCACCCCTTCCCCAGGAGGCACGCCCCACCCACCTCTCCGTCCGGACTCGAACGTCTCCAGAGTCGTCACCTCACCCAGGAGGACAGCGATGGGCCAGTTCACACGCGCAAGGCTGGCGCTCGCGGCCGCCGCGCTCGCGGCGCTGCTCGGCGCCGGCGCGCCGCCGCTGCACGCACAGGCCACCGGCACCGTCAGCGGCAGGGTCACCGAGACCGGGAGCCAGCGGCCGCTGGCCGGCGCGCAGGTGAGCGTCGCCGGCACCGGGCGGCGGGCGGTCACCGGCACGGGCGGGGAGTACACGATCGCCGCCGTTCCCTCCGGCTCGCAGACGGTGCGGGTGGAGCTGATCGGCTTCGGGACGGCCGAGCGGCGGGTCACGGTGCCCGAGGGCGGCGCCGCCACCGCCAGCTTCGAGCTGGGGCAGTCCGCCGTGTCGCTGGACGCCCTGGTGGTGACCGGCACCGTGGGCGGCACCCAGCGGCGGGCCGTGGGCACAAGCGTCGCGCAGATCCAGGCCGCCACCGTCGTGGAGACCGCCCCCGTCAACAGCGTCCAGGAGCTGATCAACGGCCGCGCGCCCGGGGTGGTCATCATTCCGGGCTCCGGCACCGCCGGGAGCGGCGCCCGCATCCGCGTCCGCGGCATCTCCAGCCTGTCGCTCGCCCAGGAGCCGCTGATCTACGTGGACGGCGTGCGCGTCAACAACGCCCAGGCCACCGGCCCCATCAACCAGGGCTTCAACTCCAGCACCATCTCCCGGTGGAACGACTTCAACCCCGAGGAGATCGAGAGCATCGAGATCATCAAGGGCCCCGCCGCCGCGACCCTGTACGGCACCGAGGCCTCCAACGGCGTCATCCAGATCATCACCAAGCGGGGATCCGAGGGCCGGCCGCGCTTCTCGGCCTCCGTGAAGCAGGGCGCGAGCTGGTTCGCCAACCCCGAGGGGCGGCTCCCGCTCAACTACGGGCGCCTCAATGCCACCGCCCCGGTGCAGACCGTCGACTATGCCAGGCTGCGGGAGCTGAACGGCGACATCTTCGGCACCGGGCGGCTGCAGGAGTACGACCTCAGCATGAGCGGCGGCTCCAGCGGCGTCCGCTACTTCATCGGCGGCGGGTTCGAGCGCAACGGGGGGATCGAGCCCAACAACGTCGCCCGCAAGTACAACCTGCGCGCGAACGTCTCCGCCACCCCCACCTCCACCATCGACGTCAACGCCAGCACCGGGTACGTGAACGGGCGCACCACCCTGCCGCTGGAGGCGGGGGGCGGAGGCCTGTTCTGGACCACGCTGTTCGCCAACCCCAACAACCTGAACACGCCCCGCAACGGCTTTCACAGCGCCACCCCCGAGGCGTACTACTACGCCTACGAGGACTGGCAGGACGTGGACCGCTTCACCGGGAGCCTGCAGGTCACCCACCGCCCCACCGGCTGGCTGAGCCACCGGGTGGCCCTGGGCACCGACTTCACCAACCAGGACGACGTGGAGCTGGTGGAGCGGATCGCGGACCCGGCCATGCAGTTCTTCTTCACGGCGAACGAGGTCCGCGGCTACAAGGACATGTTCCGCCGCAACATCTACTACAACACCCTGGACTACAGCGCCACCGCCGAGTCCGCCCCGCTCCGCGGGGTGAGCAGCAACACCTCCGTGGGCGCGCAGTACTACCGGCGCTACTCCGAGTTCGTCTACGCCCGCGGCAACACCTTCCCGGTCCGCGGCCTCCGCTCCATCGAAGCCACCGTCGGCGAGCGGCGCAACAACGACGACTACGAGGAGAACTCCACCGTCGGCGTGTTCGTGCAGCAGCAGCTCGGGCTGCGCGACGACCGGCTGTTCCTCACCGGTGCCGTGCGCATGGACGACAACAGCGCCTTCGGCGAGGACTTCGACCTGGTCACCTACCCCAAGCTGAGCGCCACCTGGGTGGTCAGCGAGGAGCCGTTCTGGGGCGTCGGCTTCCTGAACACGCTCAAGCTTCGCGCCGCCTACGGCCAGTCCGGGCAGCAGCCGCAGAGCTTCGCCGCGCTGCGCACCTTCTTTCCCATCACCGGGGCCGGCGACTCCGCCGCCGTCACGCCGCAGTCGCTGGGCAACCCCGACCTGGGCCCCGAGCGGAGCGCCGAGGTGGAGGTGGGCTTCGACGCCGGCCTCCTCGGCGACCGGGTGGGGCTGGAGCTCACCTACTACGCCCGGCGCACCACCGACGCCATCCTGCTCCGCGACGTGGCGCCCTCCGGCGGCTTCGGCGGCAACCCCAATCCCGCCACCCCCTCACTCCCCGGGCAGCAGTACATCAACGCCGGCGAGATCCGCAACCGCGGCCTGGAGCTCCTCGCGCGCGCCAACGTGCTCGACCGCCGCCGGGCCCGGCTCGACCTCACCTTCAGCCTCGCCACCAACCACAACGAGCTGGTGGAGCTGGGAGTCGAGAACCTGGCGTTCGTCCAGGCCGGGACGCTGGTGCAGCACCGGGAGGGCTACCCGGTGGGCTCGTGGTTCGACCGGCGCGTGACCGGGGCCAGCTTCGACTCCGTGGGCACGCTGATCGCCGGCTCCGAGACGTGCGACGACGGCAGCGGCGGCGAGGTCGCGTGCGACCGGGCGCCCGTGGTGTTCCTGGGCCGGCCCACGCCCAGCCGCGAGGGGGCGCTCAGCTCCACCCTGACCCTGTTCGACAACCTGCGCATCCAGGGGATGGTGGACTTCAAGCAGGGCTTCCACAAGCTGGACGGCAACCTGCGCGTCCGCTGCGTGCTGTTCCTCCGCTGCCGCGAGAACTTCTACCGCCAGGAGTTCGTGGACGACCCGGCGTGGCTCGCGACCACGCAGCGCGCCGGCGCCTTCTCCGACCGGCTGATCAAGGACGGCAGCTTCGCGCGCTTCCGCGAGCTTTCCGCCACCTACACCCTCCCCGGGTCGTGGACCGGGCGCCTGGGCGCCAGCCGCGCCTCCGTCACGGTGGCGGGGCGCAACCTGTGGACCTGGACCGACTACGAGGGGCTGGAGCCCGAGTCCTCGTTCCTGGGCGGCACCCGCGGCACGGGGAGCGCCCAGTGGGAGCAGAACGTCACCCCGCAGCTCCAGCAGTTCGTGACCACGCTGAACTTCACCTTCTAGGGCGGGCCCCGCCCGTCCCCGTCAACGTACACGAACAGGTGAACGGCATGAAGCACAACGCACGAGACAACGGGAGGGCCCGCGGGCGCCGCGCCCTCCGCGGGGCGCTCTGGCTGGCGGCGGCGCTCGCCGTCGGGGCCTGCGACTCCCTGCTGGACGTGGAGGCCCCGAGCCGCATCCCGGCCACCGCGCTGGACGACCCCGCGACCGCGTCGCTCCTCCTGAGCGGCGCCATCGGCGACTTCGAGTGCGCCCTGCAGAGCTACGTGGTCATGGGCGGCCTGGTGGGCGAGGAACTGGTGGACGCCACCCAGACCGCCGACCGCTGGCCGTACGACCGGCGCTCCGTGGAGCCCAGCGACCGGCGCTACGGCGAGTTCGCCTGCACCGCCCTGGGCGTCTACAACCCGCTCTCCACCGCCCGCTGGACCGCGGAGAACGTGCTCGCCAAGCTCCAGGGGTGGACGGACGCGCAGGTGCCCAACCGCGCCGTGGCCATCGCCACCGCCGCGGCCTATTCCGGGTACAGCCACCTGCTGCTGGGCGAGGCGTTCTGCTCCGGGGTGCTCCTGGACGCCGGCCTGCAGGGCGGCGGCGAGGTCCCCCGCGCCGACGTGCTGCGGCGCGCCGTCGCGCGCTTCGACGAGGCGGTGCAGGGCGCGCAGGCCGCGGGCAGCGCCGACGTCCTCAACATGGCGCTGGTCGGCCGCGCCCGCGCCAAGCTGAACCTGGGCGACAAGGCCGGGGCCGCCGCCGACGCCCGGCGGGTGGCGGCCAACTACGCCAAGGTCATCACCGCCTCCACCACCGCGGCCCGGCGCGAGAACCGGGTGGTGGAGCAGAACAACAACTCGCAGGCCGTCACCGTCGGCCCGGCGTACCGCAACCTCACCTTCGGCGGGGTGGCCGACCCGCGCGTCCGGGTGACCGACACGGGGAGGAACGCCACCGACGGCAACCGCATCTGGGTGCAGAACAAGTACCCCACGCTCGCCACCGGCATCCCGCTGGCCACCTGGGACGAAGCGCAGCTGATCATCGCCGAGGTGGAGGGCGGCCAGTCCGCGGTGAACATCATCAACATGTTCCACACCCGGGCGGGGCTCCCGGCGTTCTCCAGCACCGACCCCGCGGCCATCCAGCGGCAGGTGATCGAGGAGCGGCGGCGCGAGCTGTTCCTGGAGGGGCACCACCTGGGCGACGTCATCCGCTACGACCTGGCGCTGACGCCGGCCACGGGGACCCCGTTCGCCAAGGGCGGCACCTACGGCAGCACCACGTGCCTGCCGCTGCCCAACATCGAGAAGCTGAACAACCCGAACATTTCCGGGTGACGACAACGGCGGGTTTGGGCGTGCCCCCGCTGACGCGGGGTCGGGCTGCGGCTCCGTAACGCACGAAACTACCGTGCGTAACGGAGTCGAGCCCCCGCGGAAACAGCCCCGCGGGGTCTCGCCGCGTCGCGCTCGCATCCCTCACGCGGGGCTGGTGCTGGCGCCCTCGGTACACAAAATGCTGGGGGGGCGGCCTTCCGGCCGCCCCCGCTGCGTTTCCTTGTCCGTTCCCGCCTGATTACCGGGCGGCGGGGCGCCCCTCGCGGAGCCAGCCTTCTACGCGGCCCAGAAAGGTCCGCACGTCGATGGGCTTGGCGACGTAGTCGTCGCAGCCGGCGGCCATGACCCGTTCGCGCGCGCCCTCCATCGCCGTCAGGGCGACGATGGGCACCTGCCGGAAGCCGGCGTTCTCGCGGAGGCGGCGCGTGGCCTCGAAGCCGTCCAGCTCGGGCATCATCACGTCCATCAGGATCAGGTCCGGCTGCTGCGCCAGCGCCGTCTCCACCGCCTCGCGCCCGTTGGTCGCGGTCTCCACCCGGTAGCCGAACGCGTCCAGGAGCGTCCGCAGCGCCTCCCGGCTGTCCTCGTGGTCCTCCGCGATCAGGATGGTGGGTGCGGACGACCGCTCCGCGTCCGTGAGCGGCGTGCTCACGCCGCGAAGCCCGGGAAACGTGCGCGGCGTCGGAATACGGGCGCCGACGGACGGGGGCTCGGGCTGGAGAGTGGAGGCATGGATCACGGAAAGGCTCGGAGCAGGGTAACGGGAAAGGAACGCGGTGTTGCGGCTCCTACCGGGTTTGGCAAATCGCGTGCCGAAAGTATCGCTACGCTGGGCGCCTTCCGGGCCCCGTCCCTTGTGTCCCACGCCCGCGCCGCCGTACCTTCGCGGCGTCCCCGCCCCGTGCAACCCAGCGCCGCCGTCCGCCATGCCGAACGCACACCTCACCCGTCGCGTGCGCTTCTCAGCCGCCCACCGCTATCACCGGCCCGAGTGGAGCGACGAGCGCAACCGCGAGGTGTTCGGCCCCTGCGCCAACCCCCACGGGCACGGGCACAACTACCTGCTGGAGGTCACCGTGGCCGGCGGGATCGACCCGGAGACCGGCTTCAGCGTGGACCTGGGGGTGCTGGACGGGGTGCTGCGGGAGGAGGTGCTGGACCGGCTGGACCACCAGCACCTGAACCACGTGGTGCCGGAGTTCGCTCCGGGGGGGAGGATCCCCACCACGGAGAACATCCTGGTGCTGCTCTGGGAGAGGATCGCGCCGCGGCTGGGGGAGGGGAGGCTGCTGCGCCTGCGGCTGCACGAGGAGGAGAGCTTCTTCGTGGACTACTGCGGGGGCGACTGACCCGGAAGGTCCGATCGCCCCCGCGTACGTGCTGCTGCGGCCCGGCTACGTGTTCCCGGCGCAGGCGGCCGGAGCGATCTCCGCGATGGAGCGGGTCTGGTCGATCTGGAACGCCCGCAGGTCGAAGCCCGGGCGGGGCGCCGCGCAGACCGTGAACCCCGTGGCGTTGCCCTGGATCCTGAACTCGAAGTACTTGGCGGTTCGCACCGGGTCGGCCGCGCCCTCCAGGTCGTCGAAGTCGTTCGCGAACACGTCGTACTTCTGGTGGTGCCGCTCCTGGAGCGTGAGGACCTGCTTCAGGATGGGCTCCGCCTCGGCTTCCTTGGCGGCCCGGGACACGCCGTTGAACTTGGGGATGGCGATCGCCGCGAGGATCCCGATGACCACGACCACGATCATCAGCTCGATCAGCGTGAACCCGCGCGCGCTCCGTGCCTGCATGCCGCTACCTCCGTGTGCCGCCGGACCATCGTGAGACTTGCGGGTCATGCGAGTGCGCGTTGGCTGGGGGAAAAGAACGGCGGCACCGGGAGGAAGGTTCCAACCTCCCGGTGCCGCCCGCCTACCGGCTCGCGATCACGGCGTGCAGGTCGCGTTCTCGAAGACGACGCCGGTCTGGTTGATGGAGCGGGGATCCACGACCGTGGCGTCGATCGGGGTCGCCACGGCGCAGTAGTTCCGGGAGCCGACGGCGCCGCCGACCGCGAAGGTGAAGTACTTGGCGTTCGGGGCGCCCTCGTAGCCCACGCGGGCCAGGGAGGTCGAGTCGGCCGCGCCGGCGTCGTACTTCTGGATGTGCGACTGCTGGAGCGTGTGGATCTGCTTCAGGATCGGCTCGGCCTCGGCCTGCTTGGCGCCCTTGGAGACGCTGCTGAACTTCGGGATCGCGATGGCGGCGAGGATGCCGATGATCACGACCACGATCATGAGCTCGATGAGGGTGAAGCCCTTGGTGTTACGCAGGTTCCGCATGGTGGTTCTCCCGGGTGGGGTGGAGGGGTCTACTGCCAGCACGGCTCCGTGCTGCTGGCCCCGGGTAAGGCAACGGGTGTACCCACAATGCGGCGCGTCGCCAAGTCGTTGAAAAAGCGGTATTTGGCCGATCGGCGGGCCCCGGGGGGGCCGGTTTTTGGCCTCCGATCCTGCACGATCCCTTGCACTGTGCAACACCGCCCCGCCGGGGCGGCACGGACTTGCGGCGGCCCCGTGCCGCGGCCTATATGGAAGCGGACCGGGCCGGGGGAATTCCCCGGCCGGCGCACCTCCTGGAACCGGAGCTACAGCGCGTGAGCGACGCGAACATCACGGACGTGACCATCATCGGCGGGGGGCCGACCGGGCTCTTCGCCGCTTTCTACGCCGGGCTGCGCGGCGTCTCCTGCCGCGTCGTGGATGCCCTGCCGCAGCTGGGCGGGCAGCTCATGGCGCTCTACCCGGAGAAGTACATCTTCGACGTGGGCGGCCTGCCCAGGATCCTCGCCAAGGACCTGGCGAAGAACATGATCGAGCAGGGCACCCAGTTCGGCCCCGAGGTGGTGCTGGAGACGGAGGTGCAGACGCTGGCGCGCGAGGACGGCGTCATCCGGCTGGGCACGCCGCGGGGCGAGCTGCTGAGCCGCACGGTGGTGATCACGGCGGGGAAGGGCGCGCTCAACCCGCGGGTGCTGGAGTGCCCCGGTTGGGAGGAGCTGCACGCGGCGCGCTCGGGCGTGTACACCCACGTCCACCAGCCCGAGGAGTTCCGCGGCCGGCGCGTGCTCCTGGTGGGCGGCGGCGACTCGGCCGTGGACTGGGCGCTGGGCCTCCAGGGGATCGCCACCGAGGTCACCGTGATCCACCGGCGCGACGAGTTCCGCGCCCACAGCGCCAGCGTCCGCGAGATGCGCGCCCTGGCCGAGGCGGGGAAGCTCAACATCATGACCCCGTACGAGGTCCGCGCCCTGGAGGGAGACGCCGGCTGCGTGCGCCGCGCCGTGATCTACCACAACGGCACCAACGAAGAGGTGTCGCTGGAGGTGGAGGCGGTGGTGGCGCTGCTCGGCTTCAAGCCGGACCTGGGGCCGGTGGGCACCTGGGGGCTGGAGCTGGAAAAGAACAGCATCCGGGTGTCGCAGCTGATGGAGACCAACATCGAGGGCGTGTACGCCGCGGGCGACGTGACGCACTACCCGGGGAAGCTGGAGCTGATCGCCACCGGCTACGGCGAGGCGGCCATCGCGGTCAACAACGCGGTCCACTACATCAACCCCAAGGCGCGCGTGAGCCCCGGGCACTCCACCAACCTCAAGCTGTTCAAGCAGGAGGAGGGCGAGGACTGAAGGGGACAGGGAACAGGGGACAGGTTACAGCCGGCAACTACGCGTGGCTGAGCAGAAGATCAGATCGCACCGCGACCTCACGGTCTGGCAGAAGTCGATGGACCTCGTGGTGGAGGTCTACCGCCTGTCCTCCCGATTCCCGAGGGAAGAAACCTACCGACTGACCGCGCAGACAACGCGAGCCGCGGCGTCGGTGCCGGCGAACGTCGCCGAAGGGCACGCCAGATCGACAGCCCGGGATTACGGCCATTTCCTGTCAGTCGCGAAGGGATCGCTCATGGAGACGGAGACCTTCATGATGCTCGCGGTGCGTCTCGGCTATCTCGAGGAGGAAGCAGCCTCACCCGTCCTGGGCCTCGTCACGGAGATCAGCAAGATGCTCACTTCGCTCCGCTCCCGCCTGCGGCGAGCCGTTGCAGGCTGTCCCCTGTAACCTGTCCCCTGTAACCTCATGGTTCTGACCGGCAGGACGGCACTGGTCACCGGCGGCGCGGTCCGCGTGGGCCGCGCCATCTCGCTGGCGCTCGCGCGCGAAGGGATGCGCGTGGTCGTGGGCTACGGCTCGTCGGAAGGGCCGGCGCGGGAAGTGGTGGAGGAGATCCGGCGGGGCGGGGGAGAGGCGGCGATGGTGGGCGCCGACCTGTCGCGCCTGGACGAGGTGCGGCGGCTGGCGGAGGAGGCGGAGCGCGCTTTCGGCGGCATCGACGTGCTGGTGAACAACGCCTCCGTGTTCCCGTCCGAGGGCTTCGGGGAGACCGACGAGGCCACCTGGGACTCCACGCTCGCCGTCAACCTCAAGGCCCCCTTCTTCCTGACGCAGCTCCTGGCGCCGGGGATGCGGGCGCGCGGCGGGGGCGTGGTGGTCAACCTGGCGGACCTGGCCGGGCTCCAGTCGTGGCAGGGGTACGCCGCGCACTCCATCTCCAAGGCCGGCGTGGTCCACCTGACGAAAGTAGCCGCGCGCGCCCTCGCCCCGGAGATCCGCGTCAACGCCATCGCCCCCGGCACGGTCCTCCCCCCCGACGACTTCCCGGAGGACGAGGTGCGCAGGCTGGCCGAGCGCGCCCCGCTGCGCCGCAACGGCTCCCCCGACGACGTGGTGGAGGCGCTGCTCTACCTCCTCCGCGCCGACTTCGTCACGGGGGAAGTCATGGTGGTGGACGGCGGCCGGATCCTGCGGAGCTGACGGGACCCACGTCCGCACTTTCGCACTCCCGCACTTTCGCACTCCGCCGTCCCGGAACACCCCCACCGCTCGCCGGTACCACCTCGTTTGCCGCACCGTCCCCGCGCGGGACCCGCCGTTCCCAGCCCTCCCCCTCGGATGTCTCGCAAGCCAAGCCCCCGCAAGAAGGGCCGATCCCGGAAGAAGAAGTCCGGGACCTCCGCCGGCAGGCGCGTCCTCCAGGCGCTCCTGCTGGTCGTGCTCCTGGGCGTGGTGGGCGCCGGGGCGGGGCTCGCCTGGCTCTGGCCGCGCTGCTCGGGGCCGGAGTGCCCCTCGGTGGAGGCGCTGCGCAGCTACTCGCCGCCCATGGCGAGCCGCGTCTTCGACCGGAACGGGGCGCTGGTGGCGCACCTGGCTCCGGAGCGCCGCATCCTGGTGCCGCTGGAGCGCGTCCCGCAGCACGTCTCCGGCGCCTTCCTGGCGGTGGAGGACCGCCGCTTCTACCGGCACTCGGGGATCGACGCGCGCCGCGTGGCCGGGGCGCTGGTGAGGAACCTGCGCTCCTTCAACTACGACGAGGGCTTCAGCACCATCACCATGCAGCTGGCCCGCAACGTCTTCCCGGAGCACCTGAGCCGGGAGAAGACGCTGCGCCGCAAGCTGTGGGAGGTGGTGCTGGCGCGCGACATCGAGCGCTCCTTCGGCAAGGACGAGATCCTGGAGCTGTACCTCAACCAGATCTACCTGGGCGAGGGGCTGTACGGGGTGGAGGCCGCGGCGGAGGGGTACTTCGGCAAGTCGGCGGCGGACCTGCTCCCGGCGGAGGCGGCGGTCCTGGCGGCCATCCCCAAGGCGCCCACCCACTACAACCCGCGCCGCCGCCCGGACGCGGCCCGCCGCAGGCGCGACCTAGTGCTGGGGCTGATGGCGCGCGAGGGGTACCTGTCGCCGGGGATGGCGGAGCAGGCCCGCGCCACGCCGCTGGACCTGGTGCCTCCCCCGGAGGCCCGGGGCAGGGCGCCGTACTTCATGGCGGACGTCCGCCAGGCGCTGCGCGACCGCTTCGGCCCGGACGCGGAGCGGATGGGGCTGCGGGTGTACACCACCCTCGACCCCAAGATGCAGGCCACGGCGGAGCGCGAGCTGAAGGCGCAGATCCGCGGGGTGGAGGCGGGCAGGTTCGGCAAGTTCCGCCGGCGCGCCTGCCCCGCGGGCGCCAAGGGGGAGGGCGCCAACTGCCTCCAGGGGCTGTTCGTGGCCATGGACGCGCGCACCGGCGACGTGCTCGCCCTGGTGGGCGGGCGCGACTTCGCGCAGAGCCAGTTCGACCGGGTGACGCAGGCCCGGCGGCAGGCCGGCTCGGCGTTCAAGCCGTTCCTGTACGCCACGGCCATCGCCCGGGGGATCCCCGCCTCCACGCCGCTGGTGGGCCCCGGCGCGGTGCAGGACACCTTCCACAGCGTCTACAACCCCCGCGACGCGGTCTCCGACACGCTGACGCTGGACATGCACGACGGGCTGCGCCTGTCGTCCAACCGGGTGGCGGTGGAGCTGGGCGAGCGCGTGGGCGTGGCCAACGTGGTGCAGACGGCGCACGACCTGGGGATCAGCACGCCCATCGAGGAGTACCCGTCCACCTTTTTGGGCGCGGCGGACGTGATCCCGCTGGAGATGGTGGCGGCGTACTCGCCCTTCGCCACCGGGGGGACGCTGGTGCGGCCGCGGATGATCGTGCGGGTGGAGGACGCCCGCGGGCGGGTGCTGTGGAATGCGCCGGTCCGCCGCCGCTCGGTGCTCCCCTCGGGCGTGGCCTTCCTCACCACGCGGCTGATGGAGGAGGTGGTGGACCGCGGGACGGGCTCCGGCGTACGCACGGCGGGGCTCCCGTACACCATCCCCGCCGCGGGGAAGACGGGGACCACCAACGACGCGGCGGACGTGTGGTTCGTGGGGGTGACGCCGGACGTCGTGGCCGGGGTGTGGCTGGGCTTCGACCGGCCGCAGCGGATCCTCGCCGGCGCCTCGGGCGGCGGCCTGGCCGCGCCGGTGTGGGGCCGCGTCCTCGCGGACCACTACACCCGCCACCCGGCGCCGGCCCGCTGGGCGCCGCCGCTGGACGTGGTGCCGGTGCAGATCGACCGCCGCTCCGGCAAGCTGGCCACCGAGTCGTGCCCCGGCGAGCAGGTCACCACCGACTACTTCCTGGTGGGCACCGAGCCCACCGAGAGCTGCCCCCTTCACCCGGACGACGGCTTCGAGGGCTGGATGCAGCGCATGGCGCGCGGCCTGGGCGACTGGCTGGGCGGCGGCCGCGACGACCGCCGGCCCGAGCCGCAGACGTATTCCGACCGCGACCGCTTCCCCGCACGCCCACCCCGCACCGAGCGCGCCCCCGTCCTGGTGCCGTAGACACACCGACAGCGCAACGAGAACGCCGCCCCGGGCTTCGTGCCCGGTCCGGCTTTCTGCTGTCGGGGCCGTATGTCGATCCGCCTGCGTCGGCCGGATCACGCTGGCTTCGA
>JBFMFL010000187.1:0-13632 GCA_040752145.1 Gemmatimonadota bacterium
GGGGGGGGGGGGCCGCCGCCGCCCCCGCCCGGCGCCGCGGAGGGCGGGGAGTGCAGCTCGCCCCCGCAGTGCGGGCACCGGGCGGAGTCGGCGCCGGGCCCGCCGTGCAGCTCCTCGATGAACCCGGCGCTCAGGATCCCGGTGGGGAGGGCGATGATCCCGATCCCGATCACCGCGATCACCCCGCTGAGCGCCTTGCCCAGCGGCGTGACGGGGTACACGTCCCCGAAGCCCACCGTGGTCAGCGTCGCGATCCCCCACCACATGGAGGCGGGGATGCTGGAGAACGCCTGCGGCTGGGCCTCGCGCTCCACGAAGTACATCAGCGACGAGGCCCCCAGGAGGAGCACCCCCGCCACCAGCAGGGTGCTGAAGAGCTCCTCCTTCTTCCCCACCAGCACCCGCGCCACCATCTGGAGCGAGCGGGAGTAGCGGGCCAGCTTCCCCAGGCGGAGGAGGCGCAGGAGCCGCACGGCGCGGACGAAGCGGAGGTCGCCCCCCACCAGCGGCAGGTAGAACGGCACCACGGCAGCCAGGTCCACCAGCGCCATGGGCGTGAGCGCGTACCGGACCCGGCCGCGCACCGGCGCCGCGTACCCGGGGCGGAGCGTGCACACCCACAGCCGCAGCAGGTAGTCGGCCGTGAACACCGCGATGGAGGCGACCTCCAGGGCGGCGAGGAGCGGCCCGTACCGCTCGCGGAAGGGCCGGACCGTCTCCAGCACGATGGCCAGCACGTTGAGGCAGATCAGCCCGCCCATGAACGCGTCGTACGCCTCGCCCCCGGGGACCGTGGGGTCCACCAGCGCGTGCGCGCGGCGGCGCAGGCGCTCCGTCCGCTCCAGCGGCACGGCGAGGCCGGGGTGCACGGCGGGGCCGCCGCTCAGGAGGGCGAGAGGGAGCGCGATCCGGCGCGCACCCGGTCCAGCAGCTCCGTCGCGCTCGCCAGGAGCCCGGGCACCTCCGCCGGGTCGGCGCGCTTTCCGGAGCGCCACAGGAGCAGCTCCTCGCCCTCGCCGTCCGCGCACCACTTCGCCCCGCCCTCGAAGAAGGCGGTCACCTCCGGGGCGAAGGCGGCGCGCACCGCGGCCTCGTCCGGGCCGCGCAGCAGGCAGCGGCGGGAGAACTCCGGGCGGTCGGGGAAGTCGATGTCCTGGTAGCCGAACAGCCCGCCGATGCGGTGGAACACGTGCTCCGGCCGCAGCGAGAACGCCGGGAGCGCGAGCGCCGGGGAGCGCAGGTAGACCACGGTCTGGCGCAGCGTGCTCTGCGACCGGCCCGAGCCGATCGTGTACTGGTAGTCGAAGACGGCCGCGCGCACGCCGCCCCGCTCCCCGGCCATGAAGCTGGTGATCTCGCGGAACCGGCCCTGCGAGAACAGGCCGAAGCGCTCCAGCCCCGGGACCGCGTCCAGCGGCTGCTTCGCCGCCCAGCTCCACCCCAGCGCCCGCGCGGCGCCCTCCATGCCGCGGGCGCGCTCGCGCTCGCGGCGCAGCGCCCACGCGATCAGCCCCCCGACCACCCCGCCCAGCATCAGCAGCGGCGCCAGCACCCCGATCGTCTCCATCGTGCGGCTCTCCCGGTCCGGGTGGCTACGCGGCGTCCTGCCGCGGGGCGGCGCGCCCCAGCCCCAGCAGGGTCAGAAAGAACACGCCGTACAGGATGGGCTTGCCGAAGCGCTCCAGCCCCACCATGGCCGTGTCGCCGGTGAACTGCCCCACGGCGGTCAGGTCGTGGCCGGAGAGCGCCCAGTTGACCACCGCCACGGTGAGCAGCACGTAGCCCACGTACATGAGCACCCGGCTGACGCGGGGCAGCCCCTCCGTCCCCTGGTTGGCCCAGGAGCCGGCGGTGAGCACGTCCCACAGGATGCCGAAGGCCAGGAAGCCGATCCCCGAGTACCCGAAGAAGAGCGGCGAGTACGGGTCGTCCAGGATGTCGGTCTGGCGGAGGAGCCAGGTCATGGACACCAGCCCCAGCAGCGCCACCGCGCGCTCCCGCGTCAGCGTGCCGCGCACGGCCCACGCCGCGGCGGCGCCGGCCAGGATGGCGGTCCACCAGAAGTCCTCGGGCTCGGAGCCGCGCCAGCCCAGCGCCGACAGGGGGCGGCCGGGGTTGGTGGCCTCGAACCACAGGTGCATGGCGCCGAAGATCCCCAGGTACAGCGCCAGCGAGCGGCGCCCCCGCCGGGCCATGCGGACCGCGAGCGCGAGCGCTGCCACGTTGAGCGCCAGGTGCCAGGGGGTGGTCAGGAAGCGGTTGAGCACCCCGGCCAGCCCGGTGGCGATGGACTGGACGATCCCGGTGAGCGGCGTCAGCGGCAGCGCCTGCGCGAACAGCACCAGCACGTCGCCCACCAGCTGCACCCCCACGAAGGCGAGCACCAGCGGCACCGCGTAGCGCTCGGCCTCCTCCACGATCCCCGCGGAGGTGGCCTCCCCGTCCTCCGCGCCCGCGGCGGCGGGGACGCGCGACACCAGCCACCAGGTGCCCAGCGCCAGGAGCGGGATGCCGAGCGCGCCGGCGTACTGGATCATCTCTCCGTGGAGCGTGCCGGCGTCCAGGCGGGCGGCCAGATCGCCCGCCACCTGGTTCAGTCGCCACCCCAGCGCGCCCGCGAGGAGCGCCTGGGGGAAGCCGCGCGGCAGCCCGTCGGTGGCGATCCCGGCGGCCCAGCCGGAGGCCTGGTGGGTGAACACGGCGATGTCCACGCCGATGATGAGCAGGAGCGGGAGGACGAAGCCGCGCAGCGTGGCGACGTTCATCTCCACCATCGCCATCAGCACCGGCATCCCCATGCTGCGCAGCGACTCGATCTGCCGGGCCTGCATCATCAGCAGGACGGCCGAGACGATCGCGAACAGCACCAGGAACTCCGCCGCGGGGCGCGCCTGGGCGCGGCGGCGCAGCCAGAAGAAGCCGGGGACGGCGGCGAGCAGCGCCCAGCCCGCCAGCATGGGGACCAGCTCGCGCGCGCCGCTGGTGCCCAGCAGGTACGTGGCGAGCGCGGTGTCGGAGTTGACCCAGCCGGCGGCGCTCAGCAGGAACACCGCGAGCACCCCCAGCCGGACGGAGCGCCGGGCGTGCAGCGCCCCGGTGAGCGCGAAGCTCCAGGCCAGCGCCAGCACGAACAGCGTGGCCGGCACCAGCGACACGGGGAGCATGGAGCCGCGCCCCGCCGTGCCGAGCGACGCGTTCATGGGCACCAGCGGCGAGGCGGCGCGCCAGGCGTCGTTGAAGAGCACGGCCAGGAGCATCGCGCCCAGCACCGTGAACCCGGCCCAGACCAGCGCGCGGGTGGTGCGGGACAGCCCCCGCAGGTCGATCATCCCCTCGCGCAGGTCCGCCCAGACGAAGTTGCGGACCGCGCCGAAGGAGAGCGCCCAGCCGATCCCCGCGAGGGCGGCGACGGTGGCGCGGGTGGGGCGGAGCCGGTGGATCGAGATCGCCATCTACGGATGTCCCTGGGAGTGCCTGTAGTCAGCGGGGAACGTCGAAGCCGAGCAGCGCCAGCCCGGTGGCCACCAGCACCCGCCCGCCGACGGCCGCCGGCCGCTGCGCGTAGCTGTAGCCGCTCAGGTCCATCTCCAGGTCGGTGAAGCGGGCCGCGGGGCGGCCGGTGGCGGCGTCCAGCGCCAGCACCTGCCCGTTCTGGAGGGCCAGCCAGACGCGCCCGCCGTCCACCGTGACGCCGCCCAGGCGCGGGGCCTCGGGGGCGTAGCGCCAGCGCTCGGCGCCGGTGGCGGCGTCCAGCGCGATCACCCGGCCCGAGAGCGAGGGGACGACCAGCAGCGGCCCGGCGGTCCAGATGCGGTCCAGGAACATCAGCGTCTCGTCCGCGCCCAGCTCCGCGCGCCAGCGGACGCGGCCGTCCGCCGCGGCCAGGGCCGTCACCGTGCCGCGCTTGCCGTCGGCCGAGAGGGCGCCGGTGTAGACGACGTCGCCTGACGGGCTGAGAGTCGGGCTGCCCAGCGGGGCGTCGCCGGTGCGCGCGGTCCACAGCACGCGGCCGGTCGCCAGCTCCAGCGCGGTGGCCGGGGCGCCCAGGAACACCGTGCCGCCGCGGACGGCGACGCCGCCCATCGCGCCCACCCCGCGGACGGCGTGCTTCCAGCGCAGCCGGCCCGTCGCCATGTCCACGGCGTACAGCGTCCCCGACTCCCTGCCGGCGGTGCCGCCGTCGCGCTGCGCCGTCCACAGGGCCAGCCCGCCCGCCACGGCGGCGGGGGCGAGCGCCGTCCCCTCGCCGCGGAAGGCCCAGAGGCGCTTGGCGTCCGGGAGGCGCGAGGCGAACAGGGTGTTGCCGGTGGGGACCAGCACGACCTGGCCGGCGACGGTGGGCTCCACCAGCGCAGTGCGCTCGTCGTCGGTGACGCTGCCGCGCAGCGTGGCGGCCCCGCCGGCGGGGTCCACCTCGTACAGCCGGCCGCTGCGGTCCACCACCAGCGCCCGCCCGCCGAAGGGGACGGCGGTGGCGGTGACCAGGTTCATGGCGAAGGGCTTCTCGGAGACCGCGCGCGACCAGGCCAGCCCCAGCGGCGCGGTGCCGCCGGTGCCCGCGCCCAGCCGCCACACGTTGGCGCCGAAGTCGGCCAGCCAGACGGCGCCGCCGCCCGCCGCCGCGCCCAGGTGGAAGGCGGCGGCGCCGCCGTCGGCCCCCTTCGCCTTCCACTCGGCGGTCTTGCGGCCCGTGCGCGGGTCCACGCGGTGCACCGTGCCGTCGGTGCGCGCCACGTACGGGACGCCCCCCGCGACCACGGCCGGGCCGGCGTAGCCGCCCGCGGGCGCGGTCCAGAGCCGCCGCCCACTCGCCCGGTCGAAGGCCTTGAGCCAGCCCTCGTGGTCCACCACGTAGACCGCCGCGGGGCCCACCGCCGCCGGGGCCCGCACCACGTTCCCCACCTCGGCCTCCCAGAGCGCCCTGCCGCTCTGCGGGTCCAGGGCGCGCAGCGTCCCGTCGCGGCTGGCGACGTAGAACACGCCGCCCTCCGCGACCACGGCCGCCTCCACGGCGTCGCCGGTGGCGTGCGTCCAGCGCTCCCGGCCGGTGGCGGCGTCCAGCCCGTACACCGTGCCGTCGTCCGAGCCGACGGCGACCGTGCCGCCGACCGCGGCGGGGGAGGAGACCACCGCCCCGCCCGTGGTCCGCGTCCAGCGCGGCGCCCCGGTGGCGGCGCTCACCCCGTAGACCAGCCGGTCCTCGCTGCCGAACACCAGCACGTCGCCCACCACCAGCGGGCGGGTCGCCACGTTGTCGCCGGTGCGGACGCTCCACAGGAACAGCCCGCGGCGGTCCAGCGCGTACACCCGCTTGTCGCTGGCGCCGAAGAAGACGCGGCCGGTGCGCGGGTCCGAGCCCGGGGGCGAGTACACGGTCCCCGCCGGGTGGAAGCGCCAGAGCACGCCGCCGGTGGGGTCGGAGCCGTCGTAGGCGGTGAGGTCGCTCCCCCGCCCGGCGGCCAGCAGCATGGCCGGCTGGCCGGGAACCCACACGGGGGAGATGGTGCTCTCGGAGGCGTTCACGGTGTGCCCCAGCCGCCCCACGCGGGTCAGTCTCCACTCCCCGGCCGCCGGCGCGTCGGGCGCGGGCGCCGCGGGGGCGGCCGGCGGGAGCAGCGCCCGGACGCCGCGCAGCCCCTCGGCCGCGGCGGCGGTGCGGCGGCTCACCAGCTTTCCGGCCGCGTCCAGCGTCCGCTCGTCCACCAGCCCCACCCCGGCGCACTGCCAGCCGCGGAAGGTCTCGTCGCTCAGCGTGCTCCCCTCCATCGCCAGCACCAGCCGCCCCTCGGTGTGGATGCAGTCCGGGAAGCTCCCCCCCTCGCCGCGGTAGGCGCCGGCCTCCAGCACCCTGCCGTCGTAGGCGTAGTCGATCACCCCGGCGAGCTTGCCCCTCTGCTCCCAGGCGCGGCCGGGCGCCAGGTCGGGCACCCAGGTGGGGACCGCCGGGTCGAAGACCATGTCGCGGTCGGCGGCCGGGTCGTACAGCGCCAGGAGGAAGTTGCCGCGCGCGTCGCGCACCGACAGGGCGATGGTGGTGCCCACCGTGCCGTCCGCCTTGAGCTCGCGGCTCACCGTGCGAATCAAGGTCGCGCTCCCCAGCCGCCGCACCAGCTCCTCGTCCTCGATCTCCTTCTCGCCCGGGCGGAGGAACAGCTTCTCCAGCGCCCCGCGCTGCGCGCGGCGGAAGTCGCCGGCCAGGGCGCGGCCGGGGAGGAGGACCTGCTGGTTCTCGCTCTCCCAGGAGAGGACCGCGCCGTCCGGGCCCCGCTTCGCGTACAGCGCGGCGCGGCCGTCGCCCACCGGCGCGTAGGCGGCGAGGGCCGCGCTCCCGGCCGAGGCGCGCGGCATCCACGGCCACGCGAAGGCGGCCCCGGCGGCGACCAGGGCGCCGGCGAGCAGGGCGACGCCCGCCATCTCTCGGGGCGTGGCGCGAACGGGGTGCGAGGGGGAGGTCTCGGCGGACATGGGAGATGCGGTGCAGCATGGGGCGGGGCTGCGCGCCGGGGACAGGAGCACCCCCGGCGGAAGGACCCGCAATATAAACAACTGATTCCGCGCGGAGCCAGTCCCCGCGCGGACCCGGCCTCAGTCCGAGCTGCCCGCGTCGCTCTGCTCCCTGCGCATGGCGAGCGCGCTGCCGACGTGCTTCCGGAGGAGCTTCCACAGCTCCGGCCGGCTGCGCTCGGCCTCGTCCAGGAGGCGGCGGGTCGGCTCGGCGGGCTGCTCGCGGAGCAGGTCGGCGGTGCCGGGGGCCAGGCGGTAGCGGTACGTCGTGAAGAACTTGAGCTTCTTGACCTCGTCGCGCTCCAGCAGACCCCGCCCGAACAGCCCGGCGCGGACGCGGTCCATCACGTCCTCGGCCGGGGAGTGGGTGTCGCGCTCCAGCGTCCGGTAGATCACGTCGCTCACCTCCGCGGGGCCGCTTCCCAGGGCGGCGCGGAACTGCGCCTCCAGCGTTCCCTGCGGCGGCGCGGCGCCCCCGGCGGCCTCGGCGTACAGCGTCTGCCGCGACATCAGCCCGAAGAGCACCTTCTTGGCGCGCGCCTCCAGCCGGATCCCGCCCGCCTGCTCGCTCCCCAGCACCAGGGCCGCCAGCGCCGCCTCGGCGAGCTGGTCGGTGGACACCTTCTTGTCGGCCGTGAGCAGCTCCGTCTTGCCGCGGAGCATCCCCACCTCGCCGGCGAAGCGGTCGCCGTGCAGCAGGACGATCTCGGTGGGGGTGAGGCGGGCGGCGGCGACTTCGGCCTGGAGCTGGGACATGGATCGCACCTCGATGGTTCGGGAAGATGGCCGGACGGAGGGCGCACGCCTTCCCGTCCGGAGGGCACGATTCCGCGGGACGCGACGCGGCGCGCTCCGGCGGCCGGGCGGATGGGCCCGGACTATGGCGGAGGAGACACGGGGGACGGGCTGGAGCTCACGTTCGGCGGCTGGCCGATCTCCCGGAGGAGACGCCCGGCTCTGCGGCCCCGGCTCGCGCCGGGTGTGCTCTTGTCGTGTGGGTCCGCGCCACCGTTCCTCAGGGGCGGGACGGGGAAAATGCGTTTTCCGCGCCCTTCCCGCAAGCCGCTCCCCCGCCCCGCCTTCCGCCCTTCGCCGCGCCGTCACTGGTCGTCCGGGTGGGTGCTCCGGTAGCAGTACTGGAACTCCCCCGCCCCCTCCGACCCCGGCGCCCGCGCGTCCGTCCGGTCCTTGAGCACCACCGTTTCGCCGCCCGCGTCCTCCGCCCCCTCCTCCAGGTAGACCCCCACCCAGTCGTAGCTGGCGAAGGTCCCGCCGCGGAAGGAGAGGGTGCGCGTCGCCGCGTCGTAGCCGTACCGTCCGCCGGACCCCGCCGCCGGCTGGTAGCGCCCCCCCGGGAGCAGCCGGAAGCCGCCCGCCCCCGCCGGCGCCGCGCCCCGGATCCAGCACGCGTACCTCCCCGGGGTCGGACCGCCGGGCTCCGCGGCCGGCGCAGCCGCGAGCATCGCCGCCGCGCCGGCTCCCTGCGGCAGGCCGGCGCCCTCGTCCGGGGCGCGGCACCCGGCGGCGAGCAGCAGCAGCAGCGCGCACCGGGCCCGGCGGGAGAGCGGGAACCCGTTCGGTCGCATGGCGGCCTCCGCTCGCGCCGGGTGAAGGTGGCCGCGCCGGGAACAGGCGGCGCGGAACGGACGCCGCAAAGCTACTTCCGCGGCGTTATCCCGCCGTTATCTTTAGCCGCCCCGGCGAAATCCGGCCTGATCCGCTCACCGGAGCGCCCCCCCCAGCCCCTCCGCATGATCGAGCTACGCACCCTCGGGACGGCGGAGGTCACGCTCGCCGACGGGACGCCCGTACACGCCGTGCCGGGGCAGCCCAAGCGCTTCGCCCTGCTCGCCTACCTGGCGCTGGCCCGGCCCTCCGGCTTCCACTCCCGCGACGCCCTGCTCGCCCTGTTCTGGCCCGAGTCGGACACGGAGCGGGCCCGCACCGCGCTGCGGCAGGCGCTGCACTGGCTGCGCAGGTGGCTGGGCGACGGCGTGCCGGCGCGCCGCGGCCCGGACGAGGTGGGGATCGCCCCCGGCGCGTTGCACTGCGACGCGGTGGAGTTCGAGCGGGCCCTGGACGAGGGGCGGCACGCGGACGCGCTGGCGCTCTACCGCGGCGACCTGCTCCCCGGCCTGTTCGTGGCCGACGCTCCGGGCGTGGAGCGCTGGGTGGAGGCGGAGCGGCGCCGCCTGCGCGGGCGGGCGGCGGATGCCGCCTGGCGGCTGGCCGCGGACGCGGAGGCGGTCGGCGACGCCGCCGGGGCGGCCGGGTGGGCGCGCCGCGCCGCCGCCCTCCAGCCGGACGACGAGGATTCGCTGCGGCGGCTGGTGTCGCTGCTGGACCGCGTGGGCGACCCGGCCGCGGCGCTCCGCGCCTACGACGACTTCGCGGCGCGCACGGCCGCCGAGCTGGACCTGGCCCCGTCGGCGCGCACCCGGCTGCTGGTCGATTCCATCCGCGCCCGGCTGGACGCCGAGCCGCCGGCTCCCGCTCCGTCCCCCTCTCCCCCGCCTGCCGAAGCGCCTGCGGTGGCCGTTGCGCCTCCCGCCGCCGCTCCGGCCGACCCGGCCGAGCCCGTCGAATCCCTCGCGGAGAGTGTCGGCCAAACCGACCCCACCCCCGGGCGGCGGCGCCTACCACGCTGGGCCCGACGCGCCGCCGTGGCGGCCGGGCTCGCGCTGGCCGCGGCGGGCGCCTTCGCCCTGTTCCGCGTCGTGAGTCCCACGCGGGTGGCGCCCGCCTACGCGCGCGGCGAGACGCGGGTGGCCGTGCTCCCCTTCGCGGTGCGCGGCGGGCCCGAGTGGGCGTACCTGGGCGACGGGATGGTGGACCTGCTGAGCGCCAAGCTGGACGGCGCGGGGACGCTGCGGGCGGTGGACCCGCGCGCCCTGCTGGCCTCGGCCGACGACGGGGCCGCAGGCGACCCGGACGAGGGGCGGCGGATCGCGCGGCGCTTCGACGCCGGGATGTACGTGCTGGGGAGCGTGGTGGCGGGCGGCGGGCGGGTGCAGCTGCGCGCCTCGCTGTACGAGGCCGGCGGCGAGCCCGCGGCGCAGGCGACGGTGGAGGGGAGCGCCGACGAGCTGTTCACGCTGGTGGACCGGCTGGCCGCCCGCCTCCTGGCCGAGCGGGAGCGCGGCCCCGGGGCGCGGCTGGACGCCCTGGCCGCGCGCACCACCACGTCGCTGCCGGCGCTCAAGGCGTACCTGCGGGGGCAGGCCGCGCTGCGGAGCGGCGAGTACGACGAGGCGGTGGCGGCCTTCGGGCGGGCGGTGGCCGAGGACAGCGCCTTCGCGCTGGCCTGGTACCGGCTCTCGGTGGCGGAGGACTTCCAGGTGGGCCGGGTGGGGACCGCCGCGCGCCAGGCGCGGCGCCACGCGGGGCGGCTGGGGAGCTACGACCGGCTGCTGCTGGACGCCTGGCTGGCGTACTGGGAGCAGCGCTACGCCGACGCCGAGCGGCTCTACCGCGCCGCCGTGTCCGCCCGCCCGGACGACGTGGAGGCGTGGTCGCAGCTGGGCGAGGCACTCTTCCACGGCGGCCCGCAGCGCGGCAGCCCGGCCGAGGAGGCGCGCCCCGCCTTCGAGCGCGCCGTGGCGCTGGAGCCCGACAACGGCAACGCGCTGGTGCACCTGGCGCGCCTGGCGGCCATGCGGCGCGAGCGCACGGCGGTGGACCGGCTCACGCGGCGCATCCTGGCGCTGGGCCCGGAGGGCGACCGCGCGCTGGAGGCGCTGGCCCTGCGCGCCCTGCTCCTGTCCGACGGGGACGCGGCGGCGCGCGTGGTGGCGGCGCTGCGGCGCGAGGGCGACTACCGGGTGTGGGTGACGGTCTGGCGCGCCATGGCCGCCTCCGGCAACCCCGTGGGGATCCGCCCCATGGCCGCCGTGCTCACCGAGCCGGTGCGGTCGCCCCTCGCCCGCGCGCAGGGGCACCTGCTGCTCGCCCACGCGGAGGCGTCGCGCGGCCGCTGGCGCGCGGCCCGGACGGAGCTCGCCGCGGCCGAGCCGCTGGACAGCGTCGTCGCCCGACAGGGCCGCATCCTGTTCGCCACCCTCCCCTGGCTCCCGGCGCCTCCCGCGGAGCTGCGCGCGCTGGAGGCGGGCGTGGCCGGCTGGACCGCGGGCGCGCCCTGGGTCTCGCCCAGCCCGCACCCCACCGCCGAGATCGCGGCCGGGGCGCCGCCCCCGCCCTCCCCCGCGCTGCGCCTCTACTACCTGGGGCTGCTGCGGGCCCGCGCCGGCGACGCCGCCGGGGCCCGCGCCCACGCCGCCGCGCTGGACCGCCTCCCCGCCACCCCCTGGCTGGGGATGCCGCCGGAGGCGCTGGCCGCCGGGGTGCGCGCGCACGTCGCCTGGACGGCCGGCGACGGCGCGGCCGGGCTGGCGGCGCTGGAGGGCGCCTGGCAGGGGTACGCGCCGGGCAACGAGGTCAACCCGCACCTGTACGGCGGGGCGCACCCCCGCTTCCTCCGCGCCGAGCTGCTGCGCCTGGCCCGCCGCGACCGCGAGGCCGCCGAGTGGTACGCCTCGGTGCCGGAGGACCTGGACCAGGAGATCGTGTACCTCGCCCCCGCACTGCTGCACCGCGCCGAGCTGCTGGACCGGCAGGGCCGCCGCCGCGAGGCCGCCGTGCTCTACGCGCGCTTCGTCGCCCTGTGGCGGGAGGCCGACCCGGAGCTCCAGCCCGAAGTGGCGAGGGCCGCGCAGCGGCTGAAGCGGCTGCGCGGCCCCTGGCGGATGTTCGCGGGCGCCCCGGAACTCCCCGCGCGCCTGTGGGAGCGCGCGGGGGCGGACGTCAGCGGATCTCGGTGATCCGCCCCTCCACCTTGGGCGCGATGCTCTCGCCGCGGGCGTAGGCCGCCGAGAGCGCGTCGAACACCATCAGCCGCACGTCGGGGCCGGGCGGGACGGTCATGATCGCCCGGTCCTTGAAGTGGTACCCGTCGCCCCCGCCGTAGATGTAGTCCGGCACCGCCACCGTGTACACCCGGTTGTCGTCCAGCGGCGCCCAGCCGTCGCCCTGCCGCACCTCCACCTTCGTCACCCGCTCGCCCGGGCGCTTCGAGCGGTCGAAGGTGAAGCGCAGCCCGGACACCTGGAGGAAGCGCCCCTCGCCGCGCCCGCCGGACACGCCCTGCTCCAGCAGGAGCTGCCTGACGTCGCGCCCGCGCAGCCACACCAGCCCCACCCGCGTGGGGAAGCCGAAGGTGCGCGCCAGGTGCTCCCAGCGGATGGGCCCCTCGAAGGTGTCGTCGATGCGGATCGCCCCGCCGTTGAGCACCGCCACGTCGGCGGGGACGTCGGGGAAGGCGCCCCGCATCACGTCCGTGAGGTAGTTCCCCCAGCTGCTCTCCGCGTCCCGCACCGTCTCCTCGGTGCCGTTCAGCGGCGTCGTGGAGGTGCCGATCCGCGCGTCGAAGAAGGGTACCTTCTCGCGGATCGCCGTGCGGTAGCGCTCCACGATCTGCGCCTGGTACGCCGGGTCCACGGGGATGGAGGCGTCGATGGTTACGGAATCCGCGCTCACCGCGGGCTGGCCGCCCCGCCGCGAGAACGCCACCCGCCACACGCGGCGGGCGTTGGAGTCGCCCTTGGTGATCAGCGCGGTGCTGTCGGTGGCCGGGTCGTGGATCAGGAAGTGCTCGTGCCCGCCGGCCACCCAGAGGAGGCGCGGGTGCGTGCGCTTCAGCGCGGCGATGCGCCGGTCCTGCGCCAGGTCCAGGTGCGTGAGCGCCACGATGGCCTCCGCGCCGCGCCGCTCCAGCTCCGTCATCTTGCGGTCGGCGATGGCGACCACGGCCGTGTCCGCCACGGCGTAGTCGCGCGGGGAGTCCAGGAAGGTGACGCTGAACACGCCCACCCGCATCCCGCCCACGGTGACGATGGTGTCCGGGAGGAAGCGCCGGTCCGCGGCCGCGTCGCCGGTGTTCAGGCGGACGTTGGCGGCCAGCCAGGGGAAGCGCGACGCGTTGATCGCCCCCGTCAGCATCGCCGGCCGGCGCTCGTCGAACTCGTGGTTGCCGGGCACCGCCAGCAGCGGCGCCCGCGCGTGCAGGAAGTTCATCGCGTCGATCATCTGGATGCCGGCGAAGTAGCGGCTCTCCAGCGACGGGGCGATGAAGTCGCCCGCGTGGAAGATCATCACCGGCGCGCCGGTGCTCCGCCGGGTCCGCTCCGCCAGCGTGGCGATGCGCCCCAGCCCGCCGGCCCGGCCGTTCTCCACCGCGTCGATGCGGTACACGTCGTTGAGCTGGATGACCGAGAACGCCGGCCGCCCGTCCTGCGCCCGCGCCCCCGTGGCGGCGGCGAGCAGGGCGAGGGCGGCGAGCGAGCGCCGGGCGGAGGTGCGCAGGGATGGAAGCATGCGGGTGCTCATGGGGGAGACGTCCGGTCGGGTCGCGAGAGAAGGAAAGCAGTGGGAGCAATCTGCGGATCGGGCGGGCCCGTCGAAAGGGGCGGGCGGCCCTCACCCGGCTCGCTTGAGGCTCGCCACCCCTCTCCCAGATCCTGGGAGAGGGGTGGGTGGCCTGGCTGAGATCGTCGCGAGGGAGGGGGCGGGTGTGGTCGGAGCAAAGAGTTCGGGGCGTGGCTGGGGGGGTGGCATTCACTCTTTGCGGAGACCATCCCCGCCCCCGACCGCCACGCGCGGACGCCGACGAAACACAATCCGGCCCCGCACCGCAGCCGCGGTGCGGGGCCGTCGCTCGACTCCCGGGAATGGGCCGGCCGACGATCGGATCGGGCCCGCCGCTAGTTCTGCTGCACCTGCGGCTCCGGCGCGGCCTCCTGCTTGGCCCGCGCCGCCTTCCCCTCCCGCTCTCCGGCCTCGCGCGACATCCGGGTCTCCACGTCCTCGAAGGGAGAGAGCACGGTCTCCCAGAGCGTTCGCGGGGCCTTCCCTTCTACCGCGCGCTTGTACGCGGTGTCGTAGACCTGCTTGTTCATCAGCGCCTCCGGACCAGGTGGACGGGGCAACGGGGGTCTCGCACCCGACGCCGCAATTCCCGAGCCCGTCCAGCAACTCTCCCGACACTCCGTGCCACCAAACAGACGCGGCCCCGCACCCCGGGGGGGGTACGGGGGCGCGGCGGCGCGCCCGGGACCCCGCGGCGCCGGCCCCCCG
>JBFMFL010000188.1:0-13630 GCA_040752145.1 Gemmatimonadota bacterium
CTCCGGGAACCCCGCCAAACGGCCGGCGGGGTTCCCTCCGCCGGAGGGAGCCAGCCGAAACTGCCCGGCTGTCTCCCTCCGATCAGATTCATGTGGGTACTGCTGATAACGGCGAACGGCACGCGGCGGCTGGCTTCTCCCCGCCGGAACGGGCCCCCTCCCCCGCAAGCGGGAGAGGGGGAGAACTGCGCACCGTTCTGCCGTTGTCCCCTCTCCCAGAATTGGGAGAGGGTGGCGAGCCTCAAGCGAGCCGGGTGAGGGCCCGCCGTTCAGTTTCGCACTTTCGCACTTTCGCACTTTCGCACTCCCGCACTTTCGCACTTCTCCTCCCGAGTGATCCCATGACCGTCCGACGAGCCGCGGCCGCCGCGGCCCTGCTGTCCGCCCTTGCCGCCCCCGCCGCCGCGCAGGACCCCGAGCGCGGCGAGTGGATCGTCCGCCGCGGCGGCGACACCATCGCCACGGAAACGTACACGCGCACCGCGCAGCGCCTGCAGGCGGAGCTGGCGCTGCGCATGCCGGTGCTGCGGCAGCGGACGGACGCGGAGCTGGCGCCGGACGGGACGGTGCCGCGCATGGGCTTCGCGGCGCTCCCCGGGCGCGCCGGCGAGGCGGAGCCGCTGGCGAGCGGCAGCGTCGCCTTCCGCGGCGACAGCGCGCTGGTGGAGGTCCGCGGGGCCACCGCGGCGCCGCTGCAGCGCTTCGCGCCGGGGCGGGGGGCGCTCCCCTACGTCAACCTCTCGGTGGCGCTGCTGGAGCAGGCCGTCCGCCGGGCCCGCGCGCTGGGCGGGGGCCCGGCGAGCATCCCCATGCTCAACCTGGCCGGCGGCAACACCTTCACGGCGACGGTGAGCTTCCCCTCCGCCGACTCGGCGGTGGTGGCCGTGGGGCCGGTGCTGCTGCGCTTCGCGGCGGACGCCGCGGGGCGGCTGCTGGGCGGGTGCGTCCCCTCGCAGGGGATCACCATGGAGCGCGCGGGGCGGCCCACCGAGTGCGCCACGCCCCGGACGGACTACTCCGCGCCCGCCGGGGCGCCGTACCGCGCCGAGGAGGTTACGGTGAACACGCCGTCCGGGATCGCGCTGGCGGGGACGCTGACGCTGCCGGCCGGGGTCTCGGGCAGGGTGCCGGCGGTGCTGCTGCTCACCGGCTCGGGCCCGCAGGACCGCGACCAGTCCAGCCCCGGGCTCCCCGGGTGGCGCCCCTTCCGGCAGATCGCGGACACGCTCTCCCGGCGCGGCATCGCCGTGCTGCGGCTGGACGACCGCGGAGTGGGCGGCTCCGGCGGGAGCGCGAGCGCCACCACCCTGGCGGAGTTCGCGGCGGACGCCCGCGCGGCGCTGGCCTGGCTCCGCGCGCGCCCGGAGGTGGACCCGCGGCGCGTGGGGATCGTGGGCCACAGCGAGGGCGGCTACGTGGGGCCCATGGTGGCGGCGGAGGACCCGGCGCTGCGGGCGCTCGTGCTGGTCGCGGCGCCGGCCCGCACCGGGCGCGCGCTGGTGGACTACCAGAGCCGCTTCGCCATCCAGGCGGACAGCACGCTGGCCCCGCACCTGGACTCGCTCCTGGTGATGGCCGCCGCGCAGAACGACTCGCTGGCCGCGGCGAGCCCCTGGTTCGGGTCGCTCCTGGCGCACGACCCGCTCCCCTTCGCCCGGCGGCTGCGCCTGCCCGTGCTGGTGATCCAGGGCGGGACGGACCGCCAGGTCCCCGCCGCCGAGGCGCCCGCGCTGGCGGCGGCGATCCGCGCCGGCGGCAACCGCGACGTCACTGTGCGCCTCTTCCCCGGCGTCAACCACCTCCTCCTGCGCGACCCGGACGGGAGCGTCGCCGGGTACGCGGCGCTCCCCGGCAGGCAGGTGGTGCCCGAGGTCCTCGGCGCCCTCACCGACTGGCTGGCGGCGAGGCTGCGGTGAGCGGGGCCCGGTTCGGGCGGCGCTTCGCCGCCCTGTTCGCGGCGGGGCTCCTGGGGGTGCTCTCGCTGGCCCCCACGCTCCCGGACATGCTGCGCGCCGCGCCCATCCCGCCGGAGGCCCGGGCCGTGCTGCCGCCCATGCCGGTGCTGGTGGCGCTGTCGCTGCTCCAGCCGACGCTGCTCGTGGCCGGCGCCGTGGCGCTGGGGCTGGCGCTCGCTCCGCGGCTGGGGCTGCGCTCGCACCTGGCGGAGAGCGCGGCCGGCGAGGCGCCGGGGCTGCGCGCCCTTCCCCGCCAGGCGCCGCTCGCGCTGGCGCTCGGCGCGGCGGCGAGCGCGGCGGTGCTGGCGCTGGACGCGTGGGTGTTCCGGCCGTGGATGGGCGCGGCCGGGGCGGCGCTCGCGATCACGGGGGAGCGGGGCGTGGCCGTGACGCTGGCGGGGATGCTGTACGGGGGGATCACCGAGGAGCTGATGCTGCGCTGGGGGATCCTGTCGCTGCTGGCCTGGGCGGGGTGGAAGCTGTTCCGGCGCGGGCGCGGCGAGCCGGGGCCGGCCGTGATGTGGGCCGCGACGGCCCTGGCTGCGCTCATCTTCGGGGCGGGGCACCTGGGGGCGGTGTCGGCGGTGGCGCCGCTCACGGCGGCGGTGGTGGTGCGCACCGTGGCGCTCAACGCGCTGGCCGGCGTCGTCTTCGGCTGGCTGTTCTGGCGCCGCAGCCTGGAGGCCGCGATGCTCGCCCACATGGCCGGGCACGTGGTGTTCACGCTGGCCTCCCTCGCCGGAGCGTAGAGGCGCGGCGGGGACGAGTCGCTTGACACGGGAGGACGCGCCCGCTATCGATTGGTGGCACTCCCTGGCGCGACGGTGGCGCCACACAAATCCCGCCACATATCGTAAATGACGCGGTCCAGCCCGAGCCTGATGGGAGCGGGCCGATCCTTTTTCGCACCGTCGAGCGGAGGCAGGGGATGAGCGGCACGGAGGACCCGGGCGAAGACGCGGGCGGCGCACGCCCGCCCGGCAGGACGGAGGTCCACAAGTTCGGGGGGAGCAGCGTCGCCGACGCCGGGCGGCTGGAGACCGCCGCGGAGCGGACGCTGCGGGCCGCCGCGGGGGCGCGGGTGGTGGTGGTCTCGTCCGCGCTGGCGGGCGTCACCAGCGCGCTGGTGGAGGCCGCAGCCGCGGCGCGCCGGGGCGAGCCGGAGCGCGCCCTCGCGGTCGCCGAGGAATTGCGGCTGCGCCACGAGCGCGTGCTGGCCGAGCTGGTGGGCGGCGACGGCGGCGAGGTGCTGGACGAGGTGAGGGTGCTCTGCGCCGCGCTGGCCGGGTGGCTCCGCTCCGTGGGCGCGCTGGGCGAGCTGACGCCGCGCACCCGCGACCGCATCCTGGCCGTGGGCGAGAAGCTGGCGGTGCGGCTGTTCGCCGCGGCGCTGCGCCGCCGCGGGGCGTGCGCCGTGGCGCTGGACGCCGACGAGTTCCTGGAGACCGACGCCGGCTTCGGCGAGGCAGGGGTGCTCCCCGGCGTCACCGACGCCGTGGTGCGCTCGGCGCTGGCCGGGCGGCTGGAGCGCGGCGAGACCCCGGTGGTCACCGGCTTCGTGGGGTGCGCGCCGGACGGCTCCACCACCACGCTGGGGCGTGGCGGGTCGGACCTGACCGCCACCGTGCTGGCCGCCGCGCTGGGCGCCGACGAGGTCACCATCTGGACCGACGTGGACGGCGTCCTCACCGCCGACCCGCGCGTGGTCCCCGGGGCGCAGAGCATCCCCCAGCTCAACTTCCGCGAGGCCACCGAGCTGTCGTTCTACGGCGCCCGGGTGCTGCACCCGCGCACCATCCTCCCGGTGGCGTCGCACGGCATCCCCGTGCGCATCCGCGACACCTTCACCGCCGGCCCCGGCACCGTGGTGGACGGCCGCTTCACCCCCGGCTCGCACCCGGTCAAGGCGATCAGCGCGGCGGCGGGGCAGGCCATGGTGACGGTGGAGGGGAAGGGGATGGCCGGCGTCCCCGGCGTGGCGGCGCGGGTCTTCGGGGCGCTGGCGCGGCGCGGGATCAGCGTCACCATGATCTCGCAGTCCAGCTCCGAGGCGTCCATCACCATCGTGGTCCCCGAGCACGACGCCATCGAGGCGGAGCTGGCGCTGAAGCGCGAGTTCAGGTCCGACATCACCTACGGCGAGGTGGACGAGGTCGCCGTCCGGCCCGGGGTGGGCGTGGTGGCCGCGGTGGGGCTGGGGATGGCGGACACCCCGGGCGTCGCGGCGCGGGTGTTCGGGGCGCTGGCGCGGCGGGGGATCAGCGTACACGCCATCGCCCAGGGCGCCTCCGAGCTGAACATCTCCTTCGCGGTGGACGAGCGGGCCGCGCCGGAGGCGATCCGCGCGCTGCACGACGCCTTCGGCCTGCACCGGCTGGACACCGGCGAGGACGGCGGCGAGCGCATCGACCTGCTGCTGATGGGCCCCGGCAGCGTGGGGCGGGCGCTGGTCGCGCTGCTGCTGGAGCGCAGCGCCCACCTGTTCCGCCGCTTCGGGCTGCGGGCGCGGGTGGTTGCCGTCGCCGACCGCAGCGGCTACCTGCTGGACCCCGCCGGCATCGCCCCGGAGGCGCTGCGGACCGCGGTGGAGGCCAAGGCCGCCGGGCGCACGCTGGCGTCGCTGGGCGGCGCCCCCGGGCACGCCGCGGTGATGGTGCGCGACGCGCTGCGCTACCGGCTCGCCCGTCCGGTGCTGGTGGACACCTCGGCGTACCCGGACTCGGCGGAGGTCTTCCGCGAGGCGCTGCGCCTGGGGTGCGACGTGGTCACCGCCAACAAGACGCCGCTGGCCGGGCCGCTGGAGGGCTACCTGTCGCTGCTGGGCGAGGCCGAGGAGCGCGGCCGCATCCTGCGCGCCGAGGCCACGGTGGGCGCGGGCCTGCCGGTGATGGACACGCTGGAGATGCTGCTCGCCACCGGCGACCGGCTGCTGGAGGTGGAGGGGGCGCTCTCCGGGACGCTGGGCTTCGTGATGACGCTGCTGGAGGAAGGGGCGCGCCTCTCGGAGGCGGTGGAGCAGGCCATGCGCCGCGGCTTCACCGAGCCGGACCCGGTGGTGGACCTGTCCGGGGTGGACGTGGCCCGCAAGGCGACCATCCTGGGGCGCCTCTCCGGGCTGGTGAGGTCCGACGTCCCCCTGCGCCTGGCCGGGCTGGTGGACCCCGCGCTGGCGGGGATGGAGCCCGACGCCCTGCTGGCGCGGCTGCGCGACCTGGACGCCCCCATGCAGGAGCGGGTGGACGCCGCCCGCCGCGAGGGCCGGGTGCTGCGCTACCTGGCCCGGGTGGCGCCGGAGTCGCTGGAGGTGGGGCTCGCCGCGGTCCCCGCCGACTCGCCGCCGGGGGCGCTGCGGGGCACCGACAACCTGATCCTGTTCCGCTCCGAGCGCTACGCCGCGCGCCCGCTGGTGGTGACCGGGCCGGGCGCCGGGGTGGAGGTGACGGCCATGGGAGTGCTGGCGGACATCATGCGCATCGCCGCGGAACGGAGGCCGTCATGAGGGGACCGCATCGCGAGGAGGTCCGGGTGTTCGCGCCGGCCACGGTGTCCAACCTGGGCTCCGGCTTCGACGTGCTGGGGCTGGCCGTGCGCGCCCCGGGGGACACGGTGGTGGCGCGGCGGGTGCCCGGCGCGGGGGTCAGGATCGCCCGCATCGAGGGCGACGGCGGCGCGCTCCCGCGCGAGGCCGCCAGGAACACCGCCGGGATCGCCGCGGCGGCCACGCTGCGCCGGGCGGGGATCGACGTGGGGGTGGAGCTGGAGGTACACAAGGGGATGCCGGTGGGGACCGGGCTGGGGAGCTCGGCCGCGAGCGCCGCGGCGGCGGCGCTGGCCGTCAACCTCCTGGTGGGCTCGCCGCTGCGCAAGGCGGAGCTGGTGGGCCCCTGCGTGGAGGCCGAGGGCGCGGTGGCCGGCCGCCACGCCGACAACGTGGCCCCGGCGCTGCTGGGCGGGCTGGTGCTGGTGCGCTCGGCCAGCCCGGCGGAGCTGGTGCGTCTCCCCGTCCCCGAGGGGATGATGGTGGTGGTGGTCACCCCGGCCTTCGAGCTCTCCACGCGCCTGGCGCGGGAGGCGCTCCCCCGCGAGGTCCCGCTCCGCGAGATGGTGCACAACACCGCCGGCATCGCCACGCTGGTGGCCGCCTGCTACGCGGGCGACGCCCCCATGTTCGGGCTGGGCGCCGTGGACCGCACGGTCACCCCGGTGCGCGCCCGGCTGATCCCCGGGTGCGAGGCGGTGATGGCCGCCGCCATGGCCGCCGGGGCGCTGGGGAGCTCCATCAGCGGCTCCGGCCCCTCGGTGTTCGCGCTCTCCCACTCCCCCCGCCGCGCCGAGACGATCGCCCGGGCGATGACGGCGGCGTTCCGGGACGCGGGCGGGCTGGATTCCACCTTCCTGATCTCCCCGGCGGACTGTCCGGGAGCGAGGCGCGTATGAGCGGTGCCGCCGTCGGCGACGTCCCCTGGACGCTGCGCTGCGTGGAGTGCGGCGCGGGCTTCCCCGGCCTGGAGCCGCGCCACCGCTGCCGCTGCGGCGGCACGCTGGACGTGGAGCACGCTCCGCCCGCGCTGCGCGGCGCCGAGCTGCGCGACCTGTGGGAGCGGCGGCTGGGCTCGCGCGACCCGCTGGACCGCTCCGGCGTGTGGCGCTTCCGGGAGCTGGTGCTGCCGCTGGAGCCGGAGTTCGTCGCCACGCGGCAGGAGGGGAGCACGCCGCTGTACGACGCGCCGCGGGTGGCCGCCTACGCCGGGCTGGACGCGCTGCGGCTCAAGCACGAGGGGGAGAACCCCACCGGCTCCTTCAAGGACCGGGGGATGACGGCGGGGGTGAGCATCGCGCGGCGGCTGGGAATGACGCGCGTGGCCTGCGCCTCCACCGGGAACACCTCGGCGTCCATGGCCGCGTACGCCGCCGCGGCGGGGATGGAGGCGCTGGTCTACATCCCCGAGGGGAAGATCTCGTACAGCAAGCTGGCGCAGGCCGTCGCCTACGGAGCCCGGGTGGTGCAGGTGTCCGGGAGCTTCGACGACGCCATGCGCCGCGTGGAGGCCGTCTGCGCGGACGAGGGGATCTACCTGCTCAACTCGGTGAACCCGTTCCGCATCGAGGGGCAGAAGGCGATCGGCTTCGAGCTGCTCCAGGACCTGGAGTGGGAGGTGCCGGACTGGATCGTCCTCCCCGGCGGCAACCTGGGGAACAGCTCGGCGCTCTGGAAGGGGATGCGCGAGCTGCACGCGCTGGGCGTGATCGGCCGGCTGCCGCGCATCGCCGTGGTGCAGGCGGAGGGGGCCAGCCCGCTGTACGAGGCCTGGCGCAGCGGCGCCGAGCTGGTGCCCGCGGAGCGCCCGGAGACCCTGGCGACGGCCATCCGCATCGGCAGCCCGGTGTCGTGGCGCAAGAGCCTGCGCGGGATCCTGGCGACCGGTGGCGCGGTGGAGCGGGTCACCGACCAGGAGATCATGGACGCCAAGGCGCACGTGGACGCGGCCGGGATCGGCGCGGAGCCGGCGTCGTGCGCCTCGGTGGCGGGGATCCGCAGGCTCACCGCGGCCGGCGTCATCCGCCCGGACGAGCGGGTGTGCGCCATCCTCACCGGGCACCTGCTCAAGGACCCGGACGCGGTCGTCCGCTACCACCGCGGCGAGCTGGAGGGGATCCGCCCGACGTTCGCCAACCGCCCGGTGGGCACGGAGGCCGAGGCCGCCGCCGCGGGAGCGTAGGCGGGAGCCCGGGCCTCGGTCGAACGAACGGCCCTGAACAGAGGAGGGGTCCGGCCGCCGCGGCCGGACCCCTCTCGTCTTTCGCCTCCGCGTGCCGACGTGCCGGGTGCTACCTGGTCGGGCCGTGCTCGTGGATCTGGCCGCGGATCTCGCCGGCGGGGATCTGCACTGTGTGAACGTTGACGTAGGCGTTGCCGCTGCGCATGGCCGCCAGCAGCTCCGCCATGGTGGCTCCGAAGCCGATGGCCGGGCGGGCGATCAGGCTGGCCTGCGTGATCGCCCCCTCGGCCAGCACGCCGTTCTGGGTCACGCCGCCGGCCACGAAGCCGAACAGGAAGGTGACCACCGGCCCGTTCGCGCCCTCGGGGGCGAGGTGGATGTGCGCCTGCGTCACGTTCTCGATGTTGGCGACGATCAGCTTGTACCGGAGCGAGGTGCCGTCCTTGCTAAGCCAGAACTGCGCGTGCCCGCGGCCCTGCGAGTCGTTGGGCGGGACCTCCTCGTCGCCGGACAGGTTCGCGCCGAAGTTGGTGGACGCGTGCCGGTTGAAGACGACGGCGACCTCCAGCGGCGACGCCTCCGTCGGGATCTCCGGGGCGCAGCCGGCGACGAGGGCGGACAGCAGGAGCGCGGTGGAAACGGAGAGTAGACGCATACGGACCTCCTCGGAGCGGGAGGCGACCGCGAGGACCCGCGGCCGGGTAGGCGGGGAAGTACAGCACCGGGCGGCGCCGCATTCTCCATGCCCCCGTTCACCGACATAGTGGCCCTTGCGGCGCAGTGGTTTAGCCCGGGAGCCGGCGGCCCGTTTCGTTGCTCTCGCGGCACGGCTGCGGCGGTTCCGCGGCAGGTTGGGCCGGGGACAGTCGGTCAGCCGACCAGGACAAGCGTCACGCCTTTCGGGAGGCGAACTGGAGGGCCGCGGTGATGTCCTCGGGTTCGATGTCCGGAAGCTCGTCGAGGACCTGTTCCGGAGACAGCCCGGCGGCGAGCAGATCCAGCACGTCGGTCACACGGACGCGCATGGCGCGGATGCAGGGCCTGCCCCCGCACTGCGCGGGGTTGATCGTGATGCGGCTCAACGCGTCTGCCATTCGTGCTCCGGATTGAGAGTCTACCAAGCAATGGGCGCGTATAGCCAGATTGGCGCCGCCGTGCAGGCTGTACCAGATCCATCGTGCGCGGTCGGGGTGTCGCGTGTCGCGAGCCGGGTCCGTCGTCGGACGAAAGGCCCTAAACGAAACAGGGGCCCGGACACGGCGCCCGGATCCTACTGCTACTCCACGCGGAATGCCGATCAGATGAAAATGGGTCGGGGGCCAATCGGCGGCGCAGCGATCTGATCGAACAACTCCTGCAGGAGCAAGCGGCGATTCTGATCATCCACAGAAGAGTCGGGCCAGTGAATCACGAATTTGGTCTTGAGATACTGCGGAAGGCCCGAGTCGATGTGTGCGCTCCTTACCACGACGAGATACTTGATCGTGTCGGGTGGAAGGCGCGAAAGATCTCCCTGAATGATCATGGTCTCCCATCCCACCCCGCCGACACGCCCGTCGGCTTTCTCGGCGTACTTCTCGTCCGAGATCAAGATGACTCGATCCGCGAGCGCAAGCTCGTTGGTCATGAATTGGGGGAGATCCATGCCCCGACGAAGGTGCCAGACGTCCAGACGAGCCTCTACACCGTTCTTACGAAGGAATTCCCCCAGGTCTTTCACCCATTCCTGGTGTGCGGGTGAGGAATGCGTATAGCTGACGAATACACGGAGGGGGCTCGGGTTGGGTTGACCCCGTGAGGATTCTTCTGCTCGCCGGGGCGACCCCAAACCGGGACTTCGGCCGAGGAGGTTAAACACACTGTCGTGTAGAACGTTGATGACCAGGGTCGCATCTTTGTGGCCGGTAAGCTTGAATCCTTCTCGGAGCGCATCCACCACCACTTCACTCTGCAACCCTCCGGCGCCCGCCCCAAGCAGTGGGGCGGCGATCATCCGGACTGAGTAGCCCTGTTGCGTGCATTCCCCGAGTTGCACCCCGATCCGTCGGATTGCGCCGGCATCCGACCGATTCCTTTCGACCGATGCTGCGTACGCGACGTACTGTGCAATGTTTTCCCCACCCTCGAACGGCATCACCTCGATGTCACCCAGCCTCATGCCGGCCTTCGGTGCGGGGATGTTGTGGTGCAAAAGCTTTTGGCGGACAAAAGAAGTGATCGTACCCCCAGTGGAGCAAGGAAGCACGATTAGGTCGCTCGGCCCGTCGAACATATCCCCGAGCCGGAGTTGCACGTTGCTCATGATCTTAAAGGTTATGGATCGTGGCGGAGTTCCCTCTCCTCCTGGCGGCACCTTGGTTGCCTTTCCCGAGGCAACCTAATCATGTCTGCTCTTCCCGTTCAAGATCCCTCGCCGCTTAATCCATCCCGTGCTCCTTCCAGGGGCGAGCCCTTTCACGTGCGAGGACTCTTCCTGTCAGACCCGACTCCTTGCCCCCACCTCCCGGCGGAACCCGCGGGCTGATATGTTGTTGCGTCTCGGGCGACCGGGTGGCCGCCCATGATCGTACAAACGCAACCGCCAGGGCGACCGCGCCCGGCGCAATCCCGCGAGGCTCAACGACATGGCCGGACCGGAATTCATCTACGTAATGAAGGACCTCCGCAAGGTGGTCCCCCCCAACCGCGAGATTCTCAAGGGGATCTGGCTCTCGTTCTACCCGGGCGCCAAGATCGGCGTCGTGGGCCCCAACGGCTCCGGCAAGTCGTCGCTCCTGCGCATCATGGCCGGGGTCGACAGGGACTTCAACGGCGAGGCGTGGCCCGCCGAGGGGACCCGCATCGGCTACCTGTCGCAGGAGCCGGAGCTGGACCCCGCGCTGGACGTGCGCGGCAACGTCGAGGAGGCGGTCAAGAGCCAGCGCGACCTGCTCAAGCGCTTCGACGAGATCAACATGAAGTTCGCCGAGCCCATGTCGGACGACGAGATGACGGCTCTGATCGACGAGCAGGCGCGCGTGCAGGACCAGATCGACGCGGGCAACCTGTGGGACCTGGACCGCAAGATCGAGATCGCCATGGACGCGCTGCGGCTGCCGCCGCCGGACGCGCGCGTGGAGAACCTGTCGGGCGGCGAGAAGCGCCGCGTGGCGCTCTGCCGGGTGCTGCTGGAGGAGCCCGACATGCTCCTGCTGGACGAGCCCACCAACCACCTGGACGCCGAGTCCGTGGCGTGGCTGGAGCACCACCTGGCCGAGTTCAAGGGCACCATCGTCGCCATCACCCACGACCGCTACTTCCTGGACAACGTGGCGCAGTGGATCCTGGAGCTGGACCGCGGCGAGGGGATCCCCTGGAAGGGCAACTACACCTCCTGGCTGGAGCAGAAGCAGGAGCGGATGCGCAAGGAGGAGAAGCAGGCGTCCTCCCGCCAGCGCACCCTGGAGCGCGAGCTGGAGTGGGTGCGCATGGCGCCCCGCGCCCGCCAGGCCAAGAGCAAGGCGCGCATCGGCGCCTACGAGCAGATGCTGGGCGAGGACCCGCGCGAGAAGCTGAACCGCGCCGAGATCGTCATCCCCAACGGGCCGCGCCTGGGCGACGAGGTGGTGGTGGCCGACGGCGTGGTCAAGGGCTTCGGCGACAAGCTGCTCATCGACGGGCTCAGCTTCCGCCTGCCGCGCGGCGGCATCGTGGGCGTGATCGGGCCCAACGGTGCGGGCAAGACCACGCTCTTCCGCATGATCACCGGCCAGGAGACGCCGGACGGCGGCGCGCTCAAGGTGGGCTCCACGGTGGAGCTGGCGTACGTGGACCAGAGCCGCGACACGCTGGACGGCGAGAAGACCGCGTACCAGGAGATCTCCGGCGGCGCGGACGTCATCAAGCTGGGCCGCGGCGAGGTGAACGCGCGGGCCTACTGCTCGTGGTTCGGCTTCAAGGGCAGCGACCAGCAGAAGCTGGTGAAGCACCTGTCGGGCGGCGAGCGCAACCGCGTCCACATGGCCAAGGTGCTCCAGAAGGGCGGCAACCTGATCCTGCTGGACGAGCCCTCCAACGACCTGGACGTGGACACGCTGCGTGCGCTGGAGGACGCGCTGCTGGAGTTCGCCGGGTGCGCGGTGGTGATCTCGCACGACCGGTGGTTCCTGGACCGCATCTGCACGCACATCCTGGCGTTCGAGGGGGAGAGCGAGGTCCGCTTCTTCGAGGGCAACTACCAGGAGTACGAGGCGGACCGCAAGAAGCGCCTGGGCGCCGAGGCCGACCAGCCGCACCGCATCAAGTACCGCAAGCTGGTGCGGGTGTAAGCACGACCGGGCGGAATGGATAGAGCGGGGGAGGGCGCCGTCCCCCGCTCCGCGTTCAAACCATCGACGGACCGCGGGTGTCCCTCCTGTCGTGCCGCCGGCATCTTCCGCCGCCGTTCCCCGCAACCCCGGCCGACCG
The DNA here is from genome assembly GCA_040752145.1 of Gemmatimonadota bacterium. Taxonomy (GTDB): domain Bacteria; phylum Gemmatimonadota; class Gemmatimonadetes; order Longimicrobiales; family Longimicrobiaceae; genus JAFAYN01. The sequence continues at coordinate 12,122 of JBFMFL010000188.1, forward strand.
TGGACCTGTCTCGCCTCCTCCCGCTGCTCCTCCTCGCGGGGTGCGCCGCTCCGCCGCGTCCCGCCCCCGCCCCCGAGCCCGCCGACCTCGCGATCACCCACGTCGCCGTGGTCGACGTGGAGCGCGGCGTTCTGCTCCCCGACCGGACCGTGCTGGTGGCGGGCGGCCGGATCACGCGGGTGGCTCCGTCGGACAGCGTCCGGCCCGGCGCCGGGGCGCGGGTGCTGGACGGCGGGGGCGGGTACCTGGTCCCCGGGCTCTGGGACATGCACGTGCACCTGCGCTCGTCCACCGCGGAGCGCATCGACATGCCGCTCTTCGTGGCGCACGGGGTCACGGGGGTGCGCGACATGAGCTCCGACTGCGCCTTCGCCGCGCAGGGGCCGGTCTGCCTCCCGGAGATGCGTGAAAGGCAGCGGCGGGTGGAGGCGGGCGAGCTGGTGGGGCCGCGCCTGCTCGCGCTCTCGAGCTGGGGCGTGAACGGGCCGGGCTGGCTCCCGGATTCGCTCCCGCGCTTCTACCACGCGGCGACGAGGGAGGACGGGCGGCTGCTGGCGCGCCACTTCGCCGAGCGGGGCGCGGACCTCGTCAAGGTCTACAACCGGGTTCCGCGCGAAGGGTTCTTGGGACTGACGGAGGAAGCGCGGAGGCTGGGCCTGCCCGTGGCCGGGCACGAGCCGGACTCGGTGAGCGCGGTTGAGCTCGCCGACGCCGGGATGCGGAGCGTGGAGCACGCGCGCGTCTTTCTCCATCACTGCTGGCCCGGCGCGGCGGAGTTCTGGCGCACCGGCACGCCGCGGCTCTCCGGGACCGCGCTGCGGCGGCGGATGGTGGACGACTACGACCCGGAAGTCTGCGCCGACGTGTTCGGCGCCTTCGTGCGGAACGGCACCGCGTACGTGCCGACGCACCTGACGCGGAAGACGGAAGCGCACGCCGCGGACCCCGCGATGCGGCGCGACCCGCGCCGCCGCTTCGTGCCGCGGGCGCAGTGGGCCGCGTGGGAGGCGGACATGGACCGCACGGACGCCGCGGACTCCACCCCGCAAGGACGCCGGACGCGGATGGACTTCTACCTCAAGGGGCTCCGGGCCACCGGCGACGCGCACCGCGCCGGGGTGCGCGTGCTCGCCGGCACCGACGCGGGCGACAGCTTCGTCTTCCCCGGGTCCAGCCTGCACGAGGAGCTGGCCGAGCTGGTCGCCGCCGGGCTCGCCCCGGCCGGGGCGCTCCGGGCGGCCACGCTGGGCGCCGCCGAGTTCCTGGGGCGCACGGCGGACTTCGGCACCGTGCAGGCGGGGAGGGTCGCGGACCTGGTGCTGCTGGACGGCGACCCGCTCGCGGACGTGCGCAACACCACCCGGATCCGGGCCGTGGTGCTGGGCGGGCGCCCGCTCGACCGCGCGGCGCTCGACCGGCTCGTGGCCGGGGCGGAGGCCGCCGCCGCCGCGGAGCCGTAGCCGCCGGCCCGGACCGCGAAACAGGCGGCCCGCGGGGGAGGGTGCCGGA
>JBFMFL010000189.1:0-13614 GCA_040752145.1 Gemmatimonadota bacterium
GGCGCCGTGGTGGACTGGGCCGCGCTCCTCGCCGGCGGGCGCCGCGTGCGCGTCCCGCTCCCCACCTACCCGTTCGAGCGGCGGCGCTACTGGGTGGAGCCGCGGGTGCAGCGCTCCCCGGCCGGGGAGCGTCCGGCCGACGCCCCCGCCCCCGGGGCGCCGCGCCGCGGCCCGCGCCCCAACCTGCTCACCGGGCACGTGCCCCCCACGGGCGACCTGGAGCTCCGGGTGGCGGAGGTGTGGGAGGAGCTGCTGGGGATCGGGGGGATCGGCGCGTACGACGACTTCCTGGAGCTGGGCGGGCACTCGCTGCTGGGGATCCGCGTGCTCGCCCGGCTCCGCGAGCGGTTCCAGGTGGAGCTCCCGGCCGACGCCCTGTACTCGGCGCCCACCGTGTCGGAGATGGCGGCGCTGGTCGAGGCCGTGCTCGTGGCCGAGATCGAGGCGCTGGGCGAGGAGGAGCTGCTCGGGCACACCTGAGCGGCGCCTCCGGGCCGGGGAGTGTCGACAGGATCGCCTCCCCATGCGTAACTTACACGCCAGCTTCCGCCGCCCGCCCCCGGGCCCGGCACGCGCCGCGGCCCGCGCGGAAGCGGACGACGACGGCACCCACCACGCAGAGCGATGCCGGAGAACGACGCGGGTTCGAGGGAGGCGGCGCTGGCCGCCGCGCGCCGGGCGCTGCTCCAGAAGCGCATCCAGGGGGTGGCCGCCGCCGCCGCGCCCCGGGGGATCCCCCGGCGGCCGGACCGCGGGCGCGCGCCCGCCTCGTTCGCGCAGCAGCGCCTCTGGTTCATCGACCAGCTCGCCCCGGGGAGCCCGGCGTACAACATCCCCGCGCCCGTGCGGATCGGGGGCCCGCTGGACGCCGCCGTGCTGGAGCGCGCCCTCCGCGAGGTCGTGCGGCGCCAGGACGCGCTGCGCACCACCCTGCACGCGGACGAGTCCGGCACCCCGTTCCAGGCGGTCGCGCCGGAGGCGGACTTCGCGCTGCGCGTCGCAGACCTGGCACCGCTGCCGGAGGGCGGGCGCGCGGCCGAGCTGGAGCGCCGCCTTCGCGAGGAGGCCGCCGGCCCCTTCGACCTGGCGGCCGGGCCGCTCTGGCGCGCGGAGCTGCTGCGCCTGGCCGCGGACGACCACGTGCTGCTGCTCACGCTCCACCACGCCGTCTGCGACGGGCACTCCACCCACCTGCTGGCGCGCGAGATCGCCGCGCTGTACGACGCCTTCGCGCGCGGGCTCCCCTCGCCGCTCCCGGAGCTGCGGGCGCAGTACGGCGACTTCGCCGCGTGGCAGCGCAACCGGCTGCAGGGCGCCGCCTTCGAGGAGCAGGTGGCGTACTGGACCGAGCGGCTGCGCGGCGTCCCCCCGCTCCTGGACCTCCCCGCCGACCACCCTCGCCCGGCCGTCCACGGCCACCGCGGCGGCCGGGAACCGCTCTCGCTGGGGGAGGAGGCCACGGAGCGGCTGCGCTCCCTGGCCCGCCGGGAGGGGGCGACGCTCTTCAACGCGCTGCTCGCCGCGCTCGCCGCGCACCTGGGCCGCTACGCGCGCCAGGACGACGTGGTGGTGGGCGTCCCGGTGGACAACCGCGGGCTCCCCGAGCTGGAGGAGGTCGTCGGCGTCTTCCTCAACACCCTCCCCGTCCGCACCTCGCTGGAGGGCGACCCCTCCTTCCGCGAGCTGCTGCGCCGGGTGCGCGCCGGGACCGCGGAGGCGATGGCCCACCAGGACGTGCAGTTCGAGAAGCTGGTGGACGAGCTCCGGATCGAGCGGAGCCTGAGCTACCCGCCGGTCTTCCAGGTGATGCTCACCTTCCACGAGGACGCCGGGCCGGCCGGCCGCGCGCCGGAGCCCGGCGGGACGGTCTTCCGCCCGCTGGCCGCCGATCCCGGCGCCGTGGCGTTCGACCTGGTGCTGGCCGCGGGCGCGGGCCCGGAGGGGCTCCGCGGCGGCTGGACGTACAGCGCGGAGCTGTTCGAGCCGGCGGCCATGGCGCGCATGGCCCGCGAGTTCGAGCGGGTGCTGGAGCGCGCCGCCGCGGAGCCGGACCTCCCGCTCTCCGCGCTCTCCGTGCTCGCCGAAGCCGACCGCGAGGCGGTGCTGACGGAGTGGAACCGGACGGAGCGCGAGATCCCGGCGGAAGCCGGGCTGCACGGCCTGTTCGAGGCCGCGGCGCGGCGCGTCCCGGACGCCGTGGCGCTGGTGGGGACGGAGCGGCTGACGTACGCCGAGCTGGACCGGCGCGCGTCCCTCCTGGCCGGGGCGCTGCGGGCCCGCGGCGTGGGCCCGGAGGCGCGGGTGGCGGTCTGCACGCGGCGGGACACGCACATGGTGGTCGCGATCCTGGCCGTGCTCAAGGCCGGCGGCGCGTACGTCCCCGTGGACCCCGAGCACCCGCGGGAGCGCGTGGCCTGGCTGCTGGAGGACTCGGGCGCCGCGCTCCTGCTCGCCGACGCGGCGACCCGCGGGACGCTGCCGCCCTTCGCGGGCGACGTGCTCCTGGCGGACGGGGCGGGAGCGCGGGGCGGCGAGCCCGCGGGCGGCGCCCCGTTCGACCCGGAATGCGCGGCGTACGTGATCTACACCTCCGGCTCCACGGGGACGCCCAAGGGCGTGGTGGCCACCCACCGCGCGGCGTGCAACGTCGTCGCCGCCCTGGCGGAGCCGTTCGGGATCGGGGTGGGAGCGCGGGCGGTCCAGACCATCTCCATCGGCTTCGACGGCTCCGTGGTCGACCTGTTCGTCCCCCTCGCGGCCGGCGCCGAGCTGCACCTGGCGGACCGCGACACGGCGCGGTCCGGCGACGAGCTGGCCGCCTTCCTCCGGGAGCGGGAGATCGAGATGCTGGTGGCCCCCACGGCGGTGCTGGACGCCCTCGCCCACGAACCGCTCCCGGCGCTCCGGGTGGTGGGCACCGGCGGCGAGCGCCTCTCGGCCGGGACCGTGCGGCGCTGGTCGGAGGGGCGCAGGCTGCTGAACCTGTACGGGCCCACGGAGACCACCGTGGCCTCCACGGCCCGCGTGGTCGCCCCGGGGACGGCGGAGGCGCCGCCCATCGGCCGGCCCCTCGCCAACACGCGGGTCTACGTGCTGGACGGGGAGATGCGCCCGCTGGTCCCCGGCATCCCGGGGGAGGTCTTCATCGGCGGGGCCGGCGTGGCGCGCGGCTACCTGGGGCGGCCCGGCCTCACCGCGGAGCGGTTCGTCCCCGACCCGCTCTCCGGCGAGCCCGGCGCGCGCCTGTACCGCACCGGCGACCTGGCGCGGCTGCGCGCGGACGGCGAGCTGGAGTTCCGCGGCCGGATCGACGCGCAGGTCAAGCTGCGCGGCTTCCGCATCGAGCCCGGCGAGGTGGAGGCGGCGATCCTGGCGCTGGGCGGCGTCCGCGAGGCCGTGGTGGTGGCCCGCGACGACGGCCCCGGCGGGGCGCGGCTGGTGGCCTACCTGGTGCCGGACGGGAGCGCCGCCTGGCCGGCGGACCCGCGGGGGGCGCTCCGCGAACGCCTCCCGGAGCACCTGGTGCCGGCCGCGTTCGTCCCCCTGGAGGCGATCCCGCGCACCCCCAACGGCAAGACCGACCGCCGCGCCCTCCCGGCGCCCGACGCCCGCGCCGTGCGGGAGCGCGGGTACGTGGCCCCGCGCAGCGCGCTGGAGACGCTGCTGGCCGGCGTGTGGGCGGAGGTGCTGGGCCGCGAGCGCGTGGGGGTCGAGGACGACTTCTTCGACCTGGGCGGCCACTCGCTGCTCGCCACGCAGGTGTCCACCCGTCTCAAGGCGTCCAGGATCCAGGCGCCCGTGCGGATGCTCTTCCAGCACCCCACGGTGGAGGAGATGGCGCGCGCCCTGGTCGCCGCCGAGCCGAGCCCCGGCCAGACCGAGAAGGTGGCCGCGCTGGTGCTCAGGGTGCAGTCGCTCTCCCCGGAGGCGCGCCGGGCGCTGCTGCGGGGGAACCGGCCCACGGGGGTGGAGGGATGAGCGGCGCCGTGGCCGTCCCCGGCCTGGCGGGCGCGCGGGTGCCCGGGTACAACCGCACCGCCATGGACTACCCCCGCGGTCTCTGCCTGCACCGGCTGGTGGAGGCCCAGGCCGCCCGGGTCCCCGGCCGCGTCGCCGTGGAGGCAGACGACGGCCGCCTCACCTACGCCGAGCTGGACCGCCGCGCCGAAGCCCTCGCCGCCCTGCTGCGCGCCCGCGGCGTCGGCCCGGAGACGCGCGTCGCCCTGTTCGTGGAGCGCACCACCGCCGTGCCCGTTGCCCTGCTGGGCGTGCTCAAGGCCGGCGGCGCCTACCTCCCCCTGGACCCCGCGTACCCCGCCGACCGCCTCGCCTACATCCTGGAGGACGCCGGCGCGAAGGTGGTGGTGACGCAGCAGGCGCTCGCCGGGCGGCTGCCGCCGTTCGCGGGCGAGGTCGTCGTGTACGACGGGACCCCCCTCCCCCCGGCCCCCTCCCCCGCAAGGGGGGAGGGGGAGCACGACGGTGCAGAGGACGCGTCTGCCGTCGCCGTTGCAGGCTGTTCCCTGTTCCCTGTTCCCTGTTCCCTCGCGTACGTCATCTACACCTCCGGCTCCACCGGCAGGCCCAAGGGCGTCCAGCTCCCGCACCGCGCCGTCGTCAACTTCCTGCACGCCATGCGCGAGCGGCCGGGGCTGGCGGAGGACGACGTGCTGCTGGCGGTGACCACGCTGTCGTTCGACATCGCGGGGCTGGAGCTGTTCCTCCCGCTCGCGGTGGGGGCGAGGACCGTGATCGCGTCGCGGGAGACGGCGGCGGACGCGCGGCTGCTGGCGGAGCGCATCGCCTCCTCCGGGGCGACCGTGATGCAGGCGACGCCGGCCACCTGGCGGATGCTGCTGGCGGCGGGGTGGGGAGGGAGCGCCCGGCTGCGCGCCTTCTGCGGCGGCGAGGCGCTGGACGGCGAGCTGGCGCGGCGGCTCCGGCCGCAGGTGGCGGAGCTGTGGAACCTGTACGGGCCCACCGAGACCACCGTCTGGTCCACCGTTCAGCGGGTGGAGGCGCCGGACGGGCCGCCGCCCGTGGGGCGGCCCGTCGGCAACACGCGGGTCTACGTGCTGGACGAGCGCTGGGAGCCGGCCGCGTCCGGGGTGGAGGGGGAGCTGTGCATCGCCGGGGACGGCGTGGCGCGCGGCTACCTGCACCGCCCGGAGCTGACCGCCGAGCGCTTCGTCCCCGAGCCGGGCGGTGACGGCGCCACCATGTACCGCACCGGCGACCTGGTCCGCATCGGCGAGGGCGGCGAGATCCGCTACCTGGGACGCATCGACCACCAGGTCAAGGTGCGCGGCTTCCGCATCGAGCTGGGCGAGGTGGAGGCCGCGCTCGCCCGCCACCCCGCCGTGCGCCAGGCGGTGGTCGCCGCGCGCGAGGACGGCACCGGGGAGCGCGCGCTGGTGGCGTACCTGGTGGCCGAGCCGGGCGCGGAGCTGGCCGTCGGCGCGCTGCGCGCCGCGCTGGCGGAGGAATTGCCCGAGTACATGGTCCCCGGGGTGTTCGTGGAGCTGGAAGAGTTCCCGCTCACCCCCAGCGGCAAGACCGACCGCCGCGCGCTCCCCGCCCCCGGACAGGCCGCCCGGCTCCGCGGGGGCGCCGGGTACGCGCCGCCGCGCAGCGCGCTGGAGGAGGTGCTGTGCGCCACCTGGGCGGAGGTGCTGGGGGTGGAGCGCGTCGGCGTCCGCGACGACGTGGTGGAGCTGGGCGCGCACTCGGTGATGGCCACGCAGGTCGTCGCCCGGCTGGAGCTGCTCAAGGTGCGCCTCGCCCTGCGCGACGTGTTCGACGCGCCCACCGTGGAGGCGCTGGCCCGGACGATCCTGGCCCGCGAGGAGACCCCCGGACGGACCGAGACGATCGCCGGGATCCTGAAGAAGGTGAAGGGGATGTCCGCCGAGGAGCGCGGCGCCGCGCTCCGGGGCAGGCAGGGCGCGGGAGGGGCGCCGTGAGCGCCGGGCCCACCGCCGGCGGCCTGTCCGCCGAGGAGCTGGAGCTGCTGGCGATGCTCCTGGACGAGGCGGGGATCGAGGCCGGGGAGGCGGAGCGGATCCCGCGCCGCGCCCCGGACGCCCGCGTCCCCCTCACCTTCGCGCAGCGCCGCCTCTGGTTCCTGGACCAGCTGGAGCCGGGGAACCGCGTCTACAACGAGGTGATGAGCCTGCGCCTGGCCGGCGACCTGGACGTGGCGGCGCTGGAAGGCGCCCTCAACGCCGTCGTGGAGCGGCACGAGGCGCTGCGCACCCGCTTCGTGGAGCGGGACGGCGAGCCGGTGCAGCTGGTGCTCCCCGAGGCGCGGGTCGCGGCCGACGTGCGCGACCTGTCGGGCCTGCCGGAGGAGGAGCGCATGGCCGAGGTGCGCCGCCTGGCCGACGCCGCCGCGCACGAGCCCTTCGACCTGTCGCGGGCGCCGCTGATCCGGCTGCTGGTGCTGCGGCTGGGCCCCGGCGACCACGCGCTGGTGATGCCCACCCACCACATCGTCACCGACGGGTGGTCGCAGGGGGTGTTCTCGCGCGAGCTGGGCACGCTGTACGAGGCGTTCCGCGCCGGCCTCCCCTCGCCGCTCCCGCCGCTCGCCATCCAGTACGGCGACTTCGCCGTGTGGCAGGACGCGCACCTGTCCGGCGGCGCCCTGGAGCGGCAGGTCGCCTACTGGAAGGAGCGGCTGCGCGGCGCGCCCACGCTGCTGGAGCTCCCCACCGACCGCCCGCGCCCCGCCGAGCAGACCTACCGCGGCGCCGGCCACCCCTTCCGGGTGCCCGGCGACGTGTCCGCCGGGCTGCAGGCGCTGGCGCAGCGCGAGGGCGCCACGCTGTTCATGGTGCTGCTCGCCGCCTTCGGCGCGCTGCTGGCCCGCTACACCGGCGAGGACGACGTGGTGGTGGGCTCGCCCATCGCGGCGCGCACCCGGCCGGAGCTGGAGGAGCTGATCGGCCTGTTCGCCAACACCCTCCCCATCCGCGTGGACGTGTCCGGCGACCCCACCTTTTTGGAGCTGCTGGGGCGGGTGCGGGAGGCGGTGTTCGAGGACTTCGCCCACCAGGACCTCCCCTTCGAGCGGCTGGTGGAGGAGCTGCGCATCGAGCGCAGCCTCGCCTACAACCCGCTCTACCAGGTGATGCTGGTGCTCCAGAACACCCCGCGCGGCGGGCCCGGCCTCGGCGGGCTGGTGGTGCGCCCGCTGGAGACCACCCACGACACGGCCAAGCTGGACCTTTCCGCGTGGATGACGGAGACCGAGCACGGGATCTTCGGGGTGTGGGAGTACGGCACCGAGATCTTCGAGCGCGACACCGTCGCCCGGCTCACCGCGCACTGGAACACGCTGCTGCGCGCGGCGGTGGAGAGCCCCGGCCGGCGCGTCTCCGGGCTGCAGCTGATCGCGCCCGAGGAGAGGACCCGCGTCCTGCGCACCTGGAACGAGTCGGTGGAGGACGTGTTCGCCGGGGTCCCGGTACACGAGCAGTTCGAGGCCCAGGCCGAGCACCGCCCGGACGCCGTGGCCGTCTCGCACCGCGGCGAATCGCTCACCTACGCCGAGCTGGCCCGCCGCAGCGGCCGGCTGGCGAACTTCCTCCGGGCGCGCGGCGTGGGCCCGGAGACGCGGGTGGGCGTGTGCGTGGAGCGCTCCCCGGAGATGATCGTGGCGCTGCTGGGCGTGCTCAGGGCGGGCGGCGCGTACGTGCCGCTGGACCCGCAGTACCCGCGCGAGCGCCTTGCCTTTCTGGTGGAGGATTCCGGGATCGCCGTGCTCCTCGCCCAGGAGCGGCTCTTCGCCGCCCTGCCGGGGGGCGCCGCCGCCCGGGTGGTGTTCCTGGACGCGGACGCGGAGCGGATCGACGAGGAACCGGACGCGGCGCCGGAGAGCGGCGTGCTCCCGGACAACGCCGCGTACGTGATCTACACCTCCGGCTCCACCGGCAGGCCCAAGGGGGTGGTGGTGCCGCACCGGGCGCTCGCCGGCTTCACCGGCATCGCCTGCGAGGCGTACGGCGTCGGCGCGGACGACGCGGTGCTCCAGTTCGCCTCCATCGCCTTCGACGCGAGCGCCGAGGAGATCTGGCCGGCGCTGGTCTCCGGCGCGCGCCTCGTCCTCCGCACCGAGGAGATGCTGGACTCGGCCGCCGCGTTCCTGGGCGCCTGCCGCGAGCGGGGCGTCACCGTGCTGGACCTCCCCACCGCCTACTGGCACGAGCTGGCGTCCGAGGCGGCCGGCGGCGGGGTGGAGCTGCCGGAGGCGCTGCGGCTGGTGATCATCGGCGGGGAGCGGGCGCTCCCCGAGCGGCTGCGCGACTGGCGCGACGCCTTCGGCGACGGCGTGCGGCTGGTGAACACCTACGGGCCCACCGAGGCCACCGTGGTCGCCACCATGGCCGACCTGCGCGCCCCCGGCGGCGAGGAGGACGGCGCTGCGTCGCCGCGGCACGTCCCCATCGGCAGGCCCCTGCGCAACACCCGCGCGTACGTGCTGGACCCGCGCGGCGAGGCGGTCCCCATCGGCGTCCCCGGCGAGCTGTACCTGGGCGGCGGCGGCGTGGCCCGGGGCTACCTGGACCGCCCCGAGCCGACCGCCGCGGCCTTCCTGCCGGACCCCTTCGGGCCGGAGCCGGGGGCGCGCGTCTACCGCACCGGCGACCGCGTCCGGTTCCGGGCCGACGGCACGCTGGAGTTCGTGGGCCGGGTGGACCAGCAGGTCAAGGTCCGCGGCTTCCGCGTGGAGCTGGGCGAGATCGAGGCGGCGCTGGCCGCGCGGCCCGGCGTGGCCGGGGCGGTGGTGGCCGCGCGCGAGGAGTCGCCCGGCAGCGTGCGCCTGGTGGCGTACCTGGTGGCCGAGCCCGGCGCCGAGCTGTCCGTCCCCGGGCTGCGCGCCGCGCTCAAGGCGGAGCTCCCCGGCTACATGGTGCCCGCCGCCTTCGTCGTGCTCGACGCCTTCCCGCTGACCCGGAGCGGCAAGACGGACCGCCGCGCCCTGCCGGCGCCCGAGTCCGCCGCGCACGCCGGGGCGGAGGCCGCGCACGCCGCGCCGCGGAGCGGCGTGGAGCGCGCCATCGCCGCGGCGTGGCGGGAGGTGCTGGGGGTGGAGGCGGTGGGGCTGGACGACAACTTCTTCGACCTGGGCGGGCACTCGCTGCTGCTGGCGCGGCTGCGCAGCCGGCTGGCGGGCCGCTTCCCGCGCGAGGTGTCGGTGGTGGTGCTGTTCCGCTACCCCACCGTGCGCTCGCTGGCCGAGCACCTGGCGCAGGGCGCGGCGGAGGCGGAAGCCCCGCCGCAGGGGCGGAGCGAGGAGGAGGTGGAGAGCCGGCGCGCGGCCGTGCGGCGCCGACGCGACCTCAAGAAGAACCCTGGCGGGTGAGACGATGTCCGACGTGAAGCAGCAGGCCGGGTCCGGCTGGGAGGACGCCGTGGCCGTGGTGGGGATGGCGGGGCGCTTCCCCGGCGCCGACTCCGTGGAGCGGTTCTGGGCCAACCTCCGCGCCGGGGTGGAGTCCATCGAGTTCTTTTCCGCCGAGGAGATGGAGGCGGCCGGCGCCTCCCCGGAGACGGTGCGCGACCCTCGCTACGTGCGCGCCCACGGCACGGTGGAGCGCGCCGAGTGGTTCGACGCCGCCTTCTTCGGCTTCTCCCCGCGCGAGGCGGAGATCATGGACCCCCAGGTGAGGCTCTTCCTGGAGGTCGCCTGGGAGGCGCTGGAGCGCGCCGGGTACGACGCCGAGCGGGTGGAGGTCCCCGTCGGCGTGTTCGCCGGCGGGACCATGAACCACTACCTGGCGTACGCCGTCCAGGCGGACCCCTCGCTCATGGCGCGGGCCGGCGGGCTGCAGGCCGGCATCCTCAACCACAACTTCATCGCCACCTGGACCTCGTACAAGCTGGGGCTGCGCGGCCCCGGCGTGAACCTGCAGACGGCGTGCTCCACCTCGCTGGTCGCCATCCACCTGGCCGTGCAGAGCCTGCTCGCCGGCGAGTGCGGCATGGCGCTGGCCGGCGGCGCCTCCATCCAGGTCCCGCAGAAGCGCGGCTACGCGTGGGAGGAGGGCGGCATCCTCTCCCCCGACGGCCACTGCCGCGCCTTCGACGCGGAGGCGGCGGGGACGGTGGACGGGAGCGGCGTGGGCGTGGTGGTGCTGAAGCGGATGGAGGACGCGCTGGCCGACGGCGACGTGGTCCACGCCGTGGTCCGCGCCTCCGCCGTCAACAACGACGGGTCGCTCAAGGCCGGCTTCACCGCGCCCTCCGTGCAGGGGCAGGCCGCGGTGATCTCCGAGGCGCTGGCGCTGGCGCGCGTGGACCCGGAGACCATCGGCTACGTGGAGTGCCACGGCACCGCCACGCCGCTGGGCGACCCCATCGAGGCCGCCGCGCTCACCCAGGCGTACCGCGCCCGGACGGAGCGGACCGGCTTCTGCGCGCTGGGCGGGGTCAAGACCAACATCGGGCACCTGGACGTCGCCGCGGGCGTCGCCGGCTTCATCAAGGCGGCGCAGGCCCTGGAGCACGGCGAGATCCCGCCGTCGCTGCACTTCCGCGCGCCCAACCCCGAGATCGACTTCGCCTCCTCGCCCTTCTTCGTCAACGCCGCGCTGCGGCCCTGGGAGACGGCGGGGCACCCGCGGCGCGCCGGCGTGTCGTCGTTCGGCATCGGCGGCACCAACGCGCACGTGATCCTGGAGGAGGCGCCGGCTCCGGGGCCCGCCGCCCCCGGCCGGCCCGTACACGTGCTCGCCCTGTCGGCGCGCACCGACGCGGCGCTGGAGCGCGCCACGGCCGCCCTGGCGGACTGGCTGGAAGCCCACCCGGACGTCGCGCTGGCCGACGCCGCCCACACGCTGCAGGTGGGGCGCCGCGCCTTCCGCCAGAGGCGCGTGCTGCTGGCGTACGACGCCGCGGACGCGCTGGCGGCGCTGCGCGAGCCGGGGACGCCGCGCGCCCTCACCCTTGCCGGCGAGCCCGGTGCGCGCCCGGTGGCGATGGTCTTTCCCAGCGGCGCCGCGCCGGCCGCGGGCGCCTGCCGCGAGGCGTACGACACGGAGCGGGAGTTCCGCGAGGCGCTGGACGCCTGCGCGGCGTTCCTGCTGCCGCGCCTGGGCGCCGACGTGCGGACGCTGCTCGTGTCGGCCGACGGCGGCACCGCCACGGCGGGCGCCGCCGCGGGGCAGTGCGCGCTGTTCGCGGCGGAGTACGCCGCCGCCCGGCTGTGGGCCGCCTGGGGCGTGCGCCCCGAGGCGGTGGCGGGGGAGGGGACCGGCGAACTGGTGGCCGCGTGCGTGGCGGGGATCCTGTCGCTGGAGGACGCCCTCGCCTTCGCGCTCGCCCGCGCCCGGCTGCTGGAGGCGCGCGCCGCGGGCGCCGCCCCCGACGCGGAGATGCGCGCGCTGGTGCAGCAGGTCCGCGCGCAGTCCGTCTCGGCGCCGTCCGTCCCGTGCCTCTCCGCCGCGACGGGCGGCGCGGTGACGGCCGAGGCCGCGCGCGACCCCAGGCACTGGCTGGCGCTCCTGGCCGAGCCCGCCCGCGCCGACGACGCCCTGCGGGCGCTGGTCGCCGGCACGGAGCGCGTGGTGGTGGAGGCGGGCCCCGGTCGCGGCACGGCCGACCGCCTGGCCGCGCTGGGCGACCCGGAGCGCCCCGTGCTCCCCTCGCTCCCGGACGCGGACGTCCCCGGCGCCACGGCCGAGCTGCAGGCCGGCGCGCTCGCCTTCCTCTGGGCCGCGGGCGCGCGCGTGGACTGGGCCGCGTACCACGAGGGATGGGGCCGCCGCCGCGTCGAGCTGCCCACCTACCCCTTCGAGCGGCAGTTCTACTGGCCGGGCGCCAGGCCGGGGACGGCCCCGGCACGGCCGGCGCCGCAGGCGCGCGCCGCGGCCGGGGAGGTCCACGACCGCCCGCAGCTCCAGGTGGAGTACGTCGCCCCGCGCACGGCATTGGAGGAGCGGATCGCCGGGGCCTGGCGCGAGCTCTTCGGCGTGCGCGAGGTGGGGGTCTACGACTCGTTCTACGAGCTGGGCGGCACCTCGCTGATGGCGCCGCGGCTGGTGTTCGCGCTGCGCCAGCGGCTGGGGACCGGGGTTCCGCTGGACGCGCTCTACGGGGCGCCCACCATCGCCGACCTCGCCGCGCTCCTGGGCGGCAGCCCGGCCGACGGTGCGGTCCCGTCCCCCGGGACCGCCGGGCCCGACCTGTGGGCCGAGGTCGCGCTCGACCCGGAGATCCGCCCGCGGGGGCCGGTCCGCGGGGGCGAGCCGCGCGCCGTGCTCCTCACCGGCGCCACCGGGTTCCTGGGCGCCTACCTGCTGCACGAGCTGCTGGAGCGCACCGCCGCCCGCGTGTACTGCCTGGTCCGCGCCGACGACCCCGCCGCCGGGCTGGAGCGCGTCCGCCGCAAGATGGACTCGTACGGGCTGTGGAGCGACGCGTGCCGCGCCCGCGTCGAGGCGGTCCCCGGCGACCTGGCGCAGCCGCGGCTCGGGCTGGACGCGGATGCGTTCGCCGCGCTGGCGGACGCGGTGGACGCGGTCTACCACAACGGCGCCCAGGTCAACCACGCCTTCCCCTACGCCGCCCTGCGCGCCGCCAACGTGGGCGGCACTCAGGAGGTGCTGCGGCTGGCCTGCACCGGCGCGCCCAAGCCCGTCCACTTCCTGTCCAGCATCGCCGTGTACTCGCCCCCCGCGCCGGGCGAGCCCGTGGTGGACGTCCACCACGAGTCGGACCCGGTGGACGAGTGGCGCCGCCTCCCCGGCTACGCGCAGAGCAAGTGGGTGGCCGAGCACGTGGTCCGGCTCGCCGCCGCGCGCGGCCTCCCCGTGTCCATCTACCGCCCGGGGATCGTCACCGGCGACTCCCGCAGCGGCATCTGCCCCACGCACGACTTCATCTGGCGCCTCGCCCGCGCCGCCGTGGAGATGGGCCAGGTCGCCCTGCTGGACGGCCGCACCGACGTGGCCCCCATCGACTACGTCGCCGCCGCCGTCGTGGCACTGTCCCGGCGCCCGGAGTCCGCGGGGACGACGTTCAACCTCACCCACCCGGACGTCGTCCGCTGGAGCGACCTGTGGGAGTCGGCCCGGCGCTTCGGCTACCGGCTGGAGCCCGTGCCGCTGCGCCGCTGGCACGAGCGCATGACCGCCGAGGCCGCCGCCGACGAGGACCACCCGCTGCGCCCGTTCCTCGGCACCTTCCCCGAGCCGCCGCCGGAAGATCCCGCGGCGGACGAGAGCGTGACCCTGGAGATGCCCGCGCCGCGCTTCGACTGCGCCGCCGTGCTGGCCGGGCTGGAGGGCACCGGCGTGGCCTGCCCGCCGGTGGACGACCGCCTGCTGCACCGCTACTTCGAGTACTTCGTGGGGGTCGGCTTCCTCCCGGCCCCGGAGCCCGCCGAGTGGACGCCCGCGGAGGCCGACCCGCTCCACGCCGCCGCCCGGTGAGCGTTGCGGGCGTGTTGACGGCTGACGGCAGGTTCGGGCGTGCCCCCGGCTGCGCCGGGGTCGGGCATCGCGCGCGCCCTCGCGACCGGCCCCCTCACCCCCCGGCCCCCTCTCCCCCGCAAGCGGGGGAAAGGGGGAGCACGACACGACAGAAGCCGAGGGTCAGGAAGCCCTCCCC
>JBFMFL010000019.1:0-42507 GCA_040752145.1 Gemmatimonadota bacterium
CCGGCGCCGGCCCGGCCCCCCCCCCCCCCCCCGCCTCGTGTTCCCGAAGCCGACCTGCGCGGTCAGCCCAGCCGAGCCCGGGCGGCGTCGGCGAGCTGCCCGAAGGCGTTGGGATCGCGCACCGCGAGGTCCGCGAGGTTCTTCCGGTCGATCTCGATCCCGGCGAGCTTGAGCCCGTTCATGAAGCGGGAGTACGAGAGGTCGTGCTGCCGGGCGGCCGCGTTGATGCGGACGATCCACAGCTTGCGGAACTCGCGCTTCTTGTTCTTGCGGTCCCGGTACGCGTACCGCCAGGCGCGCTCCACGGCCTCCTTGGCGGTCTTGTACAGGTTCTTGCGGCGCCCGAAGAAGCCCTTGGCCTCCTTCAGGATCTGGTTCTTGCGGCGCAGGCGCGCCACGTTGGTCTTTACGCGCGGCATGGTCTAGCTCCTCCCGAAAGGTTCGTGCGAAAAAGGTGATCGAGTCGCGATGATGGGTGCCGGCTTCCGCTCAGGCGGAGAGCAGGCGGGTCATGCGCTTCTCGTCCCCCTTCGACACGAGCGCCGAATCGCGCAGGTTGCGCTTCCGCTTCGGGGACTTCTTGGTGAGGATGTGCCGCTTCATCGAGTGGCCGCGCTTCAGCTTGCCGCTGGCGGTCTTCTTGAAGCGCTTGGCGGCACCCCGGTGGTTCTTCATCTTGGGCATGGTACTTCTTCCTTTCCGTACGCCGTCCTCGCGGAGCGGCGATCAGGTCTTGACGAGAGGGGTGAGCACCATGGTCATGCTGCGCCCCTCCATCTGTGGGTGCATCTCGATCTTGGCGATGTCGGCGAGCATCCCCGACACCTTGTCCAGCACCTGACGTCCGTGCTCCGGGTGCGCCATCTGGCGCCCGCGGAACATCATGGTCAGCTTGACCTTGTTGCCCTCTTCGAGGAAGCGCCGCGCGTGCTTGGTCTTGAAGTCGAAGTCGTGGTCTTCGATCCCGGGCCGCATCTTGACTTCCTTGATCTGCACGTGGTGCTGCTTCTTGCGCGCCTCGCGCGCCTTCCGCTGCTCCTCGTACTTGAACTTGCCGTAGTCCATGATGCGGCAGACCGGCGGACGG
Source organism: Gemmatimonadota bacterium (assembly GCA_040752145.1). Lineage (GTDB taxonomy): Bacteria > Gemmatimonadota > Gemmatimonadetes > Longimicrobiales > Longimicrobiaceae > JAFAYN01. The sequence goes on from JBFMFL010000019.1 coordinate 1,088, forward strand.
GCCAGCGGGGCCACCTCCACCAGGTCCAGACCCTGCTCCTCCGCGATCTCCAGCGCCCGCTCGATGGGCAGGATCCCCAGCTGCTCGCCGTCGGTTGCGATCACCCGGACGGGGCTGATGCGGATCTGGCGATTGACGCGCGTCTTCTCGTTGATGGCAGTTGCTCTCCGCAGGGGTGTAAACGAAAACGGACCTGAAGCTCTTCAGGTCCGTCCATGCGCGGCCTCCACCTCCACGTGGGGAGGCGGGGGCGCCATGCGGACCCGGCAGCATCGCACGGGGCGAGCCGAAGGGTGGGGAGCCCGCCGGCTCCCACTTTGCCCAAATTGGTCCGCAAAGATACCGGCGCCCCGCCGGCCTGTCAAGCCGCCCCGCCCCGCTCAGCCCTCGTCCAGCGCCGTCTCCAGGCTGCGGCTGCGGATGCGCTCCAGCACCTGCGCCGCGAACGCGTCGCGGTCCAGCACCGTCTGCTTGCGCCCGGCGCCGCGGATCCTCACCGCCGCCGTGCCGTTCTCCACCTCGCGCCCGCCCACCACGGCCATGTACGGCACCTTCTGCGTCTCGGCCTCGCGGATGCGGTAGTTGAGCGTCTCGTTGCGGTCGTCCACCTCGGCGCGGATCCCCTGGGCGCGCAGGCGGGCCCCCAGCTCGCGGGCGCTCGCCGCCTGCTCGTCGGAGATGGGGATCACCACCACCTGCACCGGCGCCAGCCACACCGGGAAGGCGCCGGCGAAGTGCTCGATGAGGATGGCGATGAAGCGCTCGAACGAGCCGCTCACCGCGCGGTGGATCACCACCGGCCGGTGGGGCTGGTTGTCCTCGCCCACGTAGGTGAGGTCGAAGCGCTCCGGCGCCGCGTAGTCGAGCTGGATGGTGCCCAGCTGCCACGCCCGCCCGATGGAGTCGGTGACGTCGAAGTCGATCTTGGGCCCGTAGAAGGCGCCGTCGCCCTCCTTGAGCTCGTAGGGCCTCCCCGTGGCGTCGAGCGCCGCCTTCAGCGCCCCCTCGGCGCGGTCCCACATCGCGTCGTCGCCGATGCGCTGCTCCGGGCGCGTGGCGAACTTGAGCGTCGCGGCGAGCCCGAACGTCTCGTAGTAGCCCAGGATGAAGTCCATGAGGAAGCGGACCTCGCCGGGGATCTGGTCCTCGCGAAGGTACACGTGGCAGTCGTCCTGCGCGAACTGCCGCACCCGCGTGAGCCCCGAGAGCGCGCCGGACAGCTCGTTGCGGTGCAGCACGTCGAACGTGACGTAGCGCAGCGGCAGCTCCCGGTACGAGTGCCGCTCGGAGGCGTAGTACAGGTGGTGCGAGGGGCAGTTCATGGGCTTGAGCGACATGTCGTGCTCGCCCGTCTCGCTGTTGTGCACCAGGAACATGTTCTCCCGGTACTTGCCCCAGTGCCCGGACTGCTCCCAGAGCGTCTTGGTGTAGAGCAGCGGCGTCTTGATCTCCAGGAACGCCTCGCGCTGCCGCTCCTGGACGAAGTCCACCAGCGTGTTGTAGAGCGTGGTGCCGCGCGGCGTCCAGAACGCGGCGCCGGGCGAGACGGGGAAGAACTGGAACAGGTCCAGCTCCCGGCCCAGCCGCCGGTGGTCGCGCCTGCGCGCCTCCTCCATGCGGTGGACGTACTGCTCCAGGTCCTCCTTGCTGAACCACGCGGTGCCGTAGATGCGCTGGAGCATCTGCCGGTTCGAGTCGCCGCGCCAGTACGCGCCGGCCGTGTTCAGCAGCTTGAAGTGCCGGAGCCGTCCCGTCCCCGGCAGGTGCGGGCCGCGGCACAGGTCCAGGAAGGGGCCGTTGCGGTAGACGGTGATCGTCTCGTCCCCGCCGAACTCCTCCAGCCGCTCCAGCTTGAGCGGGTCGTCGGCGAACAGCTCGCGCGCCTCGTCCACCGAGACCACGCGGCGCTCGAAGGGGTCGTTCCCCCTGATCACCTCCTGCATCTCCGCCTCGATGCGCTCCAGCTCCTCGGGCGTGAAGGGGCGGTCCACCTCGAAGTCGTAGTAGAAGCCGTCCTCGATCGCCGGCCCGAAGCCGATCTTGGCCTCCGGGCGCACCCGGCGCACCGCCGTGGCCAGGACGTGCGCCGCCGAGTGGCGGAGCAGCTCCAGCGCCTCGGGGCTCTTTTCGGTGACGATCTCCACGGCGGCGTCGCTCTCCAGCGGGGCGGCCAGGTCCACCACCCGGCCGTCCACCTTGCCGGCGAGCGCCGCCTTGGCGAGCCCGGAGCCGATGGACTTCGCGAAATCCAGCACCGTCGTCCCGGGCGCCACCTCGCGCACGGAGCCGTCGGGGAGCGTCACGCGCACCTGTTCCCGGTTCTCGGCCGTCGTCGTCATGGTCGTAGTCTCACCGCGGCACGTACATGAAGAAAAGGACGATCCCCGCGCAGAGCAGCGCGGCGAACAGGGCCCAGGGCCACAGCGAGCGGGCGGGTTCGTTCCGGTCGTCCATCGGAGTTTTCAGACTTCTGTTACACCCGGGCGGCGGACCCGGCCCGGGACGGCAGCAACTTCGGCCCTCCCGCCGCCGCCGACAAGCCCCCGGCGGGGAGGGGCAACAAAAAAGGCCTCCGCGGGGGAGGCCTCGTGTCGCTCGGCGGCGGCGCCTTGGTTCAGCGCGGACGCACCCGGACCCGGCCTCCTGTGCGGAGCCCCGTAGTGGTAGTCCCGGTGGTCGTGCGCGCGCGGACGGGCATGCAACTCTTTTTGGTCCGGTGATGGCTGCCTCTTCGACAGCATAGCGGCGCCGGCCGGCGATGTCAACCGCCGCGGCTGCCCGCCCGAGACGGGGACGGATGCGACCGCGAAGATCCCGCGGCCGCGGCGCGACCGGAGCCCGCCAGCGGCGCCGGGGCCGCGCCGCGGAACGTCCCTCTTGCGGGCCATGAAACCGATAGTCACTATATGTACGGTATCGGAAAGCAATTTTTCGACCGACACCCACCCCGATCCGGCTCTCCTCTTCGGCCGCAGCCCGGCCGGTCTCCCGCGCGATGAGTTCGCGCGTAATCACCACCCCTCACCCGGAGAAGAGTCATGCGGTTCACCAGGTTCCTCACGCTGGCGGTCCTGGCGGCGACGGCCGCCTGCACGGACCACGAGACCCCGCTCGTCCCGGCGGCTCCGGACGCGGCGCCGGTGCTCTCCGCGGCGAACGACCCCATCGACGGCTCGTACATCGTGGTGCTGAAGGAGGGCGCCGACCCGCGCTCCGTGGCGGCCGTCGCCGGGGTGAGCCCCAGGTACGTGTACTCGGCGGCGCTGAACGGCTTCGCCGGCGAGCTGAACGCGGGACAGATCAACGCCCTGAGCCACAACCCGAACGTCGCCTACATCGAGCAGGACGGGCGCGTGGCCGCCGCCGCCACGCAGTCCGGCGCCACCTGGGGGCTGGACCGCATCGACCAGCGCAGCCTCCCGCTGAGCGGCACCTACACGTACAACGCGACGGGCGCGGGGGTGAGGGTGTACGTCCTCGACACGGGGATCCGCTACACCCACAACGAGTTCGACGGCGCGTTCGGCACCAACCGCGCCGTGTTCGGCTACGACGCGTACGGGGGCAGCGGAAGCGACTGCAACGGGCACGGCACCCACGTGGCGGGCACGGCGGGCGGCGCGACGTACGGCGTAGCCAAGGGGGCGACGCTCGTGGCCGTGCGCGTGCTGGACTGCGCCGGGTCGGGCACCTGGAGCGGCGTGATCGCGGGGGTGGACTGGGTGACCGCCAACCACGTGAAGCCCGCGGTGGCGAACATGTCGCTCGGCGGCGGGGCGAACAGCTCGCTGGACCAGGCGGTCCAGAACTCCATCAACGCGGGGGTGACGTACGCCGTCGCGGCGGGGAACAGCGGCACGAACGCCTGCAACTACTCGCCCGCGCGCGTGGGCGCGGCGCTGACGGTGGGGGCCACGACCTCGTCCGACGCGCGGGCCTCGTACTCCAACTACGGGAGCTGCCTGGACCTGTTCGCGCCCGGCTCCGGCGTCACCTCGGCCTGGTACGGGAGCGACACGCAGACCAACACCATCGACGGCACCTCCATGGCGAGCCCGCACGTGGCCGGCGTCGCCGCGCTGTACCTGCAGGGCGATCCCTCGGCCACCACGACGACGGTCGCGAGCGCGATCATCAACAACGCGACCACGGGCAAGGTGACGAGCGCCGGCTCGTACTCCCCCAACCGGCTGCTCTACTCGCTGATCTCGGCGCCCCCCGTCGCCGTGACCATCACCGGACCCGCCTCGATCACCTCGGCGGGCACCTACACCTGGCAGGCCAACGCCTCCGGCGGGAACGGCTCGTATACCTACGCCTGGGAGTACCGGGTGCAGGGCGGCACGTGGTCGGCGGCAGGGACGGGGAGCTCGTACTCCCGCAGCGTCGCCATGACCGACCCGTCGTTCGAGCTCCGCGTGGCGGTCACCTCGAACGGCCAGACGGCCTCCGACACGCACCTGGTCAGCGTCGGCCTTCCGCCGGTCGCCGTCACCATCTCCGGTCCCAACCACCTGTACGAGGGCGAAATCGGCACCTGGACCGCGAACCCGTCCGGAGGCGACGGGACGTACACCTACCAGTGGCAGTTCCGGGGGGTGGGCAGCAGCACATGGTCCAACGGGGCGACGACGAAGTCTTACAGCCGCGGGGGGTTCAGGTCCTTCTACCTCAGGGTCATCGTGACTTCGGCCGGCGCCAGCGCCACGTCCGCTGAGCACTACGTCTACGTAGAGCAGCAGATGTGCGGGGACTACGTCTGCAAGTAAATAGGGCGGTCGAGCCCGCGGGTCCGGAACGCGCGGGGCCCTGAACGAATACCCCTCTCCCGCACGCCGCGGGGGAGGGGTGTTCGTTCAGGCACCGGCAAGAACGCACCACCGCCCGCAGGGTGCCCCCTGCGGGATCTCGGTCGCGGACGACTTCGACGACCCGCTCCCCCCGGAGATCCTCCGCGGCTTCTGCGGCGAGGAAGAGGGGTCTCCCTGAGTGCGAACGGCCCCGCCCCCTCGCAACGGAGGGAGCGGGGCCGCCGGGCACCGGTTGCGCGCCTCAGTAGGTGTGGCAGAGCGAGTCGCTGGAGTAGTAGTAGGTGCCCCCGGAGATCTGCGGGTACGGCGCGAAGTAGTGCGTGCCGCTCACGCTCACCTTCATCTTGGTGAAGTTCTCGGTGAGCGGCCAGCCGAAGTACTCCAGCACCTCGACCTTTCCCGATCCGCTGCTGTAGTCGCTCCCCAGATCGCCGTTGTAGTACACGGTTGTGCCGCACTCCGCGTAGACCTTGTAGGTGCCCTCCACGGAGAAGTGGCCGACTCCCGAGAACGCCTCCGAGTAGGCGGAGATCCGGAACGCCCCGCCGGACCAGGACACGTCCGAGCCGTACCCGACCGACATCCCGGTGGAGGCGCGGGTCCCGTCGCGGGACCCTGCCGGCTCCGTGAGGGAAGCGTCGGCGCAGGCCGCGGCGCCGGCCAGGAGCAGCACGGATGCGAAGCGGAGGGCGGAGTGAGATGTGCGACGCATGACCTTCCTCCTAGGAGGGGGAGAATGGACGCGGCCCCGAGCCGCGCCCTGCATTCGCGGCGGCCCGCACGGGGCCCCCGCGACACCTGGATGCTGCATCACAAATCGTCTCTTCCGGGACTGCGGACGCGGCGCGCGGAAGCGCGCCGGGCTACCCTGGCAGCTCCACGACGCGGTACCCGCCGCTCCCGTCCTGGAGCACCGCGCCGGGCGCGCCGCCACGGCCCCGGAAGGGGACGACCTCCCTGACCCCCTCCGCCCGGAAGAGCTCCGCCACGGCGGACCAGGCGCCCCCCGCCCACGTCAGCCGGTGGAACGTGGGGCCGGCCGCGTCCGGGCGGCCAAGCCGGGTGAAGACGAGGTGCAGACGGTGCCGGCCGTCGGCGACCAGCCGCGGGGCCGCGAGGACGTCCGGCCCGGCGAGCACCTCGGCGGGGGCGCTCCACTGCACTCCGTCCGCCGACCGCGCGTGCAGGATGCGCCGGGGCAGCAGTTCCCCGCCCCGACCCTCCAGCCACACCGCGTGCAGCCCCCCCGCGGAGTCGAACGCCACCTGGGGAGCGTGCGAGTACTCCCGCGGGTCTCGGTAGACCTCGCGCGGCGGGCCCCACCGCCCCGCGCCCGGGGCGCGCACGAAGACGTCGCTCCGCGCGCGGGGCCGGTCCGGTGAAACCTCGCTCCCGACATACGCAAAGCTGACCCCGCCCGACCCCGGGGCGGCGGCGAGCGACGGGTAGTGTCCCGGCCCCGCCGCTTCCGCGGGGGGCGACCAGCGGCCGCCTCGCCACACCCGGTGGAGCCACCCCGCTCCGCCCCCGTGAACGAGGTGCACCACGCCCCCCCCGTCCGAGACCAGCGCCAGGTCGGCGTCGCCGGCTCCCCCGCCGGGTGGGAGGCGGTGAAGGGCGGCGGAGGGCGACCATCCGCCTCCTCTACCCGCCCGGTAGAGCAGGTGGGTGGCCGCTTCAGGGTCGGCCGTGGGGCCCACGCTCCCCTGCCACACCACCAGCACCCGGCCGTCCGCGTCCGCGGCGACCCGCGGGACCACCGGAGAGGGCGGCACGGCAGCGACCTCCACCGGGGCGGACCACCCACGGCCGTCCCAGCGGACGTAGTGGATCCGGCTCGCCCCCGGCCGGCCGGCCGGCCCCACCGCGCCGAACTCCTGCACCAGGAGGTGGAGGTGCCCGTACCGGTCCACGTGGACGTCGGCGGCCCTGTGCCGCTCGCCGAAGGGCCGGCCGGAGAGGGTCCCCGGCGCGGGCTCGGCCCGTTCCGCCTGGTGCGCGGGCGGCGCCCCGGTGGCAGCCCGTGACGGCGCATCGCAGGCCGCGGACGCGGCCAGGACGAGCGCGAGCACCGTCCCACGGCCCACCTCGACGATCATGGGCGAGCGTTTCTGCGGCCTGCATCCGATGAAGTACGGCACGACCACCTTCCACCTCGCGTTCATTGGCCCCAAACGGATTGATAACCCGAGGGAAGCTTCGTGTCAAGGCGGAAAGTATGCGGCCGCAGGCGCCGCGCATGGCAGCCGGGCGGCTGCCACGCACGCCAAACGCCAGCAGGCCCCGCCCCTCGCGAGGAGGGAGCGGGGCCGCCGGGGAGGGCGGAGGCTCGCGCCCCCGCCCCGCGCCGAGCCTCGCGGCTCAGTACATGTCGCCCATGCCGCCGGGCATCCCGCCGCCGGCGCCGGCGCCCGCGCCGGACTTCGGCTCCGGCTTCTCCACCACCACCGTCTCGGTGGTGAGCAGCAGGCCGGCGATCGAGGCCGCGTTCTGGAGCGCGGTGCGGGTCACCTTGGTGGGGTCGATGACGCCCGAGGCGACCAGGTCCTCGTACTCGTCCGTGCGGGCGTTGTAGCCGAAGTTCCGGCTCTCGTTCTCGCGGACCTTGGCGACCACGATGGAGCCCTCGACACCCGCGTTCTGCGCGATCTGGCGGATGGGCTCCTCCAGCGAGCGCTCGATGATGCGGACGCCGATGTTCTCGTCCGCGTCGTCCAGGCGGAACTCCTTGAGGGTGGCCTGGGCGCGGAGCAGCGCCACTCCGCCGCCGGGGACGATCCCCTCCTCCACCGCCGCGCGGGTCGCGTGCAGGGCGTCCTCCACGCGGGCCTTCTTCTCCTTCATCTCCGTCTCGGTCGCCGCGCCGACGTTGATCACCGCCACGCCGCCGGCCAGCTTGGCGAGCCGCTCCTGCAGCTTCTCGCGGTCGTAGTCGGACGTGCTCTTGTCCACCGCCGCGCGGATCTCCTTGATGCGGCCCTGGATCGCCTCGCCCTCACCGGCGCCGTCGACGATGGTGGTGTTGTCCTTGTCGACCACGATCCGCTTGGCGCGGCCCAGGTCGCTGAGGACGGCGTTCTCCAGCTTGAACCCGACCTCCTCCGAGATCACCTGCCCGCCGGTCAGGACGGCGATGTCCTGGAGCATGGCCTTGCGGCGGTCGCCGAAGCCCGGCGCCTTGACCGCGGCGATCTTGAGCGTGCCGCGCAGCTTGTTGACCACCAGCGTGGCGAGCGCCTCGCCCTCCACGTCCTCCGCGATGATCAGGAGCGGGCGGCCCATCTGGGCGACCTTCTCCAGCACCGGGAGCAGGTCCTTCATGGAGGAGACCTTCTTGTCGTGGATGAGGATCAGGGCGTCCTCGAGCACGGCCTCCATGCGGTCCGGGTCGGTGATGAAGTACGGCGACAGGTAGCCGCGGTCGAACTGCATCCCCTCCACGGTCTCCAGCGTCGTCTCCAGGCCCTTGGCCTCCTCGACGGTGATGACGCCGTCCTTGCCCACCTTCTCCATCGCGTCGGCGATCAGGTTGCCGATCTCCTCGTCGCTGTTGGCGGAGATGGTCCCGACCTGCGCGATCTCCTTCTTGCCGGCGGTCTCCACCGACAGGTTCTTGAGCTCGGCGATCACCTTCTCGACGGCCTTGTCGATGCCGCGCTTCAGCGACATCGGGTTGGCGCCGGCGGTGACGTTCTTGAGACCCTCGCGGAAGATCGCCTGCGCCAGCACGGTGGCGGTGGTGGTGCCGTCGCCGGCCAGGTCCGAGGTCTTGGTGGCGACCTCCTTGACCATCTGCGCGCCCATGTTCTCGATCGCGTCCTCCAGCTCCACCTCCTTGGCGACGGTCACGCCGTCCTTGGTGATGAGCGGAGACCCGAACTTGCGGTCGATCACCACGTTGCGGCCCTTGGGCCCGAGGGTGACCTTGACCGCCTCGGCCAGCTTGTCGACGCCCTTCTTGAGCGCGGTGCGCGCGTCGACGCTGAACGTAAGCTCCTTGGCTGCCATATTCTTATCTACTCCTGGTGAGTGAGGTGTGCTCGAACGCTACCGGATGGAGCAGGATGCTCAGCCGACGATGGCGAGGACGTCCGACTCGCGGAGGATCAGGTACTGCTCCCCGTCGATGGTCACCTCGGTGCCGCTGTACTTCCCGTACAGCACCTTGTCGCCGACCTTGACCTCGGGCTCGATCCGCTTCCCCTCGTCGCTCACCTTGCCGGGGCCCACGGCGATGACCTCGCCCTGCTGCGGCTTCTCCTTGGCCGTGTCGGGGATGTACAGCCCGCCCCGCATCTGCTCGGCCTCCTCAGTCGCCTTGACGACGACACGGTCCGCAAGCGGCTTGACCTTCACGTCTGTCGCGGTGGCCATAGATCTGGATCCTCCGGGTATTGGATGGTTGGGTGGTGCTTGTTAGCACTCGCTGTCGGCGAGTGCTAACGGGGTGGCAAATTGGCGCGCCCCCCTCGCAGTGTCAAGGGGCGCTCACGGGCGCGCAGCCGCTGCACGCCACGTGCCGGCCGGACCCGCCGAAAGGACAGGCATCCCGGCCTCCTCACCTGTCGAACCGACAGCGCGGCTGCCGCCGGTGACAGTTCCGGCGGGCGCCGGGAGTCAGCCGTCGCGGTAGGGGATCTCCAGCGTCAGCCCGTCGTACGCCGCCGTGGCCTCCGGGAACACGGCGCGGGCCTCGCGCTCCAGCACGCGCGGGTCGTCGGCGTAGCGCGGCGAGAAGTGCGTCAGGCAGAGGCGCAGCGCCCCCGCCTGCGCGGCCACCTCGGCGGCGTCGCGGGCGGTGGAGTGCCCGGTCGCCACGGCGCGGTCGGCCTCGTCCTGCGCGAAGGTGGCCTCGTGGATCAGCAGATCGGCGCCGGCGGCGGCCTCGCGGACCGGGCCGCAGGGGCGGGTGTCGCCCGAGTACACCACGCGCCGCCCGGGGCGCGGCGGCCCCACCACGTCCTCCGCCCGGTGGGTGCGGCCGTCCACCTCCACCGCCTCGCCGTGGTGCAGCCTGCCCCACAGCGGCCCCTCGGGGATCCCCAGCTCGCGCGCCTTCGCCGCGTCGAAGCGCCCCAGCCGCTCGTGCTCCACCACCGCGTAGCCCAGGCTGCGCCCGCCGTGCTGCGTCTTGAAGGGGACGACGGCGTACTGCCCGCGATCCACCGCCTCGCCGGCGTCCAGCCCGTTGATGCGGACTTCGAAGGGGACGCGCTCCACGCCCAGCTCCACCGCCTGCTTCAGCGTGGCCTCGGTGCCGCGCGGGGTCCACAGGTCGATGGGCTCCTCGCGGGCCTGGAGCCCCATGGTGCGCAGCAGCCCGATGACGCCCAGGAAGTGGTCGGCGTGCAGGTGGGTGAAGAAGATCTCGCGCAGGGCGAAGCCGGTGCCGTAGCGCATCATCTGGCGCTGGGTGCCCTCGCCGCAGTCGAACATCATCACGTCGCCCTCGCGCTGGACGACGAGGGACGAGACGTTGCGCCCCACGGTGGGCCGTGCCGCTGCTGTTCCGAGAAACGTGATCCGCATTCTGTTCGATCCGATACCGGCTTCTGAACGACTACGTAAACGACGGGTTCGGGCGTGCCCCTCGCTGGCGCTCGGGTCGGGCTGCGCGCGCTGTAGGACACGAAACTACCGTGTCCAACAGCGCCGAGCCCCGCCAAACTGCCGGCGGGTCTCGGCCCTCCGGGCGCGCATCCCTCACGCGGGTGCCGGCGCGAGACGCAAGGTGTGCACCGGCGGGGGCTCGCCTCGCGCGCCGTTGCGGTTTGCAGTTCCTACAGTTCCCGAAAGCTGTGCGGGAGGAGACTCGCCGGTCGTTTGGCGAGGCTCCTCCCGTGCGCAGGGAGACAGGCCGGTAGTTTGGCCTGGCTCCCGGAGCCCGCGCAGGAGACGGACGGCAGTATCGTCCGGCTCCGGAGCGGCCCGCCAAACCTGCCGAAGCGGCAGAACGGCTACGCCGTCACCACCTCGACGTTCAGGTGCGGCTCGATCTCGGACTTGGGAATGAGCGCCGGCCAGTAGGCCATGATCTCCTGCACCGCCGGGCGGCCGCCCGCGAAGCCGGTCACCGAGGGGGGGCCGGCCAGCACCAGCGGCGCGATCTCCTTGGTGAAGCGCTCCACGGCGGCCCTGTCCTGGCCGCGCACGCCCCAGCGCACCGTCACCTCCGGCAGGTCGGCGGGGACGGGGCCGGCGAGGGGGCCGTGGGTGGCGTTCCAGCCCACGTACTCGGTGAGGATCTCGTCGAACTTCAGCCCCAGGCGGTCCAGGCGCTCGCGGAGCACCCGGTCGGCGGTCTGAGCCTTCTCCACGGCGTCGGGCCAGGCGTACACCAGGGTGCCCACCGCCTTGTAGCCGTCCGAGTAGGCGATGCTCACCTTGAGCATGTCGGTGGCGTGCTGCCCCCTGACGCCGAAGACGCGCACCCGGTCCTCGGCCTCGCGCTCCAGCCGGATGGTGGTGAAGTCGGCCACCACGTCCGGGGTGATGTAGCTGCGCGGGTTGCCCATCTCGTACACCAGCTGCTCCTTGACGCTGGGGAGCGTCACGCAGCCGCCGGTCCCCTCGTGCTTGGTGACCACGAAGGAGCCGTCGGGATACGCCTCGATGATGGGGTAGCCGATGCTGGCCAGGTCGCGGATCTGCCGCCAGTCCACCAGGCAGTTGCCGCCGGACGCCTGCGCGCCGCACTCGTTGATGTGCCCGGCGACCACGCCGGCAGCCACGCGGTCGTAGTCCTCCCACGACCAGCCGAACTCGTGGATCATGGGCGCGTAGGTGAGCGCCGTGTCGGTGGAGCGCCCGGTGATCACCACGTGGGCGTCCTGCCGCAGCGCCTCCACGATGGGCCGCGCGCCGATGTAGGCGTTGGCGCTCTGCACCCGGTCCAGCACGGTGGAGAGCGGCTCGCCGGTCTCCATGTTCCGGAGCTCCACGCCGCGGGCGAGCAGGTCCGGCAGGCGCTCCAGGATGTCGTCCCCGGAGATCATCCCGATCCGCGCCCTGCCGCCGAGGCCGGCCTTGCGGGCCTCCTCCACCACGGCGTCGCGGCACCCCTGCGGGTTCACGCCGCCGGCGTTGGCCACCACGTGGATGCCGCGCTCCACCACGGCCGGGAGGATGTCGCCCATCAGCGGCACGAAGTCGCGCGCGTACCCGGCCTGCGGGTTGCGCGAGCGCTGCTTCTGCATGATCGACATGGTGACCTCGGCCAGGTAGTCGAGCATCAGGTAGTCGATCGGGCCGCCCTCGACCTGCTGCTTGGGGGCGTCCAGCTGGTCGCCCCAGAAGCCCTGCCCGGAGGCGATGCGGATCTTGTCTTTCATTCGGTCAGCCGAAGATGTCAGGGCCGCCGACGCGAAGGCCCGGCAGCGAGTGCGAATTCCAGGCGTCGAGGCGGCTCCGGATCTCGATGTGCTGGTATCCCATCGGACCGGGCTCGGTGTGTACCAGCACGGTGTTCTGCACGAGGTCCAGCAGCCAGTACTCCGGAATGCCGTAGCGGGCGTACAGGCGCGACTTCTCGCTGCGGTCGTACGAAAGCGAGCTGTCGGCCACCTCGACGAGGAGCATGACGTCCGCCGCGCCGGGAAGGTCGTCCTCGTAGAAGTCCCCGCGGGGGCGGAGAACCGCGAAGTCCGGCTGTGGCATCGCTCGCTCGTCCAGCCGGATCGATCCCTGCACGCGCACGATGGCCGTGTCGCCCAGCCTGTTGACCAGGAGGCGGGTCAGGCGGTCCACGAACGCGTTGTGGCGGCTGCCGATGGGGCTCATCTCGATGATCTCCCCGTCGATCAGCTCCACCCGCGCGCCGGCCGGAATGATCCCCTGCTCGGCCATGCGCATGTATACGTCCGCGGTGAACCGAAAGGGCTGGGCGAACTGCACGGCCATGTGGTCCTCCTCACGTCAGGTGCGGCGGCAGCACGAAGGCTCCCAGGTGCGGCCCGGGATTGTTGAGCACGGTCCGCAGCGCCAGCCCCAGCGCGGCGCGGGTGTCCTCGGGGCAGATGACCGCGTCCACGAAGCCGCGCGCCCCGGCGTACTTGGCGTCCAGCTGGCGGTCGTACTCGGCGCGCACGGCGTCCATCTTCGCCTGGAACTCGGCGTCGGGCTGCTTCCCCTCGCGCTTCAGCTCCTCCAGCTGCGGGCCGAAGAGCGCCATCACGGCGGAGTCGCCCTCCATCACCCCCATCCGCCCGGTGGGCCAGGTGAAGATGAAGTCCGGGTCGAAGCCCTGCCCCGCCATGGCGTAGTACCCCGCCCCGGAGGCGTGGTTGAGCGTCAGCACCAGCTTGGGAACCGTGGCCGTCGCCATGGCCTCCACGAAGTGCGCCCCGGAGCGGATGATCCCGGAGTGCTCCGCGTCCGTCCCCACCATGAAGCCGGACACGTCCTGGAGGAACAGGATGGGGGTGCCGTGGCGGTTCAGCGTCTCGATGAAGTAGGCCACCTTCTCGGCGCTGTCGGCGTAGATGATCCCGCCGAACTTGGGGCGCCCGCCGTGCGGGTCCTTGAGCATCCCCCGCGCGTTGGCGATGATCCCCACCGGCACGCCCTGGATGCGGGCGTGGCCGCAGATCATCTCCGGGGCGTAGTCCGCCTGGAACTCGTCAAACTCGCCCCCGTCCAGGATGCAGCGCAGCACCTCGCGCACCTCGTACGGCTGGCGGTGGTCCTCCGGGAGCAGCGCGTACAGGTCCTTTTCCGGGCGCGCGGGCGGCGCGGGCTCGCGCAGGGGGAGCGAGGTCCCCTGCCGCGGCAGCTCCTTGACCAGCTCGCGGATCCTGCCGATGCAGGCCCGGTCGTCGCGCACCCGGTAGTGGGCCACGCCGGAGATGGCGTTGTGGGTCCAGGCGCCGCCCAGCGTCTCGCTGTCCGTAGTCTGGCCGGTGGCGCCCTTGACCAGGTTGGGGCCGCCCAGCCCCATGAACGAGGTCCCCTCCACCATCAGGATCACGTCCGAGAGCGCCGGGAGGTACGCCCCCCCGGCGATGCACGGCCCCATGACGGCGGCGATCTGCGGCACCTTGAGGTAGCGCCGCATGATGGAGTTGTAGTAGAAGATGCGCGACGCGCCGTACTGCCCGGGGAAGACGCCGCCCTGGTACGGCAGGTTGACGCCCGCCGAGTCCACCAGGTAGACGATGGGGACGCGGCAGCGCATGGCGATCTCCTGCGCCCGGAGCATCTTGGTGATGGTCTCCGGCCACCAGGACCCCGCCTTGACCGTGGCGTCGTTGGCGATCACCACGATCTCGCGCCCCGCCACCGTGCCGAAGCCGGTCACCACGCCGGCCGCGGGCGCCTGCCCCTCGTACCGGTCGTGCGCCACCAGCAGCCCCACCTCCTGGAAGCGGGTGCGCGGGTCCAGCAGCAGGGCGATGCGCTCGCGCGCCGTCAGCTTGCCGTCGTCGTGCTGCTTGGCGATGCGCTTGGGCCCGCCGCCCTCCCGGAGCCTCGCCTCCATCTCGCGCAGCTCGGCGACGAGCGCCTCCACCCGGCCGGCGCCCCGCGCGGCCGCGGGCTTCTCCCCCAGGGCGGTGCTCACGACTGCGCCAGCTCGCGGTCGCGGCCGTGCTCGGCGAACCAGGAGCGGATGTACTCCACCGCGGCGGAGGTGGGGGTGCCGGGGCCGAACAGCCGCCCGATCCCCTGCGACCGGAGCGCCTCCATGTCCTCCTCCGGGATGATCCCGCCGCCGGTGAGCAGGATGTGGTCCGCGCCCTCCGCCTCCAGCAGCTCCCGGACGCGCGGGAAGAGCGTCATGTGCGCGCCCGAGAGGATGGACATGGCGACCACGTCCACGTCCTCCTGGATCGCCGCGCTGACGATCATCTCCGGGGTCTGGTGGAGCCCCGTGTAGATCACCTCCATCCCCGCGTCGCGCAGGGCGGCGGCGATCACCTTGGCGCCGCGGTCGTGCCCGTCCAGCCCGGGCTTGCCGACCAGGACGCGGATCTTCCTCTCAGGCATCGCTCTGCGTGTCGAAATCGTGTCGGTTCCGCACCTTCCCGCACCCGGCGGGAAACGATGCAACATATCAGGGCCCCGGAAGGGCGGCAAGCGAGGTGCCGCGGCGTCAGCGGGGCCTGCGCGCAGCCACGATCAGCACCTCGGAGGCGTGGACGAAGGGGGCCAGCTCCCAGTCGCCGTACCACTCCAGCGGCACCAGCCCCGCCGCCCGCAGCAGCGCGTCCCACTCGGTGGCGGTGCGGATGCGCAGCGCGTGGAACTTGTCGCCGGAGTCCTCGCCGCGGCGCCAGCGCAGCCACTCGCGGCTGATCCCCTCCACGGCGTCGAACTCGCGCTCCACCCACACCGTGGCGCCGTCGGCGGTCTCCCACCAGTCGCGGTCGGCGTAGTCGCCCAGCACGTGGTCGCGGTGCATGGTCTCCAGCAGGAGCACGCCGCCGGGCTTCAGCGCCTGGCGCGCGCCGCGGAGCACGCGCAGGTCCTCCTCGTCCGAGAGGAAGTAGCCGAGCGACGAGTACAGGGAGAGCACCGCGTCGAACTCCTCCGCCCGCCCCGGCTCGCGCATGTCGCCGCGGGTCCACTCCACCTCCACGCCCGCCGCGCCGGCCCGCTTCCGCGCCCGCGCCAGCAGCGTCTCCGAGAAGTCCAGCCCGGTCACCCGGAACCCGGCGCGCGCCAGCTCGATGGAGTGCCGCCCCCAGCCGCACGCCAGGTCCAGCACGCGGGCGCCCGGGGAGAGGTCCAGCATCTCCAGGATCCCCTCCACCTCGCGCGCGGTGCGCTCCGGGGTGAGGAAGTCGCGGTAGATGCGGACGAACTCGCGGTCGAAGTAGTCCGCCCACCAGTCGGGACGGGCTTCGGGATCGCCCTCGCTCACGCCGCCCGGTCCAGCCATGCGGGGAGCTCGTGGATGGCGGCGATGCGGTCGCAGTCCAGCTCGGTCCAGCGATTCAGCGGGTCCACCAGCACCGCGGCCATCCCGGCGGCGCGGGCGCCCACCACGTCGATCTCGTAGATGTCGCCCACGTACACCGCCTCCTCCGGCGCGACGCCCAGCCGCTCCAGCCCCATGCAGAAGATGCGGGGATCAGGCTTCTCCATCCCCACCAGCGCCGAGTCGATGACGAAGTCGAAGTGCTCGCGCAGCCCCACCGCCGCCAGCAGCGCGTCCACCCGGCCGTCGGCGTTGGAGATGACGCCCAGGCGCAGGCCACGGCGGCGCAGCTCCTCCAGCGTCTCGGCGGTGCGCTCGCGGACGCTCCCCCACAGGTTGCGCTCGGCGTGGCGGGCCCAGAGCCGCTTCGCCAGCGGCGGGAACGCCTCGTCGGCCACGCCCATCCGCCGGAAGATCTCGTGGAAGTAGACCCGCCCGCGGCTCTCGTCCGTGCCGGCCCGGCCGCTCCTGACCATCTGGTCCATCACCAGCTTGGCCTCGTACTCGGCCTCGATGATCCGCTCCGGGTCGGCGTCCACGCCGTGCTCGCGCAGCAGCTCCACCAGGAAGGGGTGGTCCAGCCAGACCAGGGTGTTCCCGGCGTCGAAGAGGACGGCTTTCACGTCTTTCACGGCTCTCTGCTCCGGTTGGGGTCCATGGGTCCTCAACGTCGCCCCGCCGGCGGACGCGGGCAAGTGCGCGGACGCCGCTTTCCGTTTCCCCTTTTCCGTCGTATTCTGCCCGTCCGGCCCACGCCTTCCCCGCCGCACCCCAGACCCGACACCGGAGGACCGATGCCGCCGCTCGTCCCGCGCCGGACCCTGCTCGCCGCCGCCCTCGCTCTCCTGGCCCCCGCCCACGCCGCGGCGCAGGGCGTCCGCCCCGCCCCCGACCGCCGCCCGGACGAGGGCGAGGGGCCCTTCGCGCGGCTGGTGATCCGCGGCGCCACGCTGGTGGACGGCACCGGCGCGCCGCCGCTGGGCCCGGTGGACATCGTGGTGGAGGGGAACCGCATCGCGGACTTCCAGATCGTGGGCTACCCCGGGGTGCCGGTGAAGCCGGAGAACCGCCCGGCGGCGGGGACGCGGGAGATCGACGCCGCGGGGATGTACGTGCTCCCCGGCTTCGTGGACGTGCACGGCCACATCGGCGGGGCGGCGCAGGGGACGCCGGCGGAGTACGTGTACAAGCTGTGGATGGCGCACGGCATCACCACCATCCGCGACCCGGGCTCCGGCAACGGGCTGGACTGGACGCTGCGGGAGCGGGAGCGGAGCGCGCGCAACCAGATCGTGGCGCCGCGCATCTTCTCGTACGTGGTGCCGGGGCTGGGGTGGGACCGCGGGGCGGTCAACACGCCGGAGCGGGCCCGGGAGTACGTGCGCTGGGCGGCGCGGCGGGGGGTGGACGGGCTCAAGCTGGGTCTGGCAGCGTACTACGACCCCGAGGTGATGGCGGCGCTGATGGACGAGGCGCGCAGGCAGCGGATCGGGACCACGGCGCACCTGGCGCAGACCGGGGTGGCGCGGATGAACGTGCTGGACGCGGCGCGCGCGGGGCTGGTGTCCATGCAGCACTGGTACGGGCTGCCGGAGGCGATGTTCACCGACCGGCGGGTGCAGGCCTTTCCGCCGGACTACAACTTCATGGACGAGCAGCACCGCTTCGGCGAGGCCGGGCGCCTGTGGAGGCAGGCCGCCGCGCCGGGGAGCCCGCGCTGGAATTCCACCATCGACGAGCTGGTGAGGCTGGGCTTCGTCATGGACCCCACCCTCAACATCTACGAGGCCAGCCGCGACCTGATGCGCGCCCGCCGCGCCGAGTGGCACGACCGGTACACGCTCCCCTCGCTGTGGGCGTTCTACCAGCCCGGCCGCGAGGCGCACGGCTCGTACTGGTTCGACTGGACCACGCAGGACGAGATCGACTGGCGCGAGAACTACCGCCTGTGGATGGCGTTCCTGAACGACTTCAAGAACCGCGGCGGCCAGGTGTGCGCCGGGTCGGACGCGGGCTTCATCTTCCAGCTGTACGGCTTCGGCTTCGTCCGCGAGCTGGAGCTGCTCCAGGAGGCCGGCTTCCACCCGCTGGAGGCGATCCGCGCCGGCACCCTGTGCGGCGCCCAGGAGCTGAGTCGCCCCGGGGGGAAGGCGCCCGAGTTCGGCATGGTCCGCCCCGGGATGCTGGCCGACCTGGTGATCGTGGACCAGAACCCGGTGCGCAACCTCAAGGTGCTCTACGGCACCGGCCACTTCCGCCTGGACGAGGCCACCAACCGGCCCACCACTGTCGGCGGGGTGAAGTACACCATCAAGGACGGGATCGTGTACGACGCCAAGCGGCTGCTGGCGGACGTGGAGCGCATGGTGGCCGAGGCGAAGGCCCGGTAGCCCCGGGACTCCGGCTGCCGAAATTGCTTGTCGCGGCGCGGAACGGGCGCTAATCTGTTTCCCGCACCTCACACACCCGCGCCCGGACGGCGGTCCCCCGGCCCGACCGCCTCCCGGGCCTCCTCCTCCCCTCCCCACGGAGCCCCGCGTCCGTGACCGCCCCCGTCCCCGTCTCCGTGTCCGTCAACGGCGCCGCGTACGCGCGCGCCGTGGAGCCCCGGCTCCTCCTCAGCGACTTCCTGCGGCACGAGATCGGCCTCACCGGCACCCACGTGGGGTGCGAGCACGGCGTCTGCGGCGCCTGCACGGTCCTCATGGACGGCGAGCCGGTGCGCTCCTGCCTGGTGTTCGCCGTGCAGGCCGACGGTCACGAGCTGACCACGGTGGAGGGGCTCGCCCCCGCCGCGGGGCCGCTCCACCCGCTGCAGGAAGCCTTCCGCGACGCCCACGGCCTGCAGTGCGGCTTCTGCACGCCGGGGTTCCTGATGACGCTGGTCCCCTTCCTCCGGGAGAACCCCGCCCCCAGCGAGCCGGAGATCCGCGAGGCCATCTCCGGCAACCTCTGCCGCTGCACGGGCTACCAGAACATCGTGGAGGCCGTCCGCCTCGCGTCCGAGAGGGCGGCGGCCGCCGGATGAGCCGCCCCGCCCGCTGGAACCCCGAACCCGGAAGGGCACCTTGACGCGAAGGTACGTCGGCGAGCGGGTCGTCCGGAACGAGGACCACCGCCTCCTCACGGGGCACGCGCAGTTCGTGGACGACGTGCAGCTCCCCGGCATGCTGCACGCGGCCTTTTTGCGCAGCGACCACGCGCACGCCCTGCTCCGCGGCGTGGACGCCTCCGCCGCGCTGGAGCGCCCGGGCGTGGTGGCCGTGTACACGGCGGAGGACCTGGGCGACTACTGGCGCCCGGGCCCGCTGCTGGTCCCCCCGCCGCCGGTGGAGGGGATCGTGTTCCACGAGGCCACGCAGGTGCCGCTGGCCAAGGGCAAGGTGCGCCACGTGGGCGAGCCGGTGGCGATGGTGGTGGCGGAGAGCCGCTACGTGGCCGAGGACGCGCTGGCCGACGTCGTGGTGGACTACGAGCCGCTGGACGCGGTGGTGGAGCTGGAGGCCGCGCTGGAGCCGGGCGCGCCGCTGGTCCACGAGCGCTTCGGCACCAACATGGCCGCGCGCGTGGTGCAGCGGCACGGCGACTACGCCCGCGCCCGCGCCGCCGCGGACGTGGTGATCGCCCGCCGCTTCCGCTACGACCGGGGCGCCGCCGCGGCCATGGAGAACCGCTGCGTGGCCGCGTCCTGGGACCCGCTGGCGGTGGACCTCACGGTGTGGGACACCACGCAGGCGCCCATCCCCATCCGCAACGGGCTGGCGCGGATGCTGGGGCTGCTGGAGTCGCAGGTGCGGGTGGTGGCGCCGTTCGTGGGCGGCGGCTTCGGCCCCAAGATCATGATGTTCTACCCGGAGGAGCTGCTGGTCCCCTGGGCGGCCATGCGGCTGGGGCGCCCGGTGAAGTGGACCGAGGACCGCCAGGAGAACTTCTTCGCCACCACCCAGGAGCGCGGGCAGGTTCACGACGCCGAGATGGCGCTGGACCGGCACGGGCGCATCCTGGGGATCCGCGACGAGTTCCTGCACGACGCCGGGGCGTACGACCCGTACGGCCTCACCATCCCCATCAACAGCCAGTGCACGCTCCTGGGGCCGTACGACGTCCCCGCCTACCAGAGCGAGTTCCGGGCGGTCTTCACCAACAAGACCATCGTCACGCCGGTGCGCGGGGCGGGGCGCCAGCACGGCGTGTTCGTGATGGAGCGGCTGCTGGACCTGGCCGCGCGCGAGCTGGGGATGGACCCGGTGGAGATCCGCCGGCGCAACTACCTGGGCGCCGAGCTCTTCCCCAAGAACTTCGACATCCTCTACCAGGACTTCGCCCCGCTCTACTACGACAGCGGCAACTACCTGCCGGCGCTGGAGACGGCGGTCCGGATGATCGGCTACGAGCAGCTGCGCGAGGAGCAGGCCGGGCTGCGCGCCGGGGGCCGCCGCGTGGGGGTGGGGGTGGTGTCGTACATCGAGGGGACGGGGATCGGCCCGTACGAGGGCGCGCGGGTGACGGTGGACCCCAGCGGCCGGGTGCGCGTGGCGACCGGGCTGGGGACGCAGGGCCAGGGGCACTACACCGCCTTCGCGCAGATCGTGGCCGAGGCGCTGGACGTGGAGGTGGAGAGCGTCCACGTCACCACCGGCGACACCCGCGAGTTCGGCTGGGGGACGGGGACCTTCGCCAGCCGCGGCGCGGTGGTGGCGGGGAGCGCCTGCCACGCCGCCGCCGTCAAGGTGCGGGAGAAGATCCTCGCCATGGCCGCCCGCGTGCTGGGCGCCGACGAGGAGCAGATCGACCTGGCCGACGGGCGCGTGTCGGTGCGCGGCGTCCCGGAGCGCTCGATGACGCTGGGCGAGCTGGCCGGCCACGCCAACCCGCTGCGCGGCGCGGTGAAGCCCGGGACCGAGCCGGGGCTGGAGGCCACCGCCTACTTCGGCCCGGACCACGGGAGCACCGCCAGCGGGGTTCACGCCATGGTGGTGGAGGTGGACCCGGAGACGGCGATGGTGGAGATCCTGCGCTACGTGGTGGTTCACGACTGCGGGCGCCTGATCAACCCGCAGCTGGTGGAGGGGCAGGTGCAGGGCGGCGTGGCCCACGGCATCGGCAACGCTTTCTACGAAAAGCTGGTCTACGACGAGCAGGGGCAGCTCCAGAACGCCTCGTTCATGGACTACCTCCTCCCCACGGCGATGGACGTGCCCCGGGTGGAGATGGCGCACATGGAGACCCCCGCGCCCATGAACCCGCTGGGGCTCAAGGGGGTGGGCGAGGCCGGGGCGATCCCGGCGGGCGCGGCCTTCGCCCAGGCGGTGGAGGACGCACTGTCCGACCTCGGGGTGGAGATCACCGAGATCCCCCTGAGCCCCAACCAGCTCTTCGAGCTGATCCGCGCCGCGCCCGGCGCTCCCCTTCCCCGCGCCCAGGAGGCCGCCCGATGATCGTGGACGGTGAGCACGTCTTCCCCGGCCCGCGGGAGGTCGTCTGGGAGCTGCTGCAGGACCCGGAGGTGCTGAGCAAGGCGATGCCCGGCGCGGCGCGGCTGGCGCTCGTCGGCGACGGCGCCTACGAGGGCTCCATCCGCGTGGGCGTGGGCCCCGTGACCGCCGCGGAGTGGAAGCTGGCGGTGACGCTGGAGGACCGCGTCGCCCCGGAGCACTACGTGATGCAGGTGGACAGCAAGGGTCCCATCGGCTTCACCCGCGGCTCGGCCACGGTGGAGCTGGCGGTGGCGGACGGCGGCGGCACCGTGATGCGGTACCGCGCCGACCTGCAGGTGGGCGGCAGGGTGGCCGGCGTGGGGCAGCGCCTCATCGACCAGGTGGCGAAGATGATGACGCAGCGCGGGCTCGCCGCGCTGGGCGGCGAGTTGGAGCGGCGCCTGGCGGAGGGCGCGTGAAGCCGGCGCCGTTCGAGTACCACCGGCCCGCCACCGTGGACGAGGTGACGGACCTGCTGGTGCAGCACGGGTACGACGCCAAGCTGCTGGCCGGCGGGCAGAGCCTGGTGCCCGCCATGAACTTCCGCCTGGCGCAGCCGGCGGTGCTCGTGGACCTGGAGCGGGTGGCGGGGCTGGGGGAGCTGCGCCTGGACGACGGCGTCCTTCGCATGGGCGCCATGGTCCGGCAGCGCGCCGCCGAGCGCAGCGCCGCCGTGGCGCGCGGGGCGCCGCTCCTGGTGGAGACGCTCCCCTTCGTCGCCCACCCGCAGATCCGCAACCGCGGCACCGTCGGCGGCAGCATCGCCCACGCGGACCCGGCGGCCGAGATCCCGGCCGTGATGCTGGCGCTGGAGGCCCGCTTCCGGCTGCGCGGCCCGTCCGGCGCGCGCGTGGTGCGCGCGGAGGAGTTCTTCACCGGGCTGTTCGGCACGGCGCTGGAGCCGGACGAGCTGCTGACGGACGTGGAGGTCCCCGCGCCCGCGCCGGGGAGCGGCTGGGCCTTCGGCGAGGTGTCGCGCCGCCACGGCGACTACGCGCTCGCCGGGGTGGCCGCCACGGTGGCGCTGGACGCCGCCGGGCGGTGCGGCGGCGCGCGCATCGCCCTGCTGAGCGTGGGCGACGGCCCCGTGCTCGCCGCGGGAGCGGCCGCCGCGCTCGTCGGCCGGGAGCCCACGGCCGAGGCCGTCCGCGCCGCCGCCGACGCGGTGGGCCGCGAGATCGATCCCCCGGCCGACATCCACGCCTCCGCCGACTACCGCCGCCGGCTGGCCGAGGTCCTGGTCCGCCGCGTGCTCCCGCGCGCCTTCGAGCGCGCCCGCGCCGGGGCCGCGTCGTGAGCGGCGCCGAGCTCCCCGCCGGGGCGCTGACCAGCCCCGACCTGGCGCCGACGCCGCCGGAGCGGCGCACCTGGAACCTGTGGCACATCGCCTCGCTGTGGGTGGGGATGAGCGTGTGCATCCCCAGCTACATGCTGGCCGCGGGGATGATCCAGGCGGGGCTCGGCTGGCGGATGGCGCTGCTGGCCGTGCTGCTGGGCAACGCCATCGTGTGGGTCCCGCTGGTCGTCAACGCCCACGCCGGGACCCGCTACGGCATCCCCTTCCCCGTCTACGCGCGCGCCTCGTTCGGCACGCGGGGCGCGCACGTCCCCGCGGTCCTGCGCGCCGTGGTGGCGTGCGGGTGGTTCGGGATCCAGACGTGGGTGGGCGGGATGGCCATCGACGTGATCCTGGCGACCCTGTGGCCCGGCTGGGCGGGGCTGGGCGGCGGCTGGACCTGGATGGGCCACGGGCTCCCCCGGTACCTGGCGTTCCTCCTCTTCTGGGCCATGAACCTGTGGTTCGTGTGGAAGGGGACGGAGGGGATCCGCTGGCTGGAGACGCTGGCCGCGCCCCTGCTGATCGCGGCCGGGCTGGCGCTGCTGGGGTGGGCGGTGGACGCGTCCGGCGGGTGGAGCCGGATGCTGGGCGGCGCGGACGCGCTCTCCGGCGGCGGCGGGCTGGGGAGCGGGTTCGCGGCGGGCCTCTTCCTCCCCTGGGTGACGGCGATGGTGGGGTACTGGGCCACGCTCTCGCTCAACATCAGCGACTTCACCCGCTACGCCCGCAGCCAGCGCGACCAGACGGTGGGCCAGGCGCTGGGGCTGCTGACCACCATGCCGCTCTTCGCCTTCATCGGCATCGCCGTCACCAGCGCCACCGTGCTCGTCTACGGCGAGGCCATCTGGAACCCGGTGGAGCTGGTGGCCCGGCTCACGCGCGAGGGCGGGAGCGCCTGGCTGGGGATCGTGTCGATGGTGGTGATCGCCGTCGCCACGCTGACCACCAACATCGCCGCCAACATCGTCTCTCCCGCCTTCACCCTCGCCAACCTGGCGCCGCGGCGCATCGGCTTCCGCGCGGGGGGCGTGATCGCGGCCGTGGTGGGGCTGCTGATCCTTCCCTGGAAGCTGCTGGAGCTGTACCAGGGGTGGCTGCTCACCTACGGCGGCCTGCTGGGCGCCGTGGGCGGCGTGATCCTCTGCGACTACGCGCTGGTGCGCCGCGGCCGCCTGGACGTGCGCGGCCTCTACGACGAGCACGGCCCCTACCGCTACCGCGACGGCGTCAACCCGCGCGCCCTGGCCGCCCTCGCGGCCGGCGTGCTCGTGGCGCTCCTGGGGCTTGCGGCCCCCGGCCTGCGCTTCCTGTTCGACGGCGCGTGGTTCTCGGCCACCCTGGTCTCGCTCGCCGTCTACTACGCCCTGATGCGCCCCTCCGCCGCCGCGGAGACGCGCGCCGCCGCCGCCGTCCCCGGATGACGCCGCGGACGCCAGCACGGACCCGCGTGAGGGATTTCGGCCCGGAGGGGCGAGACCCGGCGGCAGTTTGCCGGGGCTCGACTCCGTTGCGCAGCGTAGTTTGCTGCGCTACGGAGCCGAAGCCCGACCCCGCGTCAGCGGGGGCACGCCCGAAACCGCAGTCCCGAGCTTTTCGTACTTCGAGCCACACACCAGCAATCCCGGAGACCGCCCGATGAAGATGTACGACCTGTCGCAGCCGCTGAACGAGCAGGCGCCGTTCTGGCCGTACTACCCGCCGTTCGAGGTGAAGTACATCAAGCGCAAGGCGGAGCACGGCGTGAACGCGCAGTACATCATGACCAGCAACCACATGGGCACGCACCTGGACGCCCCCCGCCACTTCGTCACGCGGGGGATGACCATCGACCAGATCCCGCTGGAGTGGCTGTGCGGCCCCGGCGTGGTGGTGGACCTCACGGACGAGATGGACGAGCTGGCGCTGTACACGCCCAAGATGATCGAGGACCGGGTGGAGGTGCGGAAGGGCGACCGGCTGATCCTGCACACCGGCTGGCACCGCTACGCGCAGTGGGGCGACGAGGCCGACGAGGAGAAGTACATCCACATGCACCCCGGCGCCCACCCGGACATGGTGCCCTGGCTGCTGGAAAAGGAGATCCACGTCTGGGGCGTGGACGTGGTGAGCACCGACCACCCCATGGACCTCCCCATCGGCCGCTTCCTGGGCAAGGGGATGCACGGCCACTGCGACCGGGTCCGCGCCAAGGCGGAGGCCAAGTTCGGGGGGCCGGAGGAGGTGGCGCGGCTCTTCCCGGACGAGGACTACCAGCTCACGCACAACAAGCTGTTCGGCCACAACTGCATGCACATCGAGAACCTGGGCGGCGAGATCGGCGCCCCGGAGATCCAGAACCGCCGGCTGGTCATCGGCTGCTTCCCCTGGAAGTTCCAGGGCGGCGAGGCGGCGTTCGCCCGCGTGGTGGCGTTCGACGGGCAGTGGCCGGCGGATGTCTGATCGAAACGAAGTGGTCCCGGCGCGGGGGTCGGATCCCCGTCCCGCCGCCCCGCACTCGCCTTCACTTTCAGGGAGAACCATGAGAAAGCTCGTCGTTTGCGCAGGCCTCGCACTCCTCACCACCGCCTGCGGGGAGGAGGTCAAACAGGCGAACGGGCTCCTGTACCAGGCAGGCGACACGGCCTCGCGGCCCGTGCCGGGCTCCGCGTACTCGGACAGCGTCCCCGTCGGCCCGGACGGCAAGAAGGCGATGCTCCGTGTCAACTGGACCGTGGAGCGGGACTCCGCGAACTGCCTGCGGGTCGCTTCGATGCGGGTCGACCGCGTCGGGGGCGATCCCGGCGTGAACATCACCGGCGTCCGGCACAGGTCCACGGGATGCGAGACGAGCCAGGAGGGATCGGACACGACGCGGTTCGAGACGGCGCGCATCTCCCTCGATTACACCGCCCGCAAGGGGATCGAGAGCTTCAAGTTCAGCGGACCCGTCGCCGAAGTCACCGGCAGCGGGCGGCTGAAGAAGTGACCCGGACGAGACCTTGGCCCCTCGCGCGGACCGTCCGCGGGGCGGGGCCGGCGAGCCCGTGAGGCGCGCGTAGATGGCCGAGCGCACGCTGGACGACCTGGTCCGCGACCTGGGGGACCGCCGGCGGCTGGGGGAGCAGCCGCCGGTGGTGCTGCTGGGCGCCGGGGCCTCCGCCGCCGCCGGGCTGGCGACCATGAAGGCGCTCTACGAGTTCACGGGCGTGGCCGGGTTCGACGAGTTCGTCGCCTTCCTGGAGACGCGCAGCGACAACGAGCGCTACCGCCTGCTCTCCGACTTCCTCCAGACGCAGGACCCCGACGAGGTGACGCCCGGCTACCGGGCGCTGGCCGCGCTCTGCGGCCAGGCGTACTTCGACGTGGTGCTCACCACCAACTTCGACCCGCTGCTGGACGACGCGCTCGCCACCGCGCGGCTGCGCCGCAAGGACTACCTGCTGCTGATCAACGGCGTGCTGCGCCCGGACCGGCTGCGCTGGCTGCTGTCGTCGCGCAGCCCGCGCGTCAAGGTGGTGAAGCTGCACGGCGACCTGTTCCACCGCTTCATGGCCTGGACGCCGGCCGAGATGGACGCCTACCTCCGGGACGTCGGCCCGGCGCTGAACACCTTCCTCTCCACGCGCGACTTCCTGGTGGTGGGGCACAGCCTGCGGGACGAGCGCATCGCGGAGCTGGTGACCGGGGCCGGCGGCGCCATCTGGTTCGTCAACCCGTCCCCCGCCCCGGACGAGCTCCAGGCGGACCACGACCTGCGCTCGGTGGTGGGGCCGGGGATGGGCTTCGAGCAGGTGTTCACCACCCTGGCGGACAGGCTGGGGGCGGCCGAAGCCCCGAAGCGCCGCGCGGCCCCCAAGCCGTCGCGCGGGCGCAGGACCAAGGGCGCGGCGGAGGCGGGCTTCGGGGCCGCCGCCTCGCTGGACTTCGACGCGGCGCTGGAAGGCGTCGCCGTCCCGTCCGCGGCCGCGGCGGATCCGGTGGAGGCCACCGCGCCCCCACCGGCGACGCGGCCGGACACGGCCGCCACCACGGACGACCTGGCCGCGGCGACGCTGGGCATCGCGTTCGGCGACCATGCCCCGCCGGCCGGCACGGGATTCCTCCTGGCCGAGCCCCGGGTGATCGTCACCGACGGCTACCTGGCCAGCTCCCGCGGCTTCGACCCGGAGCGGGTCACGCTGGTGACCGGCTCCGGGAGGCGGCTCGTCACCCGCGCGCTGGGCCTCGCCACGAGCCACCCGTCCGGACCGTGGCTGCTGGAGGCGCCGGCGGAGCTGAGCGCGCGGGGGCTGCGCGCCTCGGCGGCGCCGCTGAAGAAGGGGGAGGCCGTGCAGGTCGCGGTCGCGGCGGGCGAGCGCACCGGGATCGCGTCCGGCCCCGTCGTGAGCGGGAAGCCGGAAGCAGTCACCGTGGACCCCATCGGCCGCGTCCCGGACCTGGTCCTGGTGCGAGCCGCCGCCGCTCCGGGGAGCAGCGGCGCCCCGGTCGTGGACGAGGAGCTGGCCGTGCGGGGCTTCGTCGCGGCCGGGAGCGACGACCCGGCCCGCCCCGACACGTACGTCTACCCGGCCCGCGAGTGGCTGACGGAGGTCCGGTCCGGGGGCGGCTCCTGATCCGCACCCTGCCGGGACCGCGGACGCAGGAGCCGGGCGGACCGGAACTTGCCACCGCCCCGCCGCGCGACCCATCGCCGAACCGCAGGGACACCAGAGACTTACGATCCGCCAGTGACCAGCACGCTCAACGATTCCCGGCGCCGCTTCATCCGCCACACGGCCGACGTCCCCCTGGAGGTGAGGGCGGTGCGGGAGGGCGCCGGCGAGACGCACCGCGGCGTCAACGTGAGCTTCGGCGGCCTCGCCTTCGAGTCCGAGGACCCGCTCGCCTACGGGACCACGCTGGAGGTGCGCATCGACCAGGTGAAGCCGCCGTTCGAGGCCCACGCGCGCGTGGTGCACTGCGAGCCGGAGGGCGACCACTTCTGCATCGGCGTGCAGTTCCTGGACGAGGGCGACGCCTTCCGGGCACGGATGGTGGAGCAGGTGTGCTCCATCGACCGCTACCGGCAGCAGGTGCGCGAGCGCGAGGGGCGGGAGCTGAGCTCGCAGGAAGCGGCCGAGGAGTGGATCCGCCGGCACGCGTCCCGCTTCCCCGACCCGGCCTGACGGCGATGCCCGACGAATCGCTCGCCCTGCTCCCCGCGCACGAGCTCGCCCGGCGCGTCCGCGCCCGCGAGCTGTCGCCCGTGGAGGTGCTGGACGCCTGCACGGCGCGCGTGGAGCGCCTGAACGGCGGGCTGAACGCGGTGGTCACCCTGAACCCGGCCGCCCGGGAGGAGGCCGAGGAGCTGGAGCGGCGGATCGCGCGGGGCGAGGACGTGGGGATCCTGGCCGGGCTCCCGGCGGGGATCAAGGACGTGACGCAGGTGGGGGGGGTGCGCTGCACCTTCGGCTCGCCGCTGTTCGCGGAGCACGTGCCGCCGGAGGACGCGCTGGTGGTGCGGCGGCTCCGCGAGGCGGGGGCCGTGATCCTGGGCAAGACCAACTGCCCGGAGTTCGCGGCGGGGGGGAACACCTTCAACGAGGTGTTCGGGCGCACGCGCAACCCCTGGGACCCGGAGCGCAGCGCGGGCGGCTCCACGGGCGGCGGCGCCTGCGGGCTGGCGGCGGGGATGATCGCGCTGGCCGAGGGCACGGACCTGGGCGGGTCGCTGCGCATCCCGGCGTCGTTCTGCGGCGTGGTGGGCATCCGCCCCTCCGTGGGGCTGGTGCCGACGGTTCCCAGCGACTACCTGTGGGACACCCTGCAGGTGACCGGGCCGATGGGGCGCACGGCGGAGGACGTGGCGCTCGCCCTCCAGGCCGTCGCCGGCCCCAGCGACCTGTCGCCGCTGGCGCAGCCGGTGGCGGGGCGCGACTTCGTGGCCGCGGTGCGCGACGCCGATCCGCGGGGGCTGCGGGTGGCGTACTGCCCGGACGTCGCGGGGATCGGGATCGACGCGGACGTGGAGCGGGTGTGCCGCGAGGCGGTGCGCGCCCTGGAGGCCGCCGGCGCGGAGGTGGAGGTCGTCGAGCTGGACCTGGCCTACGCGCGCCGCGCCTTCCTGGCGCTGCGCGGGCTCTGGTTCGTGTCCATGCTCCACCCGCACCTGGACAAGCTGGAGCGCTTCGGAACCAACGTGGGCAACAACCTGCGCGCGGGGCTGACGACCAGCGTGGAGGAGCTGGGGGCCGCCGAGGCGGCGCGCCGGCGCATCTGGGAGGAGTTCCGGGCGCTCTTCCGGCGCTTCGACCACCTGCTCACCCCCACCATGGCCGTCCCGCCGTTCCCCGTCGTCGAGAACTACCCGCGCACCGTCGGCGGGCGCGAGATGGAGACGTACGTGGACTGGATCGCCCCCACCTTCGTGCTGAGCATGACGGGGCTGCCCGTGGCGTCGGTCCCCTGCGGGCTGGACGGGGACGGCCTCCCGGTCGGATTGCAGGTGGTCGGCAAGCCGCGCGGCGAGGAGGGCGCGCTGGCGCTGGCGGGCGTGGTGCAGAAGCTGCGAGGCATCCGTCCGCCGATTGCAGCCCTTCCTGGGCCACTTGATTATCAAGCACCGGTAGCGTAATCTACGCCAGGAGGCAAGTAGCGGCCTCACCAGTGACTCGAACCAACACTGCAATGACCGACGTGACAACTGGAACCGCACAAATCGAACGCGAGCTTTCACACATTCTGGAGAGCAAGGGAGTCGATTTCGACGGCCAGGTCATGAAAATGCTGATGCCTTTTTTTGCCACCGCCGAAGGAGGAGCAGACGTCCACACGGTGGACAGAGTGGGAAACGGAGTCCTTTACATACGCGGGGGAGGTGCTGGATCCGTCAAAGTGAGGAATCTGCTGGTGAACTGGCGTGGGCTCTTCGTTGACGGTGTTAAGGCCGCAGCAAAATCCGTGGGTGGGGTGCATGACACTCAGATAATCGTTATCGCCATCCTAAACTTCCTTGCAAAGCTCCTCTGGCATATGCACCTTCGCTTCGACGCTAGGCACGCATATGTGATTCGTGCGCTTGCGAGCGTCGAGAACGGATGTCCATCAGACGAAGAGGCGATTGAAAACAGCACGAACCAGTTTCTCCGGGCGGAAAACATGGCTGAGGTGGATCGAGCACACCTGCGCGAGCTACTTGGCGCTTTGTCGGAGGCACGAGTCGTTCGCTGCTCCGATAGTGGAAAATGGGAGCTGATCGAGTCGATCGTCTACGATTCCAATTGACCACGAACTGCTGCGGTCTCAGCGATTCCGACCCATTCGCCTCCATTAACCTTCAAGTCACTGGAGAGGAAGATGAGGTTTGATTCTGTGGCATTCGAGAAGCTCGCAAGCTCGGTTCTTGAGGACAGTCGCGCCGGTAGGAAACCTCTCATTGATTTAACCTCAGCCACATACACCAGTCTAGCCGGACTTTCCAAGTTGATCGCTCTCCTATATACCCTCAGACGAGCTGATCCGACTACCCACAGAGACAGCGAAGCTCTCTTTCGACCCCCAACATCCAGGACAGCATGGAACTTCCTCCTGTTATCGAAATTCTTTTCGCTTGCCGCACTCGACGAAGTATTCGTTGGCGCGAACTACATTGCGCAACAGGAACATCAATACCTTGAGACGCTTGCCCGCAAATCGACCAGGGGCGCGGTGATCCCCTCCGCCAGTTATCCGTCCATGGGCTTCCGACGAATTCTGGAAGGGGGGAATGCAAAAGCAGTAGAGTGGTTCCAAAGCGAGATGAGCGGCTTCATCGGTGAGATCAGCACAGTATTCCATACGGCGCTAAGTAGCCATCTCGGCTACCCTCCTGACGAGATGCGCGCCATCCTTCTTCTAAATTCAGAAATCTATTCCAACATATATTTTCACAGTGGATCCTGGGGATATGCAGCACTGCAATGCGATCGGCGCGGCCTCTCTATCGTCTATGGGGATCTCGGGATAGGGTTCAAAGACGCGCTGGATAGCCAGTGCAACATGATCTGTGAAAGGCTCGAGCGCCCTTGGAACGATGTAACTGCCATTCTTGGAGGCTTTGAGTTTGGGATCACGAGCAGATCTAAAGGGCGGCCGATTTCTGGCATGGGCCTTGGCACCATCCGGGAACTCGTGATGGAGCGTGGAGGAGTAATTGAGTGCCGCTCTGGTGCCGGACGCGTCACATTCTCCGCTGATGGCTCGCTTGGAGGGCAGGTCCGGGAGTATCGTGTAGAATCCCTAGTCGGTGCCCAGATCTCGGTCTTTCTTCCTATCCGAAGGGCAGTATGAGCGTTCGTATCTGCAGATTCGACGTAAGCCATGAACTTCGCGAATATTGCTTCAACCTTCCAAAGCAAGGCGAGCAGGCCCACCGCCGGTTCCAGACCAGGATCGCGGAGGAGGGCACTGATCGACTGTGGTTGATCGATCTAACCACGGCCCAGTTGATCAACTACGAGTTCGTAGCGTGCTTCCTTCCGTCGTTCGTCCACGAGTATGGAATGGGCCTACCGGAAAATTCTGCAATCGCGGTGCGGGGGAAACTCGTGATCGACAGAATGCAGGTGCTCAAGGGCCTGGCACGCGAGACTGGCGACATCGGTCCACTCGACCCGTCTACGGAGTTGCAGCGGATAGCTGAGAAGAGACGATCGCTCTTCCTAGTTTCCGAGCCGGCTAGCGGAGACCCGCAGTACGAGTACTTAGGGCTCAAGATGGACGGCTCCGAAGAGAACCTCTGGGAAGTGATGCGCTTCGCTGACCAGCAGCCTTTTCTTACACTGGATTCAATTCGGAGCGGTGCCGGATTCGGCGGTATTGAAGCAGCCAAGATCATTGCGGAACTCGAAGCTCGCCGGTTCATCCTCAAAGTCGATGAAGACGGCAAAGATCCGATATACCGTTCCGTCTTCCAAGTTCTCCACCGTGAAGGTGCGTTATGAGTGAGAACAAGAGTTTCAGCGCGGGCGCAGGGGATCTGCGGCAGCTGAGCATGCTGGCAGACCGTGGTAGTATGGCGCTAGCCCTCGCTCGAAAAAACGTGATCAATGAGGCGATGCTCCGAGCTGGGATCGATTTCTGCGACGCCCTCCTCAATGGTATGCACTATTCTCAGAATCAACTTGACATGAGCCGGCTCAGCAGGCAGGTAGCCGTCCTCATGGAGCAGAGCGAGCCGCTCGGACAGGGAGATCTTCCGCGTGAATTCTTCTCCGCTAATTGGGTCGAAGTGAAGGAGTTGTTCGAAGAGATCCTATCAGGTCGTAGCATATTACCCCCGGAGAGGATCACACGCGCGCAAGAAGTACTGGCAAGCACCTCCTTGCCCTTCTATCTGGCTGACAAGGACCTTCTTCGTGCGACTAAGGAGCGCCGGGCCAGTGCTATCAGCTTCTAACTTTTTATTACGATACTTTTGGCTTCAGGCGTTCGAGCGTGTGGCAAGGATGGAGGCGCTTCTTGAATCCAGCGGCAGCGTTGCGCACCCCACGGATGCTCGAGTCGTTCAAGCGTTTCTCAAACAGATCGGTAAAACCAAAGAAGAGTTGCTCGAGATCGTACCCGTACTCGGGTCCATCGAAGCGGAACTCGACGATCATGCCTATGGCGCGTTTCTGAAATTTGTCAGTGCATCTCTGCACAACATCGTTTACATGCACCAACACCTCTCGTTCGTTAACACCCGGTGGACTCCACAGGAGACCGATGTCTTTCTGAAGGCTGTTTTCGCGCCGTTGGAAGCTACCAGTGGTATACGAAGGCCGCTCAGCGTAGTACCATCCAACTCCTACATGTTCGAGGAGACTGATCTCTCATCGTATCTCCTGCAGAGAGACACGAATCCAGGTGACGGCGCAACCCCCACGCTCTTTCTACCCAAGCTGGAAGCCAGCAACCCGCTTCAATGGGGCACTCTGGTCCACGAAATGGGGCATGCGTTCTCGGAGCCGATTAGAACGTTTCTCAAAAGCCGTGACGTGGAGAAGGACATTCTCGTGATCGTGGGGCAAAGGCCACAGAATGTCGGTGTGGTATTGAGGTGGGCTGAGGAGATCTTCTGCGACCTGCTCGCCGTCCGCCTCTTGGGGCCTGCGTATCTTGCCTCTTTCGTTGATTTTATTGTAGTCCTAGCAGCATCGGAGGGCATCCTCAGCCCCTCGTACACTCACCCTTTCCCGCAATGGCGGGTCGGAATAATATCAGATCATCTGAAAGAGGCAAATGTCTCACGGCTAGTCCGGCTTACAAGGAGCCAACGGCAGTGGCCCGATCTTGTGAGGTTTTTTATCGAATTGTTCGAGGAGCGCTCTTGGGCGGAAAGGCGTTACTTGGGCGGCACCGGCGAGCGGGCCGTGATTGATGTGAGGGAACTCGACGATCGGATCATCCGGCATCTGCCAGAACTGCTCCCACAGGGTGACCTTACTGCAATTAAAGAAACGAAGTTACCGCTCCTTCGTGACCGACTACTGAGAAGAATTCCCATTGCTACCGTCAGCATCTTCGAAGAGACTAAGAACAAGCCGGCCGCTTTACAGCGACTGCGTGCACTTCAGGAGTCGTTGCGCTCCGCGGACGGCCAAGATGTTGAGGCTGAACTGGCCTACCTCCAAGAAGGAGTGCGGGAGCGGCCGTGCTCTGTTGCAGAAATTGTCTTGGCGGGGTGGCTGCACAAGGTCGAAGATCTGTACTTCCCTGCCATTATGGAACTCGAAGCTTTTACTCGTAAACAGGGTGAGGAATTTGCGGGACAGGTGCTGCAACTGGACGGCCTACTCCGGACCTCCATCGAAAGTGCATACCTCGCAACGATCCTTTCCCCAGATCCGGAGGGAGGACGAGGATGACGCCAGCAGCGAACAACGTAAGCGCAGTCCTGAACGAGCAGGATCTGATCTCACGCCTCGTTAAGGGCGACCTGATCGTCACGCCCATTCTGGATCCGCAAATCCAGATCGGCCCCACTTCGATCGATATCAGGCTGGGATTTGAGTTTGAGGTCTTCAACACTTCCAAGCACCCCCACCTCGATCCGCTTGACGAAAAATTGCTGGAACAACAGCTAGACGATTATACCTCGAAGATCCACGTCCCCCCGTTGGGGCGTTTCATCCTGCACCCCGACGAGTTCGTACTGGCGTCTACCTTCGAGTACTTTGTTCTTCCAAGTGACCTGGCTGGGCGCTTGGAGGGAAGGAGTACGTGGGGCAGATTGGGCCTGCAGATCCACTCCACCGCAGGCTTCGTCGATCCGGGTTTCGAAGGCGTACTCACTTTTGAACTCAGGAATGCAGGAAAAACGCCCCTGACCCTTCTTCCGGGCACGCGTATCGCACAGATCTGCTTCTACCAGACGTGCACGACGGCCATTCCGTATATCAAGAAAAAGAATGCCAAGTATTACCATATGCTTGGAACCTCTCGCAGCCTATTCTACCGTGATCCCGAGTTCGCGCGGATCCGCAAGGCACTGCGTGAAGAAATGCCGGACGAGGGATCACTTCCATGATAGCCAGCACCCTCAAGACGGACGCCGCCAACCATGTCGCCCAGTAGTTCTCACCGGGGAAACCTAGTCGCGTGTACTCACAGCCGAATGGGGAGCGGCTGCATGGGAGGATCGGGGGAGGCAGGTTGCGCCCAACGTGCCCGGGAAGGTTGGGGCCCGCGCCCCGGATGGCTTCGACACTACTTCCGGCATCCTGCTGGCGCTCAGGGCAACCGAGGCCGCCTGGCGGAGCTTCCGGGTTTACTCCGGGCCGTACCAGCGCATCCAGGTCGCGTTCATGAAGGGCGGAGGAGTTCCCGAACCGCCTGCGGCAGGCACAACATGAGGAGCTTCCACTGAGGTCCGCGGGTGTTCTCCCACCCATAAGCAGGGAATAACCCGTATCAAGAATGGGCGGATACCGCACCAATGTTCCGGAATCTCCCTGCTGTTTCGCGTCGGCGCGACGGCTACACTTGCAGTGGGTGTCGTTTCTCTTCCACTGCAGGAGGTTGCCCCATGCTCGCACGCAAACGGCGGGTTCTCCATATGCTCCGGTGGCCCTTCGCCAGCCGCCTCGCCTCCCCGCTCTGGCTGGGGGTGCGCATCTACCTGGGCTTCATCTGGCTGCAGTTCGGCCTCGCCAAGGTGGAGGCCGGGTGGCTCCGGGGCGACTCCATGCACTCCATGCTGGACGCCATCGCCCGCGGCCTGACGCCGGCGCCCTTCCCCGCCTACCGGCACGTGGCGCAGGCGCTGCTGGACCTGGGCGCCGACCGCTGGATGAGCATCGGCATCCCGCTGGCGGAGCTGGCGGTGGCGCTGGCGTTCTTCGGCGGGATCCTGCTGGTGCCGGCCGCGGTCGGGGCGAGCCTGCTCAACCTCAACCTGATCCTCTCCGGCATCGCCAGCTGGCAGTTCGACGGGCGCATCCTCGCCCTCCAGGTGCTGCTCCTCGCCGCCTGGCGCGTGGCCGACTACGTGGGGCTGGGCCGCGTCGTCCCGGCCCTCCGCCGCCGGCTCCGCCGTCCCGTCCCCGCCCCGGCGCCGGGCTGAGCGTCGGCGCAGTGATGGATGATGCACGGAGGCCCGCGGGCGAGTCGCCCGCGGGCCTTCTTCGTCGGCATCGAACCGGGTCCGACGGTCAGCTCGCGAAGAGCCGCGCCACGTCCGGCTTGACCACCTTGCCCATGGCGTTGCGCGGCAGAGCTTCCACCAGGCGCAGCTCGCGGGGGAGCTTGTAGGGGGCGAGCCGCTCCCGCGCCCACCCCTGCAACCCCTCCAGCGTCGGCGACGCGCCCTCCCGCGCCTCCACCGCCACGCAGATCCGCTCGCCCCAGTCGGGGTCCTCCACCCCCACCACCGCGCACTCCGCCACGCCGGGGTGCGTGCGCAGCGCCTCCTCGATCTCCAGCGCGGACACCTTGTACCCGCCCGTCTTGATGATGTCCACGCTCTGGCGGCCGAGGATCCGGTAGTAGCCGTCCTCCACCACGGCCACGTCGCCGGTGCGGAACCAGCCCTGGCGGAACGCCTCCGCCGTGGCCTCCGGGCGCCGCCAGTACTCCGCGAAGACGTTCTCGCCCCGCACCTCGATCTCCCCGGGTGCGCCGGGCTCCACCGCGCGGCCATCGTCGTCCACCAGCCGGACCTCCACGCCGGGGAGCGGGACGCCGACGTACCCCGGGCGCCGCTCGCCGCGCAGCGGGTTGGAGAGCGCCATCCCCATCTCCGTCATCCCGTAGCGCTCCAGCAGCGTGTGCCCGCTGATCTCGCGCCAGCGCTCCAGCGTCTGCACCGGGAGCGCGGCGGAGCCGGACACCATCAGCCGCATCCGCGCGCACCCCTCCGACATCCCGCGCCGCCGGTCGGGCTCCGCCGCCTCCCACGCCGCGATCAATCGCCGGTAGATGGTGGGCACCGCCATGAACAGCGTCAGCCCGCCCGCCTCGATCCGCTCCCGCACGGCGTCCGCGTCGAACCGCGGCAGGATCTCGCACGTCGCGCCCGCCCACAGCGCGCAGGTGAGCACGTTGACGATGCCGTGCACGTGGTGCATGGGCAGCACGAGCAGGATCCGGTCGTCGGCGCGCCACTCCCACGCCTCCACCAGCGCCGTCACCTGCGCGCGGACATTCGCGTGCGTGGTGACCACGCCCTTGGGCTTCCCCGTGGTGCCGCTGGTGTAGACCATCATCGCCGGCCGCTCCTCGTCCACCCGCGGCAGGGGGCCCGGGACCGCCGCCAGCAGCTCCGGTGTGTCGAGAAAGCGCCGCTCGTTTCGGCTGGCGATGGATTGCAGCGCGTCGGAGAACTCCGGGTGCGCGACGACGACCGCGGCGTCCGCGTCCCGCACCACGTACTCCAGCTCGGCGGGCGGGTGCGAGACCGCGAGCGGCACGGCGATCCCGCCCGCGCGCCAGATCCCCCACTGCACCGCCACGTAGTCCCACCCCGGCGGCGCCAGGAAGGCGACACGCGCACCCGCGAGGTCCGCGGCGCCGTCGAGCAGCGCGGACGCCACGCGGGCCGATGCGTCCAGCAGGTCGTCGTACGTGAACGTGCCCTCTGGCGCGACGACGGCGGTGCGGCCGGCGTGCTCCGCGGCGCGGGCGAAGAGGGGGAGATCGAGAGGAAGAGTATTCACGGGAGGCGATTCAAGGAGAGTCCGTAACGCCGAACGACGCGGCACGTCAGGCCCGCCTCACCAGCGGCAGGAAATGGCGAGAAGCTACACGAACAGCTCCCGGACAGGCAGGCGCCAACCAGGGATCACGTCCGCTCCGTCCAGCTCGTCTGCCTCCGTCAGCACGACAGCCTCACCATGCGGACGGTACACGGTCGCAGTGTGGTCGTCTGCGCTTACCAGCACCACCATCCGGCACCCGGCGGTCAGCCAGTCACCGGCCCGCGCCACCCTCCCCGCCAGCGGAGTCGCCGGCGACGCGACTTCCACCGCCAGATCGGGTGCGCCCGCGAAGTACTCTTCCGCAACGGCACGTCCCGCCAATCGCTCCCTGCGGACGAAGCTCACGGCCGGCGCGAGCACCGTGTCCGGATTCGAGGAGAGATGGAACCCCACTCCAGGTCCGAGCACCCCTCCAAGGTCGTGGCTGCGAACGTGATCCAACAGGCTCAGGCTCAGATCCGCGAGCATCGCGCCCTCGGCCGCTCCCCGTAATGGAAACTCCACGACCTGTCCGAGCACCAGCTCCCGCCTGATTCGGCCACGCGGCATCCGGATCAGCTCGGCGGCGGTGACCGGCTCCGAATCGGCATGCGTGCTCATGCCACCGGCTCCAGAATTACCGCCACATCGGCTACCCCATGCGGCGGCGAGTCCGCCGACAGGATCGCTTCGACCACTTCACGGAGGCTCGAGTGGAGGTCCGCGAAAGTCTCCCCCTGGCTCACACACCCCGGGAGAGCGGGAACTTCCGCCCAGTATCCCCCCTCCTCCGCCTCATGGACGACCGCGCGCAGCTTCACCTGGCATCTCTCCGGGAACGGCGAAAAGACGCGAGGCCGGACCCCACGGCGGGCGTCCGGCCTCGTGATGCATCCGACAGCCATCCGCGAGACCTAGAAGAAGACCGGCTCCTGGTACGCGCCGAAGACCTCCTCCATCGCGTAGCGGATCTCGTACAGGGTGGCGTACGCCCGCACCGCGTCCAGCAGCGCGGGGACCACGTTCTCCCCGGCGCGGGCCGCGTCCTGGAGCGCCTTCAGCGTGCGGTCCACCTCGCCCTGGTCGCGGCGGGCGCGCATGGCGGCCATGCGCTCGCGCTGCCGCAGCTCCGCCTCCTCGGTGATCTTGAGGAGCGGGATCTCGATCTCCTCGCCCTCGATGGTGAACTCGTTCACCCCCACGATCACCCGGTCCACGTTCTCGATCTCCACCTGCTGGCGCATGGCGGAGCGGGCGATCTCACGCTGGAAGTAGCCCACCTCGATCCCCGGCACCACGCCGCCCAGCCGGTCCACCTGCGCGAAGATCTCCTCCGCCTCGGCCTCCAGCCGGTCGGTGAGCGCCTCCACGTAGTACGAGCCGGCCAGCGGGTCGATGGTGTTGGCCGCGCCCGTCTCGAAGGCCAGGATCTGCTGCGTGCGCAGCGCGATCTGCACCGCCTTCTCGCTGGGGAGCGCCAGCGTCTCGTCCATGGAGTTGGTGTGCAGCGACTGCGTGCCGCCCAGCACCGCGGCCATGGCCTGGTAGGCCACGCGGACGATGTTGTTCTCCGGCTGCTGCGCCGTGAGCGTCACCCCGGCGGTCTGCGCGTGGGTGCGCAGGCGCCACGACTCCGGGTTCCGGGCGCCGTACTTGTCGCGCAGGTGGCGGGCCCAGATGCGGCGCGCCGCGCGGAACTTGGCGATCTCCTCGAAGAAGTCGTTGTGGACGTCCCAGAAGAAGGAGAGCCGCGGCGCGAAGTCGTCCACGTCCAGCCCCCGCGCGATCCCCCGCTCCACGTACTCGAAGCCGTTGCGCAGCGTGTACGCCAGCTCCTGCGCCGCCGTGGAGCCCGCCTCGCGGATGTGGTAGCCGGAGATGGAGATGGGGTTGTACTTGGGCGCGTTCTTCGACGCCCACTCGAACATGTCGATCACCAGCCGCAGCGCCGGCTCCGGCGGGTACACCCAGGCGTGCTGCGCCTGGTACTCCTTGAGGATGTCGTTCTGGACGGTGCCGCGCAGCTTGTTGAAGGGCACCCCCTGCTTCTCCGCCGCGATCATGTAGAACGCGAACAGGATGATCGCCGGCCCGTTGATGGTCATGGACACGGAGACCCGGTCCAGCGGGATCCCCGCGAACAGCGTCTCCATGTCGTCCAGCGACGAGATCGCGACGCCGCACTTCCCCACCTCGCCCAGCGAGCGGGGGTGGTCGGAGTCGTAGCCCATCAGCGTGGGGAAGTCGAAGGCCACCGAGAGACCCGTCTGGCCGCGCCCGAGGAGGAAGTGGTAGCGCTGGTTGGTCTCCTCCGCGGTCCCGAAGCCGGCGAACTGGCGCATGGTCCAGAGCCGGGTGCGGTACATGGTGCCGTACGGCCCGCGGGTGAAGGGGAACTCGCCCGGGGCGCCCAGCTTCTCGTTGTAGAACTCCGCCTCCTCCGCGCCGGTCTCCGGGCGGTCGAGCGGGGTGTACAGCGCCTTGACCTCCGCGCCGGAGATGCTGGTGTAGACCGGGTCCGCGGCCGGGTCGGCGCCGCGCTCCGGCTCGCCCCGGTTGGAGGCGCGCTTGGGGGTGCGCTCGTACGCCGTCTCCCAGGCGCGGAGGCGGTCCTTCAGCTCCGCGATCTCGCGCTCCCGTTCGGCGATGCGCTCCAGGAGCGCGTCCGGCGCGACGCCGTAGTCGATCGAGCTCATGTCTCGGTCCTTCGCTGGGTTTCGAGGCCCATCGCTCGCACGATCCGCGCCGCGACGGTATAGGGGGACTCCGCGCCGGATTCCAGCGCGGGGAGCGATTCTTCCAGGATCTCCTCGCCGCGTCCGTCGGTCCAGGCCCGCTTCTTCATCTCCCGGTCCACCACGGCGCGGACGCGCTCGGCGAGGCGGTTCTGCCGGCGGCGCGAGAGCTCGCCGGTGTCGCGGAGGTACACCGCATGCCGGTCCAGCGTTCGCACCAGCTCCTCGATCCCCTCCCCCGTCTGCGCCACGGTCTTGAGCACCGGGATCGCCCACCCGCCCCCCTCCTCCGCCGCCTGCCGCGTCCGCTCGCGCGCCGCCCTGCCCACCGTCTTCAGCGACACCCCGTGGTGGCCGGCCGCGGCGGGCGCGGACTCGCCCAGGCGCATGTGCAGCATCACCTCGATCTCCTGCGCCAGGCGGTCGGCGCCGGGGCGGTCGGCCTTGTTGATCACGAACACGTCGGCGATCTCCATCAGCCCGGCCTTCATCGCCTGGATGGAGTCGCCCGACTCGGGGACCAGCACCACCACCGTGGTGTCGGCGGTCTCGGCGATCTCCAGCTCGGACTGCCCCACGCCCACGGTTTCCAGCAGCACCCGGTCGCAGCCGTAGGCGTCCATCAGGTCGGCCACCTCGCTGGTGGTGGTCGCCAGCCCGCCCAGCGAGCCGCGCGCGGCCATGGAGCGGATGAAGACGCCCGGGTCGGTGGCCAGGTTGTTCATGCGGATGCGGTCGCCCAGGAGCGCGCCGCCCGTGAACGGCGACGACGGGTCCACCGCGACGATCCCCACCCGCTCCTCCCGCTCGCGGAGCGCCACCGTCAGCTTGGAGGTCAGCGTGGACTTCCCCGCCCCGGGCGGCCCGGTCATCCCGATGCGCTGCGCCCGGCCCAGGTCGGCGTGCAGCTCGTGGAGGATGCGCTCGAAGCCGGGCTGGCCGTTCTCGACGAGGGAGATGGCGCGGGCGAGGGCGAGGCGCTGCCCGGCGCGGAACCGCTGCAGCAGGTCGTGCGCGCGGTCGGTCTGGAGGTCGATGCTCATGCGGGAAACTGCCGCCCCGCCGGGAGGATTGTCAAGCTGGCGCGGAGCCCCGCGCCGGGGGGAACGGATCGCGCCACGCGGGTGAACGTCCCGTTACAACTCCACCGCCCGGCGCCGGGAACACTTCCCGCCTGGACGCGGCACGCGCCCTGGCGCGGCGCCGGTTCCCGGGGCCCCCGTCCGTCGGCAGGACGACCGCGGCGGGAACGAATGGTAGTTGCACGGGCCCGTCCGGTCCGGCGCACGCCGCCGGGTCCGTCCGGCGGGGCGCGTCCGCGCCCCCTGCTCCACAATCCCGCCACCGGAGGTCCGCAATGCGTCCCAGCCGACTCCTTCCCCTCGCCGCAGTCGCGGCCTGCCTCGCCCTCGCGGCCTGCGACGGCCAGCCCGCCGCCGTCGCGCCGGACCGCGCCGCGCTCTCCTCCGCGGCGGCGGACGCCAACCGGACGCTGGCGGAGATCCGCCGCGCGACCGCGCGGTTCCACCGGGTGGAGGCCGCCGTCGAGGCGGGGTACGTCCAGGCCAGCCCCTGCGTCGCGCACCCCGCGCTGGGAGCCATGGGCTTCCACTACGCCAACTTCGGGCTGATCGACGGCACGGTGGATCCCTCCGCGCCCGAGCTCCTCCTGTACGCCCCCGAGAAGAACGGCAGGCTGCGGCTGGTGGCGGTGGAGTTCATGGTCGCCGCCGCGCCGTGGGACGCGCAGCACGCCACCCCGCCGGCGCTGGCCGGGCACGTGTTCGAGGACCACCGCGCCCCCGAGGCGCGGCACGGCATCCCCATCGCGCACTACGACCTGCACGCCTGGGCGTGGAAGCACAACCCCAGCGGGACCTTCTTCCCCTTCAACCCCACCGTGAGCTGCGGCTGACCCCGCCCGGCGAGGACCGGCGGGGGGGCGCGGCCCCCCCCCGGCGCCCACCCCCCCCCGCCCCCCCCCCCCCGC
>JBFMFL010000190.1:0-13581 GCA_040752145.1 Gemmatimonadota bacterium
ACAGCCGGGCAGTTTCGGCTGGCTCCCTGCGCCGGAGGGAGACACCGGGGCAGTTTCCGGTGGCTCCCGGAGCCCGCGGAGGAGACCGGCAGCAGTACCGCCGGGCTCCGTAGCGGCCCCACGAAACCAGAGGAGACGCGCGAGGGCGGCCCCGGAAAACCCCGGAGCCGCCCTCGAACCCATCCGAACGGACCTCTCGAAAACCCCTACTGGAACCTGAACGAAAGCCCCGCCCGCAGCACGACGAGATTGGAGCTGCTGTAGTCGAAGTCCACGATGGCCGCGTCCTCGAAGAACTGCCCGTACAGCGTCGCGTCGTGCTCCGCCAGCCGCTCCGTGTTCCAGAAGGTGAGGAAGTCCTCCAGGCCGATGTTCAGCGCCAGCCGCGGCGACCCCAGCGTGGTGGCGGCGTGGACGCCCAGGTTGAGCCCCCAGTGGTTGATCCCGCTCCCGTCCAGGTCGGTGTCGGCCCAGCTGGTCCGCACCAGCGCCGGCCCGGCCGAGATGAACCCGGCCGGGTGGAAGCGGCGGTTGTCGGGGCGTGGCTCCGGGAGCCGGTACGCCACGGCCAGCTTGCCCATCCACATGTCCGGCGTGTCGGCGATCAGGGGGAGCTGGTCGCCCTCGCTGGAGGTGAGCCGGATGGTGTGGTCGCCCCCGTTGCCGAAGGCCACCGAGCCCAGCAGGCTCACCGGGCCGCGCAGGCGCGCCTCGCCCTCCACGCCGACGAGTGGGGCCCCGCCGCGGTCCTCGTCGATGATGAACGAGCGGTCTTCGCCCACGAACAGGTACGCGTTGCCCGTGGTGTACGGGACGCGCAGCCCCACGAAGGGGGTGACGGAGAAGCGGGCCGGGGGGAGCTGGCCCGGGGGAAGCGGTTCCTGGGCGGACGCGGCGGCGGGGAGCGCCAGCAGCCCGGCGAGGGCGAGCGCACGGATCTTCATCGGGATGTCTCCTGGACTGTGTGCGACGGGAGGGTCGGACGATGCGGAAGCGGCGCCGCGGGGGCGCGCATGGGGATGCGGATCCGCGGCGGCAGTGCAGGTGCCGTGCCCGGGAGGGCGCGGCGCCGGGACGTACGTGCTGTGGTGTGCGGGGAATGATACCGGGCGCCCGGCCGGCCGGCAATCCTGGAAAAAAGGTGGCGGCCGGCGCAAGGATTTCCGACCCGGCGCCCCGTCAGCGCGCCGTCAGCCGCTCCAGCGCGGCGTCGTCCACCACGGTGGCCTCGCGGGGGAGGCGCTCCACGGCGAAGCGGCCCACCAGCCCGCCCGCCTCCACCTCCTCGCCGGGCTCCGCCAGGGCGCAGGTGGAGGCCAGCCACCCCGTGGCCCGCACCGGGGACACCCCCGCCTCGCGCAGCTCGGCCAGCGAGACGGCGCCGTGCCGCTTGGCAAGGCGCTCGCCGTCGGGGCCCAGCATCAGCGGCACGTGCAGGAACTCCGGCGGGGCCAGCCCCAGCGCGCGGTAGAGGAGGAGCTGGCGGGCGGTGGAGGGGAGCAGGTCGGCGCCGCGGACCACGTGGGTGATCCCCATGGCCGCGTCGTCCACGACCACGGCGAGCTGGTAGGCGGCCACCCCGTCCTTGCGGCGGACCACGAAGTCGCCGGTCTCCGCCTCCGGGTCGAAGGCCACGTCGCCCTGCAGCAGGTCGCGGAACCCCACCGCGCCCGGCGCCACGCGGAAGCGCAGCGCCGCGGCCCGCCCCTCGTCCCCGGGCTGGCGCGGGCGCTCCCGGCAGCGGCCGGGATAGCGGGGCCCCTCGTCGGCGGGGCCGTGCGGGGCGCTGGCCGCCGCCGCGATCTCCTTCCGCGAGCAGAAGCACGGGT
Source organism: Gemmatimonadota bacterium (assembly GCA_040752145.1). GTDB lineage: Bacteria > Gemmatimonadota > Gemmatimonadetes > Longimicrobiales > Longimicrobiaceae > JAFAYN01. The sequence goes on from JBFMFL010000190.1 coordinate 1,830, forward strand.
ACAGCAGCCCCGCCGCCTCCAGCCGCGCCAGCGCCGCCGCGTAGTCCGCCTGCCTCTCCGACTGGACGTACGGCGCGTGGGGGCCGCCCACGTCCGGCCCCTCGTCCCAGTCCAGCCCCAGCCAGCGCAGGTCGTCCAGCTGCGCCTCCATGTAGCCGGGCCTCACCCGCCCGCGGTCCAGGTCCTCCACCCGCATGACGAAGCGCCCGCCCGCCGCTCGCGCGTGCAGCCACGCGAGCAGGGCGGTGCGGGCGTTCCCCAGGTGCAGGCGCCCCGTGGGGCTGGGCGCGAACCGGCCTCGAACCACAGGTTACAGGGAACAGGGGACAGGGGACAGCCTGCGAACGGCGGGACGACCTGCCGGCTGTAACCTGTAACCTGTAACCTGTCCCCTGCCGTTCACAGCCCCCCCAGCATGTCGTCGATCCGGGCTTCCAGCGACGGCTTGGTGTCCCCCGCGAGGGCGCTCTCCAGCAGGTCGGCCAGTTCCTCGCCGAAGTCGTCCGGGAACTTGCGGCGCAGGCGCACCAGCGGCGCGAAGGCCAGGAGCACCGTGCGCTCGCCGCCCTCTTCCGCCTCCTCCTCGCCGTCGGCGGAGCCGCGCCAGGCGTCGGGGTCGGCGGCCCAGGGCTCGGCGGGGGGGCGCTCCTCGCCGTCGTGCGCCTCCTCGGCCTCGTCGGGGTCGCCGTGCATCACCACGGACAGCCCCACCATGGCGTGGATCTCGCCCGAGTCCTCGGGCTCCTCGGCCAGCAGCCCCAGGCGCACGGGAGCCAGGGTGGCCTCCTCCAGCACCGCCACCGTCTGCGGCGGGAGGATGGCGCGGAAGCTGGGCCGCTCGTTGCCGGCCACGTAGAAGGCCACGGGGATCAGGTCGGAGTCCTCCGCGACCAGCCCCTCGGGGTCCACCTCGCGGATCTCCAGCTCCACCGGCTCTTCTTTCAGGTATACGTGCATCCGTCCTCGGGTCGCTGCTGGGGGCGATCCCCCGCTCCCGGCCCGCGCGGTTGCGGACCGTCCGGCGCTCATACCCCCGCGTGTTCCGCACGATCCCGGCCGCGCGCGCCCGCGCGGGGGCTGGCCGGAGCCTTGCATCTGCGCGCCCCCTCGACCACGGCGCGCGGGGCCCGGACGGCTCCGCGCGCCGACCCATCCCCGGAGCCACGCCCCAGGACATGACGGAGCAGACCCCGCCCCCCCGCGCCGGCGACGCCGCCCTCGCCGGCCTGCTGGAGGGGCTGGACGCGATCGTGTGGGAGGCCGATCCCGCGCGGGGCAGCTACACCTACGTGAGCCGCGGGGCGCAGGCGCTGCTGGGCTGGCCGCCGGAGGCGTGGACGGCGCAGGGCGCCTTCCGGGCCGCCTTCGCCGTTCACCCGGACGACCGCGCCCGCGTGGCGGAGTGCCGCGCCGCTCCGCAGCCGGCGGGGCGCTGCGAGGAGCTGGAATTCCGCGCCGTGGCGGCGGACGGGCGCGTGGTGTGGCTGCGCGACCTGGCGCGCGCCGTGGACGACGGGGACGGCGTGCGGCTGCGCGGGGTGGCGGTGGACGTCACCCGCCAGAAGCAGGCCGAGGAGGCGCTGCGGGCGCGCGAGGCGCAGCTGGCCGAGGCGCAGCGGCTGGCCCGCCTGGGGAGCTGGGAGTGGGACGCGGCGGCCGGAAGGGCCGAGTGGTCGGACGAGATGTACCGCCTGTTCGGGGTGGAGCCGGGCGGGATCGAGCTGACCCTGGACGGCTACCTGGAGCGCGTCTTCCCGGCGGACCGCGAGCGGGTGCGCGAGTCGGTGCAGCGCGCCCTGGCCGAGGGCGGGGAGTACTCGCTGGAGCACCGCATCGTGCGTCCCGACGGCGAGGTGCGCTGGCTGGCCGCGGCGGGACGGGTGCTGTCGCTCCGGCCGCCGCGCATGGCGGGGACGGCGCTGGACGTGACGGAGCGCTCCCAGGCCGATGACCGCGAGCGCGAGCTGCTGCGGGCCTGGGCCGCGCGGGTGGAGGCGGAGGAGGCGGAGCAGCGCTCCGCCTTCCTGGCCGAGGCCGGGACGCTGCTCGCCGCCTCGCTGGACTACGAGGCCACGCTGCGCAGCCTGGCCGGGCTCGCCGTGCCGCGGCTCGCCGACTGGTGCGCGGTGGACATGCTCGGCGAGGACGGGGCGATCCGCCGGCTGGCCGTGGTCCACCCGGACCCGGCCAAGGAGCGCCTGGCCCGGGAGCTGGAGGAGCGCTACCCGGTGGACCCGGACGCGCCGGCGGGGGTGCCGCGCGTGCTGCGCACCGGCGAGCCCGAGCTGGTGCCCGAGATCCCCGACTCGCTGCTGGAAGCGAGCGCGCGCGACGCCGAGCACCTGCGCATCGTCCGCGAGCTGGAGCTGCGCTCGTACATGGTGGTGCCGCTGGTGGCGCGCGGGCGGACGCTGGGGGCCATCTCCTTCGTGGCCGCCGAGTCGGGGCGCCGCTACGACGCCGGCGACCTGGCCTTCGCCCGGCAGCTGGCGGACCGGGCGGCGCAGGCGGTGGACAACGCCCGCCTGTACCGCGACGCCGAGCGCGCCCGCGAGCAGACGCAGCGCATCCTGGAGAGCATCACCGACGCCTTCTTCGCGCTGGACCGGGAGTGGCGCTTCACCTACCTCAACGACGAGGCGGAGCACCTGCTCTTCCGCCCGCGCGGAGAGCTGCTGGGGCACAGCGTGTGGGACGAGTTCCCGGAAGCGGTGGGCTCCCCCTTCTGGGAGAGCTACCACCTGGCCGCCGCGGAGCGGCGCACCGTGCAGTTCCAGGCGTTCTATCCCCCGCTGGACGCCTGGTTCGAGGTGCGCGCCTACCCCTCGCCCGAGGGGCTCTCCGTCTACTTCCGCAACGTCAACGAGGAGCGGCGGGCGCAGGAGGCGCTGCGGGCCAGCGAGGAGCGCTACCGCTTCCTGGCCGAGACCCTCCCCGCGCAGGTGTGGACGGCGCGGCCGGACGGGAGCCTGGACTACGTGAGCGCCCGCACCGCCGCCTACTTCGGCGTCCCCGCGGAGGCGGTGGTGGGCGACGGGTGGCAGGCCGTGGTGCACCCGGACGACCTCCCCGCCGCGGGGGAGCGCTGGACCCGGTCGCTGGCCACCGGCGAGCCGTACGAGACGGAGTTCCGGCTGCGGCGCCACGACGGCGCCTATCGCTGGCACCTGTCGCGCGCCCAGCCCATGCGCGACGCGGAGGGGAGCGTCACCCAGTGGTTCGGCGTCAACGCCGACGTGGAGGACCACAAGGCGGCGGAGGAGGCGCTGCGGCGGAGCGAGGAGAACTACCGCTTCATGACCGACGCCATCCCCCAGCTGGTGTGGATCACCCGGCCGGACGGCTACCACGAGTACTACAACCGCCGCTGGTTCGAGTACACCGGGCTGGACCTGGAGGACGCCCGCGGCGCCGGCTGGAGCGACGTGCTCCACCCCGACGACCGGGAGCGCGCCTGGACCCGCTGGCGGCACTCGCTGGACACCGGCGAGCCGTACTCCATCGAGTACCGCTTCCGCCGCCGCGACGGGGCCTTCCGCTGGTTCCTGGGGCAGGCGCTTGCCCAGCGCGACGAGGCGGGCGCCGTCGTGGGGTGGTTCGGCACCTGCACCGACATCCACGACCAGCGCGAGGCGGCGGCGGAGCGCGACCGGCTGATCGCCGCGCTGGAGGCCAGCAACCGCGAGCTGGACCAGTTCGCCTACGTGGCCTCGCACGACCTCAAGGCGCCGCTGCGGGGGATCGCCAACCTGTCGCAGTGGATCGAGGAGGACCTGGGGGAGGGGGTGCCCGCCGAGACGCGCGAGCACCTGGAGCTGATGCGCGGGCGGGTGAACCGCATGGAGGGGCTGATCGACGGGGTGCTCCAGTACTCCCGCGCCGGCCGCGTCCGCGAGAAGCCGGAGCCGGTGGAGGTGGGCGCCCTGCTGGACGAGGTGCTGGACCTGCTCGCCCCGCCGGAGGGCGTGGCGGTGGAGGTGGGGCCCATGCCCACGCTGGTGGCGGAGCGGCTCCCCCTGCAGCAGGTGTTCATGAACCTGGTGGGGAACGCGCTCAAGTACACCCGCCGCCCGGACGCGCGGGTGGAGGTGACGGCGGAGCGGAGCGGGCCGATGTGGGAGTTCGCGGTGCGCGACAACGGCCCGGGGATTGCCCCGGAGTACCACGACCGTATCTTCGGGATCTTCCAGACCCTGCAGGCCCGCGACAAGGTGGAGGGCACCGGGATCGGCCTCAGCCTGGTCCGCAAGCTGGTGGAGAGCCGGGGGGGCCGGGTCCGGGTGGAGTCCGCAGAGGGGGAAGGCTCCGTCTTCCGCTTCCTCTGGCCCGCCGACACCGAAGCCGACGCCGGAGCCTGAACCGTGGCCGGGGACAACATGCTCAACATCCTCCTGGTGGAGGACGACGAGGTGGACGTGATGAACGTCCGCCGCGCCTTCAAGAAGAACAACATCGGCAACCCGCTCTGGGTGGCCGGCAACGGGCTGGACGCGCTGGCGCTGCTGCGCGGCACGGAGATCCCCCGCGACCGCCGGCTGGTGCTGCTGGACCTCAACATGCCGCGCATGAACGGCATCGAGTTCCTGCGCGAGCTGCGCGCCGACCCGGAGCTGGGGCTCACCCCGGTGGTGGTGCTCACCACCTCGGACGACGAGCGCGACCGGGTGGACGCCTACAACCTCAACGTCGCCGGCTACATCCTCAAGCCGGTCACCTTCGTGAGCTTCGTGGAGGCCATGGCGACGCTCAACAAGTACTGGACGCTGGTGGAGATGCCTTGACCCCCCCCGCGGCACCCGCCGGCTCCCCCCGCCCCGCGCGCTGAATGGAGGGGGAGCGGCTCAGGATCCTGGTCGTGGACGACGACGAGGTGGACCGCATGGCGGTCCGCCGCGCGCTGCGCGCGTCCGGCACCGACGCCGAGGTGGCGGAGGCGGAGGACGTGGACTCCGCGCTCGCCGCGCTGCGGGACGGCGCCTGGGACTGCGTGCTCCTGGACTTCCAGCTCCCCGGCGGCGACGGCAGGCGGGTGCTGCGCGAGGCCCGCGCGGCGGGGATCGCCACGCCCATGGTGATGCTCACCGGGCAGGCGGACACCCGCACCGCCGTGGAGCTGATGAAGGCGGGCGCGGCCGACTACCTGGACAAGGCCGGGCTGACGCCGGAGCGGCTGGAGCGGAGCGTCCGCCACGCGGTGCGCGTGTTCCGCGCCGAGCTGCAGACCCGCCAGGCGGAGGCGGCGCTGCGCGAGGAGGAGGAGCGCTACCGCCTGGTGACGCGCGCCACCAACGACGTGATCTGGGACTGGGACGTCGCCGCCGGCGAGATCCGCTGGAACGAGGCGATCGGGCGGGTGTTCGGCTACGGGCCGGAGGCGCTGCACACCGCGGCTGACTGGTGGTACGACCACGTCCACCCGGACGACCGGGAGCGGGTGGTGGGCGGGATCCACGCCGTGATCGGCGGCGGCGGCGAGGTGTGGTCGGACGAGTACCGGTTCCGCCGCGCGGACGGCTCGTACGCCGAGGTGCGCGACCGGGGCTACGTGGCCCGCGACGCCGGGGGGCGGCCGCTGCGGATGATCGGCTCCATGGAGGACTTCACCGAGCGGCGCCGGGCGGAGCGCGCGGTGCGCGAGGCGGAGGAGCGCACCCGGCTGGCCACCGAGTCGGCGGAGATCGGCACCTGGGACTTCGTCCCGGCGACCGGGGAGCTGCGCTGGTCGGACCGCTGCAAGGCCGCGTTCGGGCTCGCCCCGCAGGCGGAGGTGGACTACTCCACCTTTTTGGCCCGCGTGCACCCGGAGGACCGGGAGCGCGCGGACGCCGCCGTGCGCGGGGCGCTGGACCCGGCCGGGAGCGGCGACTACGCCGTGGAGTACCGCTCGCTCTGGCCGGACGGCACGCTGCGCTGGATCATCGCCCGGGGGCGCGCCTCGTTCGAGGGCGAGGGCCCCGCCCGCCGGGCCACGCGCTTCCTGGGGACGGTGCTGGACATCACCGACCGCAAGCGGGTGGAGGAGGAGCGGGAGCGCGCCCTGGAGGCCCGGGACCGCTTCTACGCGGCCATGAGCCACGAGCTGCGCACCCCCATCAACGCCATCCTGGGCTACAACGACCTGCTCCTGGCCGGCGTCTACGGCCCGCTCGCCCCGGCGCAGCAGGACGGGCTGGAGCGGGGGCAGCGCGCCGCCCGCCACCTGCTGGAGCTGGTCAACGACGTGCTGGACCTGTCCAAGCTGGAGGCGGGGAAGATGGAGGTGCAGCCGGAGGAGGTGGACGTCCCCGAGCTGGTGGAGGAGCTTTTCGTCACCGTGCGCCCCCTGGCCGAGGAGCGCGGCTCGCCGCTGCGCACCTCCTGCTCGCCGGCCACCCCGCGCATCGTCACCGACCCGCGCCGGGTGCGGCAGATCCTGCTCAACCTGCTCTCCAACGCCATCAAGTTCGGGGAGGGGCGGCCCATCGAGGTCCGGTGCGGCGAGGCGCCGGACGGCGGGGTGAGCGTGGAGGTGGCCGACCGGGGATCCGGGATCGCCACCGTGGACATCCCCCGCATCTTCGACGAGTTCGTGCAGCTCCCCAGCGCCACGCCGGGGGGCACCGGCCTGGGGCTGCCCATCTCGCTGCGCCTGGCCCGGGTGCTGGGGGGCACGCTGGAGGTGGACTCCACGCCGCAGGTGGGGAGCACCTTCCGCCTCTTCCTCCCCGCCGCCCTGCCCGGGGGCGGCGATGCGGCGGCGCCGGCCGGGCCGCGGCCCGGCCTCCCCGCCCCGGCGTAGCGCCCCGACCCGTGCGGCGCGCCCCGCGGTGGGGCGCGCCCCGCTTTCTCCCGAGGTACGCATGCTGCCCGTAGTCCAGCCCGACGCCCGCGCCGCCCGCCTGGAGCGCGCCCTCCGCCAGGGGGTGCGCGGCGAGGTCCGCTTCGACGCCAAGAGCCGCCTGCTCTACAGCACCGACGCCTCGCTGTACCAGATCATGCCGGTGGGGGTGGTGCTCCCCCGCGACGCGGACGACGTGCGCGCCGCGCACCGCCTGGCCGCGGAGCACGGCGTGCCGGTGCTCCCCCGCGGCGGCGGCACCGCGCTGGCCGGGCAGACGGTGGGCGCCGCGCTGGTGCTGGACTTCGGCAAGTACATGAACCGGGTGCTGGAGGTGGACGCGGACCGCCGCCGCGCCCGGGTGCAGCCCGGCGTCCGCCTGGACCGCCTGAACCGCGCCGCCGCCCCGCACGGCCTGCACTTCGGGCCGGACCCGGCCACCATCCGCCAGTGCTGCCTGGGCGGGATGATCGGCAACAACTCGTGCGGCGCCCGCTCGCTGGCCTACGGCAAGACCGGCGACCACGTACACACGCTGGACTGCGTGCTCCACGACGGCGAGGCGGCGCGCTTCGGCCCGGTGGCGCGCGGCGCGGTGGCGGCGCTGCCCGGCCGCGAGGGCCGCATCGCCCGGGAGGTGCTGGGGATCCTGGAGCCGCACCGCGACTCGGTGCTCGCCCGCTACCCCAGGATCCCGCGCCGCGTCTCCGGCTACAACTTCGACGCCATGCTGGAGGCGCCCGAGCTGAACCTGGCGCAGCTGATCGTGGGCTCGGAGGGAACGCTGGCGACCATCACCGAGGCGGAGCTGGGGCTGGTGCCGCTCCCCGGGGCGCGCGCGCTGGTGCTGCTCAGCTTCCGCGGGCGCTGGGACTCCATGGACGCCATCCCCCACATCCTCCCCGAGGCCGGCCTCTCCGCGCTGGAGATCGTGGACTCGCGGGTGCTCCAGGGCGCGCGCGAGCTGTTCGAGTTCCGCTCCACGGCGGCGCTGGTGGAAGCGGACGCGCTGGGGGTGCTGTTCTGCGAGTTCTCCGCCGACACCGCCGCCGAGGCGGCGGCGCTGGCCCACGACTTCGCCGCGCGCGCCCCGCGCCTCCCCGGCACCCCCCTCCCCGGCGTGTTCCTGGACCCGCGGGTGCAGACCGCGGCGTGGGCGCTGCGCCAGGCGGCCACCGGGCTGCTGTACCGCACCACGCCCACGCGCGACATCAAGCCGCAGGAGTTCGTGGAGGACACCGGGATCCCCCCGGAGAAGCTGGGCGCCTACACGCGCCGCTTCGAGGAGATCGTCAACCGCCACGGCACCACGCTGGGCTTCTTCGGGCACGCGGGGCACGGCTGCCTGCACATCCGCGTGGACCTGAACCTCAAGCGCGGCGACGACGTGCGCCGCATGCAGGCCATCGCCGGCGACATCGCCGCCCTGGTGGTGGAGTTCGGGGGCTCGCTCTCGGGCGAGCACGGCGACGGGCTGGCGCGCTCGGAGTTCCTGCCGCTGATGTTCGGCGAGGAGGTGATGGAGCTGCACCGCCGGGTCAAGCACGTGTTCGACCCGGACGGCCGCATGAACCCCGGGGGCAAGATCGTCCCGCCGCACCAGCGCATGTCCGACAACCTGCGCTTCGGCGAGGCGTACGCGGCGAAGGCGCCGGACACCTGGTTCGACTACTCGGAGGACGGCGGCTGGGACAAGGCGGTGGAGAAGTGCAACGGCATGGCCGTGTGCCGCAAGCTGGACGCGGGGACCATGTGCCCGTCGTTCATGGTGACGCTGGAGGAGGAGCACACCGTGCGCGGCCGCGCCAACGCCCTGCGCGAGGCCATGCGCGGCAATTTGGACGGGATGCGCAGCGAGGAGACGCTGGAGGCGCTGGACCTGTGCCTCCAGTGCAAGGCGTGCAAGACGGAGTGCCCCGTGGGCGTGGACATGGCGCGCTACAAGGCGGAGTTCCTGGCGCAGCACTTCCGCGAGACGGGCACGCCCGCGGCTGCGCACTTCTTCGGGCGGATCCACGACTTCGCCAGGCTGGGGAGCGTGTCGCCCATGCTCGCCAACCTCGGGAGCAGCCTGTTCGGCGGGGCGATGAAGGCGGCGGCGCACGTGGACCCGCGCCGCAAGCTCCCCACCTTCGACGCGCGCCCCTTCCGCCGCGGGTGGCGGGGCGGCCGGGGCTCCGGCTCCGGCGGGGACGGGCGGCCGGCGGTGGTCCTCTTCGACGACACCTTCCACAACTTCTTCCAGTCGGCGCCGCTGCGCGCCACGGCGGCGGTGCTGGAGCGGGCGGGGTTCCGGGTGGTGATCCCCCGGCGGCAGGTGTGCTGCGGGCGCGCCGCCATCTCCAAGGGGCTGCTGGACCACGCGCGCGACAAGCAGCGGGAGCTGATCGACGTGCTCGCCCGGGAGGTGGAGCGGGGCGCGAAGATCGTGGGGGTGGAGCCCAGCTGCATCCTCACCCTGCGCGACGAGCTGCCCGACCTCGTGCGGGACCCGCGCGCGAAGCAGATCGCGGGCGCGGCGATGATGCTGGAGGAGTTCCTGCTCTCGGTGCCCGGGTGGAAGCCGGGGCGGCTGGAGCGGCGCGCCGTGGTCCACGGGCACTGCCACCAGAAGGCGCTGGTGGGGATGGAGCCCACGCGCGAGGTGCTGTCGCGGGTGGAGGGGCTGGAGTTCACGCTGCTGGACTCCGGGTGCTGCGGGATGGCGGGGTCGTTCGGGTACGAGCGGGGGCACTACGAGGTGTCGCGGGCGGCGGGGGAGCGGGTGCTCTTCCCCGCGGTGCGCGGCGCGGCGCCGGACGACCTGGTGGTGGCGCCGGGGTTCTCCTGCCGCTCCCAGATCGGCGACTTCTGCGACGGGCGCCGCGCGATCCACACCGCGGAGCTGCTGGCGATGGCGACATGACGAGCAGTCGGAGGGAAACGTGAGCGACACCAGCCGGGAAGCGGCGGAGATCCAGGACGGCATCCATCGCAGGATGACGGGAGCGGAGCGTCTCAGGCTCGCGATGGAGATGAGCGTGGCCGCCCGCGAGTTGACGCTGGCGCGTCTCCGCGCCCAGCACCCGGAATGGTCGGACCGCGAGCTGAAGCGCGAGCTGCTCCGCTACGCGTTCGGGTCTGATCCGCTCCCCGAGCCGCTGCGCTGATGGCGGAACACAGACCCGTGTTTGGGCTATCCACGGGCTTGTCAACCTTGCGACGGCACTACAAACTAAACTGCTAGTTCCTTGGTGCTCCCCAACCCTACCCCTTGAGCGCTGATGCTGACACGTTTGAAGGTAAGTGGCTTCAAGAACTTGATCGACGTCGATCTCTCATTTAGCCCGTTTACATGCATTGCGGGTGGGAATGCGGTTGGGAAATCCAACCTATTCGATGCTATCATGCTGCTGAGCGCACTCGCTGACCGCCCTCTTATCGAAGCAGCGATGAGCGTCAGAGATGAGGGTGGGCGGGCCTCAGACGTTCGCACGCTCTTCCACTCGAATCCTAAAGGATTTGATGAGCGGATGCGCCTCGAAGCTGAGATGATCGTCTCACCGGAGGGATTTGACGACTTAGGTCAGTATGCCCAGGCAAGTATTACATTTCTTCGCTATTCGGTTGAGCTTGCCTACAAGCCAAGTGGATTGGACAATTTGCGGCCTGGCATCCAATTGACTCAAGAAGTTCTGGAGCATATCAACCTGGGTGATGCGTCGAAACATCTTCGTTTTCAGCACAATATGGCTTGGCGGAAATCTGTTGTGACAGGTAGGCGAACAAGTCCATTTATTTCTACTGTTTATGGGCCGGAAGGAAGCACGATCAGGTTGCACCAAGAAGGTAGTGGTGGACGGACACGATCAATATTGGCTGCGTCTCTTCCCAGAACTGTTCTGTCAACTGTAAACGCAGCGGAGAGCCCGACAGCAGTGCTAGTTCGCCGTGAGATGCAGTCATGGCGGCTGCTCCAGCTTGAACCAACAGCCCTGCGGGCACCCGATTCTTTTACCGCTCCGACGCACGTGTCCAGCGATGGCTCTCATATCCCGGCCACGCTGTACAGTCTTGCGCGTCAGCAGCGCAATGAGACGGATCCAGCAGCAGATATTGACGTAACTGCTCGCATCAGCAACCGGTTGTCTGAACTGGTGGAAGACGTTCGCAATGTGCACATAGATCGAGATGACACGCGAGAACTCCTCACTTTGTACGTTGTCGGTAAGGATGGGACTGCACACCCCGCGCGCTCCCTTTCGGATGGTACTCTGCGGTTCCTGGCTCTAGCCGTCTTGGAGGCCGATCCCGGTGCTCGTGGTGTGCTGTGTTTCGAGGAGCCAGAGAATGGAATTCACCCTGAGCGCATCGTAGCAATGATCGAATTGCTACAAGATCTTGCCGTTGATCCATTTGAAAAAGTAAGCGCTGACAACCCTCTGCGCCAAGTAATCATTAACACCCACTCTCCCACTGTTGTCGCCGAGGTGCCTGACGAGAGTCTGCTTCTAGCGGAACGCTCGCTTGTGCCCCGAGACGGTCACCGAGTAAACACGGTGGTTTTCAGACCATTAACTGATACTTGGCGCAGTAAGATTGAGGGAGCTCCCCATCCAATACAGCGAGGCAGGATCATTTCTTTCCTTAATCCTGTTAAGCCACAATTGGGTGAACCCGACGAGACTTCTAGGTCCCGGTCCATTCCGAGACGGGTTATTGAACGCGATGATCTTCGTCAGCTCAGCCTCTGGACACACGTATCAGCCGGTGGGCAATGAACGAACTCCGATACACGCTCGTAAGTGATGGAAGTTCAGACAAGCGACGGTAGACACTCGGCCGGGTGCTGAAGTTGCAGGCAGGCCAGTGAACCGGTGGCAAAGCGTCTCTGGAGGAAGCTATGGCAAGAGCGAAGGCAAGTGGGACGGCTCCGTGCGTGCACTGTGGGGGCAC
>JBFMFL010000191.1:0-13495 GCA_040752145.1 Gemmatimonadota bacterium
ACGGGCCCGTCGGCGGCGGGGCTGGCGGAGCTGGCGCGCCGCCACGGCATCCACCTGCTGGCCGGCATGGCGACGCGCGCCGCCTCCGGCGACGGCGGGGAGCGCTTCTACAACTCGGCGCTGCTCTGGGGGCCGGACGGCGCGCGGGTGGCGGAGTACCGCAAGCAGCGGCTGTTCGCCTTCGCGGGGGAGCACGAGCGCTACGCGGCGGGCGAGGGGCCGGTCGTGGTGCGGGTGGGCGGGGTGCGGATCGCGCCGTTCGTCTGCTTCGACCTGCGCTTCCCGGAGCTGTTCCGCGCGGTGGCGCCGCGGGTGGACGCGCTGGTGCTGGTGGCGAACTGGCCGGCGCCGCGCCGCGCGCACTGGGACGTGCTGGTGCGCGCCCGCGCCATCGAGAACCAGTGCTACGTGGTCGCCGTCAACCGCGGCGGCGAGGGCGGCGGCCTGGAGTACGACGGCGGCTCCGTGGCGTACGACCCGTGGGGCGACCCCGTGGCGGAGCCGACGGTCGGCGGGCTGCTCGCCGCGCGCATCGACCCGGCGGAGGTGACGCGGGTGCGGTCGCGCTGGCCGTTCGTGGAGGACCGGCGCGGTTGAGGGGCGGGGGCGGGCCGGTGCGTGTCCACGGACGCCGACAGCCCCGGCGGAACACGCGTGTCCGGGACGCCGCATGCGGCCGCAGTTCCTCCCAGCCTCCTCAGCCGGCCCCGGCGCCGCGCGGAAAGGAGTTGCTCTTTTTCGAGCGCACGTTATCTTGTCCGCTCGAAGAGAGCAGCTCCTTTTTGATTCTGTGGAGGGAGGAGGGGGAGAGATGGCGCACGAAGGCGGGGAAGCGGGCGCAGGGGAGCAGGAGAATGGGGGCCGGGGGCTCACCGGGCCGGAGGAGGCCGTGCGGCAGCGGGTCATCAAAGACCTGAAGGCACTCGGCTGGAAGGATACGCGACTCCGCTGGAAGCCCGAGTGGCGCGTCCCCGACACGCCACACGACCTGACCAAGCGCGAGCGGGGCCAGCGCTTCAAGTCTCGCGGCCGCGCCGACCTGGTGGCTTTCGCCGACGATTCGGGCGCGCCGCACGCGCTTCAGGTGATCTTCGAGTTCAAAGAGCCCACGATCGATGCGGGTCTCGATCAGCTCCAGCGGTACCTGGCGAGCGAGCCGGTGGTGCGGATGGGGTACTGGACCAACGGGACGGACAGCATTGCGGTCTACAAGTCCCATTCCAACGACTGGATCACGGTCAAGAACGCTCCGCTTCCCCACCCCGGCGACGATCTTACCGCCCCGCCCACGAAGCCGCCCACGTGGGCAGATCTGCGGACGCCGACCGAGGCACAGCTGGGCTCGGCCCTCAAGCGCCTCGTCGCGACGGTCGTCGCAAGCGACTCGCGCGCGGTCCGTCGGGAGGATCAGCTGCGGGAGCTGCTGCACGTGCTCCTGGTGAAGGTGGAGAGCGACAAGTGGGCAAGCGCAAGCGGGAACGCCAGGGAGCCGGTGCCCTTCCGGCTCTATGGCGACCGCGCGACGATGGTGAAGCTGACGGCCGAGGCCGTGCAGCGGTTGTTCAAGGAGTACTTCAGCCGGCAGCGGAACCGCGTTTTCCATCGGGACGACGTCGACCACATCCGGCTGACCGACGAGACCATCTTCGCGGTGGTGGACACCCTGTGGCCGTGGCGCATCCTCGGCGACTCGGTGGATCTGCTGGCGAGGGGGTTCCAGGTGTTCCGTACCCGGGCGATGAAGTCGGGCGAGGGGCAGTTCCTGACGCCTCTCCGCATCATCCGTCCGTGCGTCACGGCCATGGACATCACGCCGCAGGACAAAGTCATCGATCCGGCCTGCGGGACCGGAGGCTTCGTCATCGAGGCACTGAGGCAGGTGCAGGCCCGGTACTTCCCGCGCGAGTCCGAGACCTGGCGCCTGGTGAGCTACGCGAACGACAACCTGTACGCCGTGGACATGGACCCGCTCGGCACCAAGCTGACCAAGGCAGCGATGATCGCGATGCAGGATGGGTCCACCCATACGCTCACCGGGGATGCGATCCGGCGCCACCTCTGGAAGTCCAAGTTCACCGACCTCCTGCGGGAACTCGGCGATCCCACGGACGAGAGCCGGATCGCCGAGCAGTTCACGGTAGTGCTGACGAATCCTCCCTTCGGTGAAAAGCTGAAGGTCTCGGCGGCGGATGCTCGGGCGGCCGGGTACACGATCACCAAGGCTGCGGCCGGGGCCAAGCGTGGCAAGGAGCACGTCTCGCTGGAGATCGGGCTCGTGTACCTGGAGCTGGCGCATCGCCTCCTGCAGGTGGGCGGCCGTGTGGGGATCGTGCTGCCGGAGACGTACTTCTTCTCGCACAAGTACCGCTGGCTCCCCGGCTGGCTGGAGGGGCGCTTCGCGCTGCGGGGGATGCTGAACGTGCCGATGGAGGCGTTCGAGGAGTTCTGCCGGGCCAAGACCAACTTCTACATTTTCGAGAAGATCGGGAACGTGACCGAGCAGGCCGATGCGGCCGGAAAGGAGTCCTGATGCCGATTCACAGGCCGTGGTGGTTTTCGGACGACAAGGTGATGGTGTCCACGGCGCCCACCTGTGGTCTCTCGAAGCGCGGACGCCTGCTCCCCCTGGTGGACCGCCAGACCGGGGCGCGCGTGCAGGTCCCCGACCCGGAGACGGACGAGCTCGTCGACGCGGTGGATGACCGGCTGACCATCGACATCGAGGCGCTGCGGCAGGGCGAGGAAACGCCTACGCTCCGCTTCGTCGACCGGAGCGAGTTCAGCATGCGTGCCGCGGTCCCCGTGTACTACGACCGGCGCTTCGACGAGCAGTTCCACGCCGCGATGAAGACCCCGCAGTTCGCCGATTTCACGTCGGCGACCCTCGGGGACCTGGTGAAGCAGGGGGTCCTCACCATCCGAGCCGGTCACGGCTCCCCCACCCCGGATCAGCGCGTCGGGAACGTGCCGTACATCAAGGTCTCAGACCTGCGGGCGGGCCTCGTCAACATCAACCCGACGAACAGGGTCCCCTTGAGGATCGCGCAGAAGCACTGGCGCGGTGAGGAGTCCGGCCTGAACGCCTTCGACCTCCTCTGCCCGGAGCGCACCAGCAAGAACATCGGGGACTTCTGTCTTCTCATGCCCGGTCAGGAGCAGGTCCTCCTGACCAAGGAGATCATCGTGATGCGCCCGGGACGCAAGGCCGGGTTCGACCCGTTCTACCTGCTCTGGGCGATGACGCTGAAGATCGTCCGCGACCAGTGGAAGCGAGTGGTCTTCATGCAGACGAACCGCGAGGACGTGGGCAAGCGGTACCTGGAGATTTCGATTCCGGTGCCCAGGTCCAGGGAGACGGCCCTGGCGGTGTCGGAGCCGTTCCGCACCTACTTCCAGGCCGTCGCCCACGCACGCGCGGCTTTCTCGTCGTACCTGGCAGAATCGGCCGATCACCACTTCTTCGTGTCGGGAGCGGAGCCGGTGGACCCCGACGACGTCATGCTCGCGCTCGCCAAAGACGTGGAGGACGCGGCGGACCAGGAAGACGGCGCGGACGCGGAGGACGTAGAAGGCGAGGAGGAAGAGTAGCTCGGGGCCCACCGGTCCCGATGAAAGGGCCTGCGGCGTCGTCGCTCCGACGACGCCGCAGGCCACTCAGCTTCACCCTGGCGGAAGACAGCGGCCTCATTCCCCTCCGGCTGCCGTTCACCCTCCTCGCCGCGATCCCCCACCCTTCCATGAGCCGAAAGGGGTGGGATCGTGCTGGCGCCCCCTCGACCTCACCCGCCCCCGCCGCCCTCCCCCTCCGCCGCGATCCCGCCGATCAGCCACCGCAGCCCCGCGTCGAACTCCGCGTCGCCCGGGTGCGCGGCCAGCTCGCGCGCGAGCGCCCGGGTGGCCGCGAACTCCTCCGGGTCCAGCCCCTCGATCAGCGCCGCGGCGCGCTCCAGCCGCTCCGCGCTCTCCGGCTCCCGGGGCACCTCCATCGCCGCGAAGCCCAGCGTGTACGTGAGCAGCGCGCGGGTGGCGTCCACCGCCCGCTTCCCCCCGACGCCGCCCCGCGCCAGGATCCGGAACGTGGCCTCGCCCAGCCGCATGGCGTTGGCCCCGCCCGGCCGCGAGAGGAAGAGCCCCGCCAGCCGCGGGTGCGCCAGCAGCAGCCGGCGCGAGGCCCAGCTGCTGGCGCTCACCCGTCCCGGCGCGCGCGGGCTGGTGCTGATGCACGCCGCCCTCCCGGTGGAGGCGTTCGGCGCGGAGGCGTGGCCCGCGGGCGTGCCCGTGCGGGTGCACTACGCCGAGCACGACCCGTTCCGCGAGCAGGAGGCGCTGGACGCGCTCGCGGCTGCGGTGCGGGCCGCCGGCGCCCCGTTCGAGGCGTGGGACTACCCCGGCTCCGGGCACCTCTTCGCCGACCCGGAGCTGTCCGGGTACGACGCCGCCGGCGCCGAGCTGATGTTCGGCCGCGTCCTGGACTTCCTCCGCCGCGTCTGACGCCGGGGCGCCGGTCAGCGCGGGCCGGCGGGCTCCGCCCCGCCCTCCAGCCCCAGGTTGGCGAAGTACTGCTTCCTCCCGCCCTCCACCGGGGCTCCGGGCGGCCGGATCGTCCGCACCGCCGGCGGCAGGGCGGCGCGCAGCGACTCCAGGAACGCGTCCACCAGGTGGCGCTTGAGGTGGATGCGGCGCCGCACCAGCACCACCTGCCGCGTGGGCACCGGGTCCGCGAAGGGGATGATGCACGCGCCGGGGTGGTCGCCGCGCAGGTCGTCCACCGCGAGCGCCGGGAGCAGCGTGAAGCCCTGGCCGTTCTCCACCAGCCGCTTCAGCGTCTCCAGGTTGCCGCTCTCCATGCGGATGCCGTGCGTGCAGCGGCCGTTCTCCCCCTCGCTCCCCTCGCACAGCTGCAGCGTCTGCGCGCGCAGG
This sequence comes from Gemmatimonadota bacterium, assembly GCA_040752145.1. Lineage (GTDB taxonomy): Bacteria > Gemmatimonadota > Gemmatimonadetes > Longimicrobiales > Longimicrobiaceae > JAFAYN01. The sequence goes on from JBFMFL010000191.1 coordinate 4,921, forward strand.
CAGTGCGCCTCCGAAAGGAGCCAGAAGTCCTCGCGCGGCAGGTCGCGCGGCGTCACCCATGGGCGCGCCGCCAGCGGGTGCGTGCGGCTCACGTACGCCACCATCGGCTCGTCGAAGAGCGGCTGGTGGTCCAGGTCCGCCGCGTCCGCGGTGGCGATCAGCGCCGCGTCCAGCGTCTCGTTGCGGATCCGCTCCAGCAGCGTGTCCGTGAGCCCCTCCTCCAGCACCAGCTCCAGCCGCGGGTGCAGCCGCGCCAGCTCGTGAACGAAGCGCGGGAGCAGGTACGGCCCCAGCGTCGGCAGCACCCCCACCCGCAGCTCCCCCGCCGTCTCCCCCCACGCCTCGTCGCGCAGCTCGGGGATGCGCGACGCCTCGCGCAGCACCACCCGCGCCTGCTCCACCACCCGGCGCCCCAGGTCGGTGGCCACCACCGGCGTGCGCGACCGGTCGAAGAGCACCACGCCCAGCTCGCTCTCCAGCTTGCGGACCTGCATGGAGAGGGCGGGCTGCGTCACGTAGCACGCGTCCGCGGCCCGGCCGAAGTGGCCGTACGTGTCCACCGCGACGACGTAGGAGAGCTGGGTCAGGGTCATGCCTCTACGATAACCGTTCCTGATGTGGCGGTAAACACGTTCTATTTCCCTTATGCGCTCCCGCGGCGCTATTCTCGCGTCATCCCACGGGCCCGGCGCCGACCGGCCGACGCCGGCACGCGTGCACCACAGACAGACGGAGAGCGGAGCGATGGACGACAAGCAGGAGGCCCAGCGGCAGGACCGGACCCTGACCACCCGGCAGGGGCACCCGGTCGGCAACAACCAGTCGCAGCGCACGGTGGGGAGCCGCGGGCCGGCGACGCTGGAGAACTACCACTTCCTGGAGAAGATCAGCCACTTCGACCGCGAGCGCATCCCCGAGCGGGTGGTGCACGCGCGCGGCTTCGTGTGCTACGGCGAGTTCGAGGCGACCGGCAAGATCGGGGACGAGCCGGCGTCGAAGTATACCCGGGCCAAGCTGTTCCAGGAGGCCGGCAAGAAGACGCCGCTCGCCATCCGCTTCTCCACGGTGATCGGCGGACGCGACTCCAGCGAGACCGCGCGCGACCCCCGCGGCTTCGCGGTGAAGTTCTACACGGAGGACGGCAACTGGGACCTGGTGGGGAACAACCTCGCGGTGTTCTTCATCCGCGACGCCATCAAGTTCCCGGACGTCATCCACTCGCTGAAGCCGGACCCGGTGACGTTCCGCCAGGAGCCCAACCGCATCTTCGACTTCATGAGCCAGACGCCGGAGTCCATGCACATGCTGACGCACCTGTTCAGCCCGCGCGGGATCCCGGCCAGCTACCGGCACATGGAGGGCTTCGGCGTCAACACCTACAAGATGGTGAACGCCGAGGGCGAGACGGTGCTGGTGAAGTACCACTTCCACCCGCGCTGCGGCCTGGCAAGCCTGACGGCGGACGAGGCGGCGAAGGTGCAGGGGCAGGACCTGGGCTCCGCCAGCAAGGACCTGTACGACGCCATCGAGCGGGGCGAGCACCCGCAGTGGGACATGTACGTGCAGGTCATGGAGGACCACGACCACCCGGAGCTGGACTGGGACCCGCTGGACGACACCAAGATCTGGCCCGAGGACCAGTTCCCGCTGCGGCACGTGGGCGTGATGACGCTCAACCGCAACGTGGCCGACCACCACAACGAGAACGAGCAGATCGCCATGGGCACCGGCGTGCTCGTGGACGGGCTGGACTTCTCGGACGACAAGATGCTGGTGGGGCGCACCTTCTCGTACTCGGACACGCAGCGCTACCGCGTGGGCCCCAACTACCTCCAGCTCCCGGTCAACCAGCCCCAGGGGGTGGACGGGCGCGTTCACACCAACCAGCGCGGCGGGCAGATGTCGTACGGGGTGGACCTGGCCCCTGGCCAGAACCCGCACGTCAACTACGAGCCGTCCATCCACAACGGGCTGCACGAGGCGGAGCGCAGGCCCAACAACCCGCCCGAGATCCACGGACGGCTGACGCAGAGCGTGCTGGAGCGCCGCAACGACTACGTGCAGGCGCGCGGGCGCTACAACACCATGATGGACTGGGAGCGCGACGACCTGGTCAGGAACATGGGCACGCTGCTGGGCCAGTGCCAGCGCGACGTGCAGGAGCGGATGCTCTGGCACCTGCTGCTCGTCCACGACGACTACGGCACCCGCGTGGGCCAGGCGCTGGGCATGACCGCGGACGACGTCCGGCACCTGGAGCCGCTCCCCGGCCAGGTGCTCACCGACGAGGACCGGCGCCGCCTCGCCAGCCTGGGGAACAACGGCGACGTCATCGACCCCACGGTCTGGGGGACCTGGACCAGCTCGGTGACCAACTACCAGGCCAGCGCGGAGGAGGTGCTGGGCGGGATGCGGGTCAAGCTGGAGCCGGCGGCGGCCGGCCGGGGCCGGGCGGCCGGGTCGGGGAACTCGACCAACCCGATCAAGTAGACGGGCGGCGGTCACCGCCGCGAGTACACACGCGAGCCCCTGCCGACTTCGGCAGGGGCTCGCGCCTTCAGTACAGTCTCATGTCCACACCTTCGGTCCGGAGCTGGTGCGTCACCGCGTCCAGGGCGATCCCCGGCTCCGCCAGCCCCGCCAGCCCGTCCCGGGCGTCTGCCGGGTTGCTCCGCCCGTCCCGCTACGAGCAGCCGAGGGCCGACCGGACCGCCTGGCCCTCCTCCACCAGCTTTGCGGCGGCCGCCTCGGTGATCTTCTTGCCGCTCTGGTTGCGCACGTCCCTGACGAACATCTCCAGCCTCGTGCACGCCGGGCCCGTTTCGTCCGCCGCGAGGTGGGCCAGGGCCTTGTGGAGCTGGTTCATGCTGCCGTTGGAAAGCCCCGGGGTCTCTGCGGCGAGCGCGGCGAGACGCTGGAGCCGCTCCGCCGGGGAGAGCCCGAAGAGGGCGAAGGCCAGGTCCGCGGGAAACGGCGGATCGAGGCGGTCCCCGAGGAACGCGTAGCCCCCGCCCGCGTCCATGACCGCGCCCTGGCCGGTCGGGGGCGTCCTCACCTGGGTGCCGAAGTCCGAGATCCCCACCCAGTAGGTGCCGGGACGGAGCGCCAGGGGCTCGGAGATCGGCAGGATGCGCAGGCCGTCGCGCACGAAGGTCTGCTCGTGGGTGAAGGTCCGGGTGGCGATCAGGGCGCCCGGGATCCGGGGATCGGCCTCGTCGGCGGCGAAGAACCGGAGCGTGTAGCCGGGCTTGAGCGGGAGGGGCAGCTCCTGCCGGGTGAGGCCGATCTCGTCGAGCACCCACCGCGCACCCGGCGGCACGACGAAGTCGTCCGCGAGGAACCCCCCGGAGCTCACCCCGATCGAGGAGAGGTCGTCCAGCTGCTGGTACACGGCGCCGTCGGCGGCGAGGGCCGCCGGGACCGGGCTCCGGAAGACCCGGAGCGAGGAGGTGCCGGGCGACACCATCGGGGTGTCGGTCGGCGCGTCGGAGCAGGCGGTGAACAGCGCCAGCAGCACGGTGAAGCCGGGGAGGAGCGAAACGGCTCTCCTGCGCGTGGAGACCTGCCGTCCGGGACGGGGGACGATGCAGCCTTGCATGCTTGCCTCTCTTCTATGCACTGGTTTTTCTCGGCAGGACGCGGGACGGGTCGCTGCTTCGGCGGCGTGGCGGTCCGGAACGGACGGGGAGCCAGGATCGGGGTGGCCGGGAGACTCGACGGCGCGCCCGGATCCGACGAGGACGCGCCACAGCTGTTGCACGGCGACAGCAGGGCGAACGCGGCCGGAGCCCGCTCCGCATTCGGCGGGCTCGCCGTCCGCGCACGGCCGCGTGAGCGCCGTTCCGCTGTCTTCCGGCTACAGGACAGCACCTGGCGCCGACGGTCGCCCCCCCTGCAAGGGCCTCCGGATGTCCCTCGCCGAAGCACATAGCGTGCCCTGCCGGGGCGGACGAAGTCGGCGCCCGGAGCACCGCCCCGGGACGAACAGGCAGGGCTCGAACGAAGCACCCCGCCCGGGCTGCAAGCCTGAGCGGGATGCTCTCTCGGACCAGCCGGGTGAAGTCGAACCGCCGGCCTCACGCTCGGCAGGCGTGCGGCCCCTCCCTCTTCGCCGGAATAGAAACCAACCCGCATAATCCCGAACAAAGCAACCCAGGCTACCGGGTTTAAGTGTCCTGCCGTCAGGCTCGGCGCCAGCCGGTGGAAGACTCACGCCCAAAACACTGGCAACTCCACGTTGGAGATTACATAATCTCCCCTTATCAAGCCTCCCATAGAATGGGATAAAACCGGGAGTCGTTGCTCGTATACGTGATCCACGAATCAATATGCCTAAGCACAAACGCTGCGAATTCGTCAGCTGGATCTACACGATGTAGGTTAACCAACAGGTCTTGTACAAGTTTAACGCAATGGAACGGCTCCATATCAGATGGGAAATCCGGAGGTGATGTAAAATTCTCCGCAGCTTTCGTTTTATGATGAACGAGGTCATTCCGGAGCTTGAACAACCTCCGGAGGCGCTCAAACACCTCATCCTCACGGTTCATGCCGGGCGGGGCAATTAACCGTGGAATGATGATCCATTTTGATACAGGGTCCAGCTTGTCAAGGTACTTGTCGACGAAGGTCGCCGACTCTCGCCGGGCACCGTAGTCAAAGATGTAGCTTTCAAGGAAGAGTGCACTGGTAACGACAGCCAGAATTCGGCACTCCAACCGCTCGGCCTCGATTTGAAATCGCTGAGTGTATTTCATCCAGCCTTCATATTCAGGCGGCTCACCCATTAAGTTGATGAACCGGCGTGACTGATTGAATACAACCTGCATATAGGTAAAGAGATACCCTTGCCGGCTTTGGGTTAGCCCATCGGGAGTAAGTTGGAACATCTGACTACGCTCATGCCAGAGGTGAATTTTAGCTCCCGTGAGACTGCGCCTTACCTGCACGGTGTGCCGAAACCAGCTCGACAGAATGGCGACCCCGCAGCAGTCACTCGTCAGACCACCGCAGGGTCGCCGTTCGGTTGCTCACATTGCAGCAAGGGGGCCGCGCAAATCCACGCGGCGCCCGGGTCCACCGGTTACGCCTTGCCGGCCACCCTCCCCACCTTCTCGCCCACCGTCTGGAGCATCTCGGCGAACGACTTGGCGAACTTGTCCACACCCTCGGTCTGCAGCTGCTCCGTCACCGCGTCCAGGTCGATCCCCAGCTTCGCCAGCGAGGCAAGCTCCGCGCGGGCGCGGTCCAGCTCCGCGTCCACCGTGCGGCGCGCCACGCCGTGGTCCGCGAACGCCTCCACCGTGGCGAGCGGCATGGTGTTCACCGTGTCCGGCCCGATCAGCTCCTCCACGTAGACCACGTCCCGGTAGTCCGGGTTCTTGGTGGAGGTGCTGGCCCACAGCGGCCGCTGGATCTGCGCGCCGGCCGCCTTCAGCCGCGCCCAGCGCTCGCCCCCGAAGACCTCCTGGAACCGGGCGTACGCGAGCTTGGCGTTGTCGATGGCGGCGCGCCCGAGCAGCGACTTCGCCAGCGCCTTCCGCTCGTCGTCGCCGTCGCCCGCCGCGATCTTGCCGAGCTGCGCGTCCACGGCCGAGTCCACGCGCGACACGAAGAACGAGGCGACCGAGGCCACCCGGTCCACCGGCTGCCCGGCGTCCACGCGGCGCTCGATGCCGCGCAGGAACGCCTCCATCACCCGCTCGTAGCCGGCCAGCGAGAAGAGCAGCGTCACGTTGACGTTGATCCCCTCCGAGAGCAGCTGCTCGATGGCCGGGATCCCCACCTCCGTCCCCGGCACCTTGATCATCACGTTGGGCCGGTCCACCCACTTCCACAGGCGGCGCGCGTCGTCCAGCGTCCCCTCCGTGTCGTGGGCCAGCTCCGGCGACACCTCCAGCGACACGAAGCCGTCCGTGCCGCCCGACGCGTCGTGGACCCCGCGGAACAGGTCCGCCGCGCGCTGGATGTCCGAGACGGCCAGCCGCTCGTACGCCGCCTCGCCGCCCAGCCCCTCGCCCGCCAGCCGCTCCAGCTCCTCGTCGTAGTCGGTGCTGTCGCCGATGGCCTGCTCGAAGATGGACGGGTTGGAGGTGACCCCGCGCAGGTCGTAGTCGCGGATCATCCGCTCCAGCTCGCCGTTCTCCAGGATCCCGCGGCGGATGTAGTCCAGCCACACGCTCTGCCCCAGCCCGTGCAGCTCGTGCAGCGGGTTGCGCCCGTTCTGCTCCACCGCGTCCGTGGGGTGCTTGCTCCCTGTCTCCATCGTATCCTCCCGTGCGGCCAGGCCGCTCCGTGGTTCGTTGGTTACCCCTGCCCCCCCGCCGCGCTCTCGTCGCCGCCGTGGCGCGTGGGCCCGGCCGCCGCGAACCCCTCCTCCAGCTCCGGGGAGTCGCCCTCCAGCCCCAGCGCCTGCCGCGCCTTGGCCGCCACGTTCTCCGCCGTGAAGCCCAGCTCGTGGAAGATGCTCTTGGCCGGCGCCGAGGCGCCGAAGCGGCTGATCCCCACCACCTGCCCCTCCGTCCCCACCCAGCGGTGCCACCCCATGGGGCTGCCCGCCTCCACCGCCACGCGGGCCACCACCTCCGGCGGGAGCACCTCGTTGCGGTACTCGCGCGGCTGCCGCGCGAAGAGCGCCCAGCTGGGCATGCTCACCACGCGGGCCTGGATCCCCTCGCCGTGCAGCCGCTCGCGGGCGGCGAGCGCCACCTCCACCTCGGAGCCGCTGGCGATCAGCACCACCTCGGGCCGGCCGCCCTCGGCGTCGGCCAGGACGTAGGCGCCGCGGCGCAGCCCGTCGGCCGGCGCGTACAGGTTACGGTCCAGGTGCGGCACCGCCTGGCGGGTAAGAGCGAGAAAAGCTGGCCCCTCCGTGAATTCCATCAGGAAGCGCCACGCCTCCGTGGTCTCGGCGGGGTCGGCCGGGCGCAGGTCCACCAGCCCGGGGATGGCCCGCAGCGCCGCCAGCTGCTCCACCGGCTGGTGCGTGGGGCCGTCCTCGCCCAGCCCCACCGAGTCGTGGGTGAAGACGTAGATGGTGGGCTGCTCCATCAGCGCCGCCAGGCGGATGGGGGGCCGCATGTAGTCGGAGAAGATCAGGAAGGTGCCGCCGAAAACGCGCACGCCCCCGTGCAGCGCCATGCCGTTCATCACCGAGCCCATGGCGTGCTCGCGCACCCCGAAGTGGAGGATGCGCCCGGCGTAGTTCTCCGGCCCGAAGTCGCCGCCGCCCTCGATGTTGGTGTTGTTGGAGGGGGCCAGGTCCGCGGAGCCGCCCACCAGCCAGGGCGCCTTCGCGGCAAGGGCGTTGAGCGCCTTGCCGGAGGCGGCGCGCGTGGCGATGGGCTTGTCCGCGGCCGTGTACTCCGGCAGGCCGGCGTCCCACCCCTCGGGGAGGCGCTGCGCCAGCGCCGCGTCCAGCAGCGCGGCGGCGTCCGGGTGCGCGGCCTCGAAGGCGGCGCGGCGGCGCTCCCACTCCCCCTGCGCCTCCCGCCCGCGCTCCACGGCGCCGCGCATGTGCTCCAGCACCTCCTGGGGGACGTAAAAGGGCTCCGTCCACTCCCACCCCAGCGCCTGCTTGGTGAGCGCCACCTCCTCCCCGCCCAGCGGCTCGCCGTGCGCCTTGTGGCTCCCCGCCTTGTTGGGCGAGCCGAAGCCGATGACCGTCCTCACCCCGATCATGGAGGGGCGCGGGTCGGCCTTGGCCGCCTCGATCGCCGCGTCGATCGCCTCCAGGTCGTTGCCGTCCTCGATCCGCTGCGTGTGCCAGCCGTAGGCGGCGAAGCGGCCCAGCACGTCCTCGGTGAAGGCAAGGTCGGTGGAGCCCTCGATGGTGATGCTGTTGTCGTCCCAGAAGTAGATCAGCTTCCCCAGCCGCAGCTGCCCCGCGAGCGACGCGGCCTCGGATGCCACGCCCTCCATCAGGTCGCCGTCCGAGGCGATGCAGTACACGTAGTGGTCCACCACCTCGTGCCCGGGGCGGTTGACCAGCGAGGCGAGGTGCGCCTCGGCCATGGCCATCCCCACCCCGTTCGCCACCCCCTGCCCCAGCGGGCCGGTGGTGGTCTCCACGCCCTCGGTCATCCCGTACTCGGGGTGGCCCGGGGTCCTGCTCTCCCACTGGCGGAAGTCGCGCAGGTCGTCCAGCGTCAGCCCGTAGCCGGTGAGGTACAGCATGGAGTACAGCAGCATGCTGGCGTGCCCCGCCGACAGGACGAAGCGGTCGCGGTCGATCCACTTCGGGTCGCGGGGGTTGTGGCGCATGTGCCGCGTCCAGACGGCGTACGCCAGCGGGGCCAGCGCCATGGGCGTGCCGGGGTGCCCCGAGTTCGCCTTCTGCACCGCGTCCATGGACAGGGTGCGGATGGTGTTGATGCAGAGCTGGTCCAGCGCGCCCTGCTCCGTCGTGGTGGGGGAAGCCATCGGGTCTCCGGGAGTCGTTTCGGTTTGGGTCCTTCAGCCCGCGCCGCGGCGGAGCGCGGGCGCGAGCCCGGCCAGGCGCGCCTCGGCGTCCTCCTGGCGGACGCGGGCGGCGCGGTACGCGGCCCCGCGGGCGGCGTCCGGCTCGCAGGCGTCG
>JBFMFL010000192.1:0-13453 GCA_040752145.1 Gemmatimonadota bacterium
CACCCGGCGGCCTGAGAGCCGCCACCCTCCCCCGTGCCGGGGGAGGGCTTCCCGACCCTCGGCTTCGTCGTGTCGTGCTCCCCCTCTCCCCTTGTGGGAGAGGGGGCCGGGGGGTGAGGGGTCGCCCCTCGCGCCGCAGCCAGCCCACCACCGTCGTGCCGTTCTCCCCTCCCCCTTGCGGGGAGGGGCCGGGGGAGGGGGCCCGCAGTTGCCGGCTGTTCCCTGTCCCCTGTTCCCTGTTCCCTGCCCTCACACCGCCAGCCGCAGCCCCTCGTGCGCGATGTGCAGCTCCTCGATGGCGACCTCGCCGGTCCTGGCGTTGAGCTGCGGGCCGGAGACCTTGGCGGGGAGGCCGCGGGTGAAGGTCCAGGTGGCGAGCACGGTGCGGCGGTCGGCGGCCAGCACCTGCACCACGCCGTCGCAGCGCATCACCGGGCGCACGCCGCGGAGGATCCCCTGCAGCCACTCCCAGAGCGTGGGGCTCACGCGGTTGCCGGCGCCGCCGTGGAACATCCCGCGCTTGAGCACCAGGCTGGTGTACTTGCCCCGGCCCACGCGGCGGATCACCCCGTCGTTGCGCCCGCCCTCCTGCAGCTCCTGCACGTCCATCTCGATCTCCAGCCCCGAGCACTCCTGGAACCCCCCGTCGCAGATCAGGCCGCCCGGCTCGGTGGATGCGGGGCCGCCCTGCCCCTGCTCCACCCCGGACAGGCCGGAGGGGACGTCCGCGCTGCGGCGCAGGGAGACCACGAAGTTGAAGGTCCCGGCGAGCTTGTGGTCGGTGTCCTCGGCCATCACTCCTCCGTGAGCAGGGTGCCGTCCCCCTCGCGGGAGAGGCGCAGGAGGATGAACTCCAGCGGCTCCGCCGGGGCGACGCCCACGTGGCACACCAGCCGCCCCCCGTCCACCACCGCGGGCGGGTTCAGCGCGTCGTCGCAGCGGACGAAGAACGCCTCCTCGGCCGTCCTGCCGCTGAACGCGTCCGCCCGGAACAGCCGCTCCAGGTAGCCCTCCAGCATGCGCTGCAGCTCGTCGCGCAGGCGCGCGTCGTTGGGCTCGAACACCGTCCACTGCATCTGCCGCAGCAGGGTGCGGCGCAGCAGGGTCACCAGCCGGCGCACGCTGAGCTGCCGCCACCGCGGGTCGCGGGAGAGGGTGCGCCCGGCGGTGAGCCGGATCCCGTCGCGCTCGCCCAGGAACACGTTGACCCCGGCCTGGTGCAGCTCCGCGTGCCGCGCCGGCGACACCGCGTCCAGCGCCGACACCGGCCCCACCGCGACGACGTTCGCGGGCCCGTGCGGCACCCCGAAGGCGACCTCCTGCCGCGCCACGATCCCCGCCGCGAACGCCGAGGGCGGCACCGGCACCAGCGGGTCGCGCAGGTCGTCCGGGCGCGACACCCGCAGCCACGGGTGGTAGCCCGCCGCCCACGCGCTCGCGAAGCGCGACCGCCACTCCAGCACCTGCCGGTGGTTGAGCCCCGGCGGCACGTCCAGCAGCACCTGCCAGGAGGCCAGCAGCTCCGCCAGCTCCACCACCCGCGCCTGCAGCCCGACGACGGTCTCCCGGTCGCCCGGGAGCGCGGGATCCAGCCGCAGCCCGTCCAGCTCCCCCGCCGACCCGTCGTCCAGCGCCGGGAAGCCGCCGTCGCACTCCCCCGCCGCCGGCCCGGGGGGCGGACGGGAGTCGATCTCGACGCACGGCGCGAAGCGCGGCCCCGCCAGCGTGGGCGCGTCCTCCACCCGCACCCGCGGCACGAGCGGCCCCGGCGAGTACAGGTCCGGCACCACGACGACCGACAGGTCCTCCAGCTCCACCAGCGCGTGGATCCCGCCGCGCGCCTGCTCGTCCCCCGGCGTCCACTCCGCGTCGAAGAAGTCCTCCGGGACCAGCTCCGGGTAGCGGTCGCGCCCGCAGGTGAACTGCGGCCGGGGCGGCTCCGCGGGCGCGCGCAGGTCCGGGTCGGGCAGGTCCAGCGCGTTGCCGATCCACGCCGCGTCCGGGTACACCAGCGCCGAGTCGCGCCACAGCATGCGCGCCATCCAGCACGGGTGCAGCGGCGACAGCCCCAGCCCCGAGTGGATCTCCACCCGCTCGACGCCGTCGTCCGCCGCGTCCAGCACCGTCAGCTCCGCCTCCACCGTCTCCACCCGCTCCGGCTCCACGTCGGCCGGGTACTCCAGCCCCGCGTACCGTACCCGCTCCGGCCGGTCCGCCCGCCAGTCCTCCCACACGCCGGTGACGAAGCGCAGCACCGGCACCCCGCCCGGCAGCCAGAGCCGCAGCAGGCTCCCCACCGGCAGCTCCGCGTCCGCCAGCAGCGCCAGCCGCCCCGGCGCGCTCCCCGCCGCGTCGAACGCCAGCGGCCGCGCCCGGAACGCCAGCGTCGCCCGCAGCCGGTTCCCCCAGCTCCCCTCGCTGCGCGCGCGGAGCACCAGCCCTCCGCCCGAGCGAGGAACCGCCCCCGTCACCGTCCCCTTCGCCACCGCGTGGTCGTTGGCCGGATCCCCCTCCCCGTAGTCGTGGACCACGCGGACCACGTACGCCCGCCGCCCCCCCTGCTCGAAGAACGCCGCCACCGCGTAGGGGAGCAGCCCCGGCCCCTCGAACCCCCCGAAGAGCCGCCGGTACGCGTCCCAGCTCTCCACCGGCACCGCCACCGAGCGCAGCGAGGCGCCGGGCGCGGCGACGCCCCGCGGCGCCTCCGCCCACCACGCCGCAAACGCCGGCAGCCGCGCCGGCCCCCGCGGGGCCACCCCCACGAACGCCGCCACGTCCATCCGGACCCCGGTGAGCGCCCTCACCGGCTCCTCCGGGGCCACGTAGATCCCCGGCGCGCCGAGCTGGAGTCGTTCCCGCATCAGAGAGTCAAGCAGTTCCGCAGTTGAGCAGTTCGCCGTAGAGCCGTTGCGAAAGCGATCGTTACCCGAAGGGCGGAGACCCGGCGGCAGTTTGCCGGGGCTCTATTCCGCTGGACACGGTAGTTTCGTGTCCAGCGGAATAGAGCGCGGTCCCGGCGCCAGCCGGGATTCGCCCGAACCCGGCCGTTACGACATCTCCAGGCCTTCGTGCACCAGCGACAGCTCCTCCATCGACACCTCCCCGCCGCCCTTGGCAGCCAGCGTCGGCCCCGTCCACTTCTTAGGCTGCGCGTTCCGTAAAGACCACGTCACCACGGGACGCCGCGCCTCGTCCAGCAGCTGGATGATCACGTTGCGCGGATCCGCCGTCCCGTCCCGCACCCCGCGCAGCCACGCCCACAGGTCCTCCGACCCCACCAGCCCGCGCTTCAGGGTGACGTCGTCCACGGAGTGCGTGTTGGGCACCTTGCGCACGGTGTTGAACCGCTCGTTGCCGTTGCGGTACTCCGAGTACTTCACCTCCGTCCCCAGCCCGCTCACGTCGGAGAAGCCGCCGATGATGGTGCCCTCCGCCCCGTCGCCCTGCGCGCCCCCCAGGGTGACGAGGAAATTGAAGGCCCCGTAAGGGTTCTCGCGGAAAGTCGGCATGGCGTCCTCGTCAGCTCGTCGGTGAGGTCACGGCGTCGCCCGTCCACTGCCCGATGCGGAAGATCACGAACTCCGCGGGCTTGACCGGGGCCACGCCGATCAGGCAGATCATCCGCCCGTTGTCCAGGTCGTTCTGCGTCATGGTGGTCCGGTCGCACCGAACGAAGAACGCCCGGTCCGGCTTCTCGCCCAGCAGCGCCCCGTTCTTCCACTGCACCAGGAGGAAGTCCTCCACCGTGCGCCGGATGTTGGCCCACAGCCGCTCGCCGTTGGGCTCGAACACCGCCCACTGCGTGGCCTTGTCGATGGAGTGCTCCAGGAAGATGAAGAGCCGGCGGACGTTGACGTACTTCCACTCCGGGTCGGAGCTCATGGTGCGCGCGCCCCACACCCGGCTGCCGCGCCCCTCGAAGAAGCGCAGCGCGTTGATCCCCTCCGGGTTGAGCACGTCCTGGCGCGGCTTGTTGATGTTGATCTCGAAGCTGGTGAGCCCGCGCACCACCTCGTTGGCCGGGGCCTTGTGTACGCCGCGGTCGATGTCGGTGCGGGCGTAGATGCCGCAGACGAAGCCCGAGGGCGGGAGGAGCAGCTTGCGCGGCGGGGCCCCCTGGGCGGCCCGCTCCAGCGGGTCCAGGGTGACGATCCAGGGGTGGTACAGCGCGGCGTACTTGCTGTCGAACCGGCCGCGGAAGCGGCGGATCTCGTTCATCGACGACTCCGGCGGCCCGTCCACCACCGCGATCCGGTAGCGCAGGTTGGTCGCGTGCGTGATCAGGTTGTCGGTGGCGAGCGCGATCTCGTCGTCGTTGGCGAGCGTGGCCGCGTCGGGCGTCGCCACGATGGCGATGTCGTCCACCTCGCCCAGCGCCTCCAGCCCCGTGGCCTTGACCGAGGCGACGTCCACGTCCGCCGGCAGGCCCATCAGGTCGGCCGCGCCCACCAGCACGCCGTCGTCGCCGTCGATCAGGCGCCCCTCCGCCAGCCCCGCGGCGAGCTGGAGCGCGGCGGTCAGGCGCTGCGCCTCCCCCCTGCCCAGGTTGTCCGCGTCCCAGTCCAGCCACACCACGGCGTTCTCGTCGGCCGGGTCGTCGCGCTGCAGGATGCGCCCGATGAACCGCTTGTGGTCCGGGTAGAAGGAGAGCTCCGGGTAGAAGTCCTCGCGCTCGCCGTCCACCACCACGCGCACGTTGACCTCCACCACCTGCACCACGGAGGCGGCGTCCACCGTGGTCGCCGTCCCGTCCGTCGCGGTGAAGGTGAGCGTCCCGTCCGAGGCCCGGGTGACGATGTTCAGCGCCGTGGGCGCGACCGGGTCGTTCGCCTTGGGGAGGTCGGCGGCGGGGACCCCGTTGTAGACCTCCACCACGGTGCCGGTGCGGACCCGGTTGACGGTGAACGCGCCGCCGGGGAGCGTCTGCACCACGTTGCCGCTGCGCTGCACCTGCACCCGCACCCACACGTTCCCCATGGCCCCGGGCCAGCGCGCCCGCCAGGCGGTGGGCTCCGTCCCCACCGTGAACTCCAGCCGGGCCACGCCGTCGCCGGAGCCGGGGGCGAACACCCGCGACACGTACAGGCGCTGCCCGCCGTTCAGGAAGAAGGCGCGCGCCGCGTGGGCCAGGTAGGGGATGCGCTCGTCGCTCCCCAGCAGGAGCGGCTCCAGCCCGCCGTACACCCGCTCGAACTCGGTGAAGCTGGTGATCAGCCGCGGCTCCGTGGTGGTGGGGCCGCCGGCGTACTGCACCGGCCCGAAGCGGGTCATCCCGGCGAAGCCGGTGGTGCTGGTGGGAACCCCCTCGATGCTCTTCGAGCGGAAGCTCACCTCCTCGACGTAGACCCCTGGTGCCAGGTATTCGGGCATGTCTCGCTCCTTGCCTGCGCGCGCGGGCGCTATGAAAAGTCGAACTTCTCCCGGCCCGGCCCTCCCAGGCCGATCACCACCTCGCGGGAGACCCCCTCCCGGTATCCCGGGGGGAGGCGCGCCCCCGCCAGCGCCTCGGCCCCGCCGCCGTCCAGCTCCGCCTCCTCCAGCGGCAGGTCCCAGAGCGGGTCCGTACCCGGGTCCGGCGCGTCGGCCGGGTCGGGCGGCTCGTCCGGGCCGAACACCGCCACCCGCACCCGCAGCGGGCGCGGCAGCTCCGCCCCCGTGGCGGCGGCGGGCTCCAGCAGCAGCAGGAACTCGCCGTGCGCGTCGCCGTGGGCCCGCCCCACCACGTCGCCCCCGCCGGGGCGCCGGGCCTCCACCCGAGCCCAGCGCATGGGCTCGCCGCCGCGCAGCACCTGCCCCCGCACCCCGAGCGCGCCGGCCGGCACCGGGTACGCCGCCCCCGGGAAGAGCGCCGGCCGCGCGATGCGCCCGGTCCCCACCGGGTCGGGGAGGTGGATGCGCATCCGCCGCGGGACGAAGCGCTGCGCCCGGTCCAGGAAGCGCAGCTCCAGCGGCCCCGTGGTCCCTTCCCGCAGCGTCACCACGAAGCGGCAGCTGTCGCGGCGCTCCACCCGCCGCAGCACGTCCGCCTCGTCCCAGGGGCCGGCGCGGGGATCCCGCTGCGTCCGCGGCGCCGGGTACGGCACGCCGTCGGCGGCCACCTCCAGCGGCCAGGCGATGCGCGAGCGCCGCAGCGGGTCCGTGGGCTCGATCCCCAGCGCCAGCCGGGCGACCAGCTCGTCCCAGCGCGGGGCCAGGAACTCGTTGGGGCTCACGTGCCCCCGGGGACGGTGACGCCCGCCACCGCGGTGACCACCTCCGGGTCCGGCGCGGCCACGCGGCCGTCCAGCCGGACCACCCGGGCCACGTACGGGACGCTCAGCTTGTAGTCGTGCGGGAGCGAGTCGAAGGTGCGCATCACCGCCTCCGTGGAAAGCTCCTCCATCACCACCTGCACCGAGTCGCCCGCGCTCCACCCGCCCGAGGCCACCAGCAGCGGCCCGGACAGGGAGGCGTGCTCCTCCAGCACCTGCATCGCCCGCCCCAGGATCCGCATCTCGTACTCGGCGTTCCCGGCCCAGGGGGTGATCAGGAAGTGCAGGTCCAGCGGGAGGTAGGCCCGCCCGTCCATGCTCCCCACCGCCGACCACCCGGCGCGCGTGGTCTTGTTGAAGTCCACCCGGTACAGGAACACCGACAGCCCCGGCGGCTGCAGCGGGTTCCCCGACTCCCCCGGGTTGCCGAAGTCCTCGGCGCGGATCAGCGCCGCCTTGGGGCGCGTGGTGGCGTCGGGGATCGGGTCCGCCTCGGCGAAGCCGGCATTGATCAGCCGCTCGATGCTCCTGCCCGTCGCCGCGATGCACTCGAACCCCGCCATGGCCTACGCCTCCGCGCCGGGGCCCGGGCGCGCCGCGGCGCGGATCGCCGCCGCAAGCCCGCCGGGCGTCACCTGGGCCAGGAGGCGCCGCTCGGGGATCAGCCGGTACAGCGCCGCCTGGCGGCCGTCGGGGGACACGGTGAGCAGCCGGAGGTGCGGGTGACGGTACATCAGGCGCAGGTACGGGTCGGGGAGTTCGGCGCTCCCTTCCTCCACCAGGACCACGTCGGCGCCGGAGCGGGCGACGCTTCCGTCCAGGTCCTCCCCCGCCCCGCCCTGCACCACCTCCACCCCGCTCTCCTCCGCCAGCGCGTCCGTGAGGATGTCGCGCAGGATGGGCGGAAAGGAGGCGAGGAGGAGGCGTGTGTGCGGCACGGGGGGCGCGGGAGTGAGGAGCGCGGACACGGCAGACAGGAATAGGCGGCGCGGCGCCGCCGGCCAATGGGCCGGAGGATCCAGGGAGGATCCGGTCGGGGATCCGGATCCTGCCGGCCCGCGCGCCCGTTCGCCGGCGCGCCGCCGACTCCCGGTCGGAGCCGCCGCAAGTCGTTGGGGATGTACAGGTTAGGCGGGGAAATAAATCGCGCGCGCGGCGCGGTCGGCGTGACCGCGCGGCGCGCGCGTGGGAGCTGCGGGGAGGATCTAGATCCGCGCTTCGGCGGCGAGCGGCTCCGGGGGGGCCTCCAGGCCGCGCAGCCGGGCCGCGGCGGCGGTGCGGCCGGGCACCTGCAGCTTCTCCAGCAGGTTGTGGACGTGGTTCTTGACCGTGGAGAGCCCGATCCGCAGCCGGCGGGAGATCTCCTTGTTGGAGAGCCCCTGCCCGATCAGCGCGGCGATCTCGCGCTCGCGCGGGGTGAGGCGGGCGAGCGCGGGGTCCTCGCGCGCCTCGGTGAGCGCGCCCACCCGCCGGAACAGGGAGCCGGCGATGGTCCGCGAGCACACCAGCTCGCCGCGCGCCACCGAGCCCATCGTGTCCACCAGCTCGTCCAGCGACGCGCCGCGGGACACGTACCCGGCCACCCCGGCCGCCGCGCAGCGCAGCACCACGTCCTCGGTCTCCACGATGGCGAGCGCCACCACCCGCACCGGGGCGTGCGCCTCCCGGACCTCGCGCACCAGCCGCGGCGCCTCGTCCGTCGCCATGTCCAGCAGCAGCACGTCGGGGCGCTCGCGCCGCACCAGCTCCACCGACTCGGCGCGAGCGGCGGCGGTCCCCACCACCTCGGTCTCGGCGCGGCGGCCCAGGCTGAACGCCAGCCCCTCGCGGTACAGGCACACCTCGGTGACGATGGCGACGCGGAGCCGGCCGGCGGCCGGCGGTTCCGCGGCGGGAAGGGGTCGGGCACCCACGGTGGCGTCCTGGGTCATCGACTCGGAGCGGGCGGTGGTGCGTTCGGACGGCGGGGCGGCGCGGCGCCGGGACCCGGCCTCGGACCTCCCCCGCGGGCACGGCCGGACTCGCGTGTGCCGCGGGGAACAGGGCCCGGTGGCGCGCATCTTCTGTGCCTCGCGCGCCCTTCCCGCCACAGCTCGCATCAACCCGCGCGGATGCAACGAAATGCCGGAAACGCATCACGGCGGCGGCACCGGCCTCTCCCCGGTCCGGGGCACGAGTGGGGCGATCGGGTGGGGAGATCCTGTCCCAGCGGATGGCAGGCGAGACGTCGGGGGCGGTCCGGGAGCGCCGGGGCGGACACCGCCCCGGCGCCGCGGGTCAGCCGTCCGCGCGCCGGGCGCCGGCGTCGTCGCGCTCCAGCAGCGCCTCGTCCGCCAGCACCTCGCCGGAGGTGCGGCCCCGCTCCAGCACCGGGTTCTCCGCCGCGCTCAGCCCGGCCGTGTCGGAGTTCAGCACCCCGGCCCCCGGCGGCGGCGAGTCGTCCGACTGCGTGCGGCCCAGCCGCGCGCGGTCGTTCTCGTGGCCCGTGCTCCCCCTGCCCTGCTCCTGGTCTCGATCGGTCATGCGTCCTCCCCTGCGAGCGTGAGTGTCGGTCCGTCCCGGGTTGCGGGAGGGGCCGGGGGGCCGCAAGCGAGGTGCCAGCAAGGCCCCCCGGAGCACTCCTCTACCTATCCAGGGCGCTTGGGCCGGCAGCCGCGTGTGCTGGACGTCGGCGCTCACACCTTCACCACGATCTTCCCCACGCTCCGCCGCGACTCCATGAGCCGGTGCGCCCCGGCCATCTCCTCGAACGGGAAGGCGGCCCCCACCACGGGCCGGATGCCGTGCGCGGCGACGAACGCCCGCAGCTCGCCCCAGACCCGCGCCAGCCGCGGCGGGTCGTCCAGGAGGTAGCCGACGTGCGTGGCCATGAAGCCGTGCGAGGCGGGCGCGAGGGTGCGCACGTCCGCCTTGGGCAGGTCGCGCCAGGTGCGGAGCCAGGAGAGCGGGTTCCACCGCTGCAGCGCCAGGCCCGCGAACCCGGCGACGACCACCCGGCCGAACGGGGCGAGGACGGGCCACACCGCGCGGAACACCTCCCCGCCGACGACCTCCAGCACCACGTCGAAGCGCCCCGGGCTCGCGGCCTCGCGGAGACGCTCCTCCCATCCGGCGCGGCGGTAGTTCACGGCCGCCCCGGCGCCCAGGGCGCGGATGGTGTCCAGCTTGGCGTCGCTCCCGGCCAGCCCGACGGTCGCGCAGCCGAAGCGGCTGGCGATCTGCACCGCGGCGGTGCCCACGCCCCCGGCCGCGGCGGTCACCAGGACGCGGTCGGTGGGGCGGAGCCGCGCCATCTCCACCAGCGAGACCCACGCGGTGAGGTAGTTGACCGCGACCGCGGCGTTCTCCTCCACGGAGTAGCCGGGGATGGCGGGGAGCGCCTGGCGCTCCGGCACCACCACCTTCTCCGCGTACGTCCCGTGCTGCGCGCCGACGATGACCCGCTCGCCCGCCGCCCGCCCCTCCACCCCGGGGCCCAGGGCGTCGATGGTGCCGGTCGCCTCCATCCCGGGCGTGTAGGGCAGCGCCGGGGCCCAGCCGTACAGCCCCCTGCGGGAAAGGACCTCGGCGAAGTTGACGCCGATGGCCTCCACGCGCACCCGCACCTCCCCCGCCCCGGGCGCGGGCTCGGGAATCGTGCCGACGCGCAGCACCTCCGGGCCGCCGTGCTGGTCCAGGACGATCGCCCTCATCCGTCAGCTCCGCCGTCCGTCATCGCGATTCCTCCTCCTCCGCGCATGGCTCCCCGGGACCGAAGCGGCCGCACCCGGAAGAAGCGGGCCCCCGGCACGATCCGCGCGATCCCGGGGGGCGAGGGCGCGCCGAATGCGGCGCCGCCGCTCTTCGTGCGCTCCCGGACGACTTCGGACACAGGAGACCCATCGTGCACCCCCCGCTCACGGACGTCGAAGTGCGTGTCCTCGGCTCCCTGCTGGAGAAGGAGGTCACGACGCCGGACAACTACCCGCTTTCCCTGAACGCGCTGCTGGCGGCGTGCAACCAGACCACCAGCCGCGAGCCGGTGCTGCGGCTGGACGAGGACGAGGTGGTCCCGGCGACCGTCATGCTCCGCCGCCGCGGCCTGCTGCGGCAGATCCAGCCGGCGGGCTCGCGGGTGACCAAGTACGAGCAGCTGCTGGGGGAGGAGATGGAGCTGGACCGGCGCGCGCTCGCGGTGCTGGGCGTGCTCATGCTCCGCGGCCCGCAGACGCCGGCCGAGCTGTACGCGCGCACCGCGCGGCTGGAGCCGTTCGCCGACCTCGCCGACCTGGAGGGAGTGCTGGAATCGCTGATGGCGCGGCAGCCGGAGCCGCTCGTCGCGCGGCTCCCCCGCCGGCCGGGGCAGAAGGAGGTCCGCTACGCGCACCTCCTGGGCGGCGAGCCGCCGCAGTCCGATGCGCCCGAGGCGCCGGAAGAGCGGACCGCTCCCGCCCGCCACGTCGACCCGGGGGCCGACCGGGTGGGCGCCCTGGAGCGGACGGTGGAGGAGCTGCGGGCGGAGGTCGCTGCGCTGCGCGCCGATCTCGACGCGTTCCGCGCGCAGTTCCAATGATAGGGGCGCAGTCGCAGGCCCTCACCCGGCTCGCTTGAGGCTCGCCACCCTCTCCCAATTCTGGGAGAGGGGGCAACGGCGGGAGCACCAAGCAGTTCTCCCCTCCCTCGCTTGCGGGGGAGGGGTGGCGCGCAGCGCCGGGGTGGGGGGCCCCAGCGGACGCAAGCGCGAGCCCCGCGTGAGGGATGTCGGCCCGAAGGGGCGAGACCCGGCGGCAGTTTGCCGGGGCTCGACTCCGTTGGGCTGCGTTGTTTGCAGGCCTACGGAGCCGCAGCCCGACCCGAGCGCCAGCGAGGGGCACGCCCAAACCCGAAGTTCCTTCCCGAAACGCCGTTCCTTTCCGAAACGCCGGAAAACACGAAGGGCCGGCCCGGCAAACTCGCCGGACCGGCCCTTCGCGGTCTTCAAGAAATGGAGATGAGGGGAGTCGAACCCCTGTCCGCCTACAGATCCCCCACAGCGTCTACGTGCGTATTCCACCGTTCTTTTCTCCTCGTCCGCTCATCGGCCGGTGGAAGGCCCATCGCGAACCAGCCGTGTAAGTCTCGTCTACCCTGCCACGACGCTCAGGTAGACCAGCCCGATTTTAGCGACGCCCGTTGACCCGCCTCCGGCGGGGCTGATCAACGACCGGGAGGTAAGGATTCCCCGAAGGGACTCTACTTACGCAGCCAGAGCGAAGTTGTCGTTCGCGGTTACTAGTTTTCCAGAGGCTTAACGAGGTGTCTGGAACCTCGGCACGCTGCTATGGCTTCACCATACACGTCGAAACCATGACATCCCCATGACCCGTGTTTTCAACCGACGCAATCAATCTAGCCCTCCCCACGCCCCCTGTCAACCCCTCGCCGCAGCGCGTAAATCGTTGCGGCTGCGCGTCATGCGCGGGGTGTGCCGGCCACCCCTTCCCCGCCCTTGCCGGTCCCCACCGACCCGCCGCCCGGGGGCGCCGCGGTGGTGCGGTTGCGCCCGGAGCCCTTGGAGCGGTAGAGCGCCGCGTCCGCCGCGGCCAGCAGCTCGTGCGGCGACTCCACCGATTCCGGGCAGGTGGCGACTCCCAGCGACGCCGTCACGGAGAGCGGCCGCCCGTGCCACACCACCGGCTTGCCGGCGATGGTCTTGCGGACCCGCTCCGCCACCTCCAGCGCCGGCATCAGCGGCGTCTCCGGCAGGATCACCACGAACTCCTCGCCGCCCAGGCGCGCCGGGACGTCCACCTCGCGCACCGAGCCGCGCACCAGCTCCGCAACGTGCTGCAGCACCCGGTCGCCCGCCTCGTGGCCCCAGGTGTCGTTGAACTTCTTGAAGTGGTCCACGTCCAGGATCAGCAGCGAGAACGGCCGCTGGTAGCGCTCGAAGTGGCTGGACGCCGCGGCGAGGCGCGCCTCGAAGGTGCGCCGGTTGGGGAGGCCGGTGAGCGCGTCCTCCGAGGCGCGCCGGTCCAGCGCCTCGTACTGGCGGGCGCTGCGCAGCGGGAGGGGAGCGAGCGCCCCCAGCAGCCGCAGGAACTCCATCTCCGTCTCGCCGATGCGGTCCGGGCGCGGGTCCCACGCCGCCACCACCCCCACCACCCGCCCGTCCGCCGCCAGCGGCACCACCGCCGCCGAGCGCGGCGCGTCGGTCCAGCGCTCGCCGGGGACGCACAGCGGCAGGGCGTCGCGCTCCCGCCGCAGGTCGCCGTACGACAGGGCGACGCCGTGCTTGGCCGCCAGCCCCAGCCGCGACTCGCCGTCGGCGAAGGCGTGCCCCGGGCCCACCCGCCCCGGCGCCTCGCCCACCACGCCCAGGATCTCGCCGCGCCCCGCCTCCGCGTCCCACACGGCCACCGCGGCGCCCGCGGCGTCGGTGCTGCGCCGCACCGCCTCGCCCAGCTCCTCGGCGAAGCGCTCCAGGTCCAGCTCGCCGGGGAGGTTGCGCACCGCCTCGAACAGCGTCCTCACCCGCGCCTCCGTCTTGGCCGAGGCGTCGCGCCGGTGCAGCAGCGTGGAGATGGCGCCCAGCTGCGTGGCCGCCAGCAGCGCGTTGGGCTCCGCGCCGGGCGGGACGCCGCCGGTGTACGCCAGCGCCAGCAGCCCGGAGGGCGCGTCCACCGGCACCAGCAGCATCTCCGCCGCCCAGCCGGTGGGGAGCGGCTTGCGGCCGCGCTCCAGCCGCACGTGAACCCGCTCCGTCATCGCCCAGCCGAAGGGGTGCCCCAGCAGCGAGATCTCGTCGGCCTCCGGCGCGTACCCCGGCAGCGCCGACCACCCCAGCAGCGTGGCGCGGGTCTCGTCCGGCCACATGCGCCAGAGCGCCGCCTCGTGCGCGTCGGTGGCCAGGCGCACCAGCTCCAGCTCGCGCGAGAGCACGTCGGGGTCGTCGTCCGAGGCGGCGCGCTCGGCGGACGGCGTCTCGGGCTCGGCGGGGGCGGAGGGAGCCGCGGGACGGGCGGCGCCGGGGCGGGACAGGAGGGGGGCGGCGGCGAGGCCGGCCAGGACGCCCGCGAGCAGGGCCGGCAGCGCGCTCCACGGCGCGGGAGCGAGCTGGGCGGCCAGGGCCGTGACCACGGCCGCGGCGAGGAGCACGAGCAGCCGCCGGTCGGCGGGGAGGGCCCGGGGTGCGATCTCAGTCCGCGGGAAGCAGGTTGATGCGCGAAGCGGCGGCGGCCGCG
>JBFMFL010000193.1:0-13402 GCA_040752145.1 Gemmatimonadota bacterium
CCGCCGGGATCTCCCGGCAGGGGCGTCGTTGTAGTTGCAGGCTGTTCCCTGTTCCCTATTCCCTGTTCCCTCGCTCCGCTTCCAGGTTCCGCAGCCTCGGCTCCAGCGCCTCCCTCCGGCCGGGCTCCACCACGGCGTCCGAGACGATCCCCAGCAGGTCGGCGTGGCGGCGCTCCAGGCTCTGGAGGCGGCTCTCCAGGGTGGCGATGCGGGCGACGAGCACGGCGAAGGCCGCCACCAGCACGCCGCCCACCACCACCAGCAGCAGGCCCAGCGGCATCATGGGGCCTCCGCGGCTACGGCCGGCCGTTGGACCGCCACGAGTCCACCACCGACCCGCCCAGGACGCAGCTGCTCACGCCCTTGCACGCCTCGCCGATCCCGGTGGACCAGGCCTTGATCATGTCCAGCTCGATCAGGCGCGGGTTGGACTCGTAGGAGCGGGCCTGGAGCTGCTTGGACTCCGCCTCGGCGCGCGCCTTGAGCACCTGCGCGGCGGCGTTCACCGAGTCGATCACGAACTGCTGCTGCGCGCGGTTCAGGATCTGCGCCTGCTCGGCGGCGGCGATGCGCTGCCGCTCGATCTGCTCCGGGATCTTGATGTCGCGCACGAACACCTGCTGGATGTTCGCCCGGTTCCCCACCTTGCGCTGGATGTGCGCCCGCACCGAGTCCGCCAGCGCGGGGCGCCGCGCGGAGAAGATCTCCGCCACCGTCCACCCGGACAGCGCGTTGCGGTACCCCTCGCGGATGGAGTTGCGGATCTCCGTCTCCACCGCCTCCGGGGAGCGCTTCTCCGTGAACACCTCGAAGATGGTGCCCGGGTCGTAGGCGTAGACGATCGCCACGTCGCCCATCACCGTGACCGGGTCGCGCGTCTGCGCCTCCATGGTCTCCTTGTCCTCCGCCCCGGCCGGGAAGTTCTGCTCGGTCATGCTGAAGCAGGTGGCGTCGGCGAAGGGGGTGAAGTTGAGCCCCGTGTCCATCTTGCGCTCCACGATGCGCCCGTAGCGGGTGAGCACACAGTGCTCGGTGGAGTCCACCACCGTCCACCCGCCCAGCACCAGCACCAGCCCGGCGAGGACGCCGACCCCGACCACCGCAGCCGCGACCAGAGCTCCTGGTTTCATCTTGACTCCCGAGAAAGTTGAGTGCGAGGAACGCCGCGGGCGCGGGCCGCGCGGCTGCCCCGGCGGGACGGACCGACCGACTGGAGGACCGGGTTCCCGTGCCATGGCATACGCAGGCGGGTGAGGGTTGGTTGCGCGGCTCGCGCCGCGCGGGGAGGGCCGGGGCTAGTCGTCCCCGGCGGGGCGGCCGCCCAGGATGCGGCCGGGCTGGAGCGCGCCGGCCCCGAAGCGGGCGCGGATGGCGTCGGCGGCGCGGGACAGCGAGCGGTCCCGCTCCGTCTCGGCGAAGGCGGCGTCGAACAGCGCCATCTGCCCCGGTCCGTCCACGGGCGACAGCGACGACACCCCCACCCCCAGCAGGCGCACCGGGGTGCGGCGCTGGGCGCGCAGGCGCGCGAGCAGCGCGCGCGCCGTGCCGTGGATGGCGCGGTCCGACTCCACCGCCTCGGGGAGGGTGCGGCTGGCCTGGCGGTCGCGGAAGTCGGCGTCGCGCACCTTGACGGTGACGGTGCGGCCGCGCAGCCCCTTGCGGCGCAGCGTGGAGCCCGTCTCCACGGCCAGGCGCAGCAGCTCGGCCCCGATCTCGTCGTCGCCCTGCAGGTCGCGCGCGAAGGTGCGCTCGTGGCTCACCGACTTGGTCTCCGCGGCCTCCCCCACCGGCGTGGGGTCGATCCCCCGCACCCGGCGGAAGAGCCAGCCGCCCCGGCTCTCCCCCAGCCAGAGGCTCAGCGTGGCCTCGTCCAGGGCCACCGCCTCGCGCACCGTCCTCACCCCGCGCCGCCGCAGCTCCTCGGCCATGACCGGGCCCACCGAGGGGAGGTCGCCCACCTCCCAGCGCAGCATGAACGCCTGCTCCTCGCCCGCCGGGACCACGTGGATCCCCTCCGGCTTGGCCAGCCGGGTCGCCATCTTGGCGATCATGCGGGTGGTCCCGCCCCCCAGCGACACCGAGATCCCCGTCTGCTCGCGGACCGCGCGGCGGATGCGCTCCGCCGTCCGGTCCAGCGGCTCGCCGCCGTACAGCCGCTCGGTGCCGGTGAGGTCCAGGTAGAACTCGTCGATGGAGGCCGCCTCCAGGGTGGGGGCGAAGCGGCGGAGCACGGCCTCCACCTCGCGGCTGCGGCGGCTGCACGCGGCGCGCGGCACCGGCACCACGGTGGCCCCCGGGCACAGGCGGACCGCCTGGGACATGGGCATCCCCGAGCGCACCCCGAAGCGGCGCGCCCCGTACGAGGCCGAGGTCACCACCCCGCGCGACTCGGGGCGGCCGCCCACCAGCACCAGCTCCAGCCGGCCGGTCCCCTCCGGGTCCTCCAGCTTGGCCACCTGCACGAAGAACATGTCGCAGTCGGCCAGGAGGATGCGCCGGGGCGCGCCGCCCGCGGCGGGGGCGGATGGGGGTGCCGGGTGGTCGCTCATGCGGGGGACGGAACGGGTTCCTGCGGGGGTCGGCGCCGCCACGCGGGCGGCTCCCTCCAAGATACGGGCGCGGGCCCGCGGGGAACAGTCGGACGCCCGCGCGTGTCCCACCCACCCGCCCCGCGCCCGCCGGTTTCGCACGCGGCGTGGATCCTGCTTCTGCACGGGCCGGAGGGCGCGGCAACCCCGTGGCGCCAGCGAACGAGACGGATGCACAACGAGCGCAGCGAACCGACCATCGAATCCGAGACCCTGCTCACCGGGGGCCTCGTCCCCCGGACCGAGGACGGGGCGCCGGACCGGGCGGACGCGGAGGCGCGCCAGCCGGCACGCCCGGCGCCCCGCCCGGAGCCCGCGGGGGACCGGGGCCGGACGCCGCCGCGCACGCGTCCGCCCGGGGGCGGCTTCCTGCGCCGGCGGATGGACGGGCTGCGCAGGTTCCCGCTCCTGCTCCTGTTCGCCTACTACGCCCTGGTCATCGCGGTGGACGCGGCGCTGGTGGCCTACGTCCCCGCGGTGCGGCGCGCCTTCGTGGCGCCCGACATCGTCTCCGCGGACGCCGGGGAGGAGGAGTTCCTCACCTCGCTGCGGGTGCAGGGGATCGGCGAGTCGGTGCTCCCGGCGCTGAACGCCACCGTGGACCGCGCCCTGATCACCCTGCTGGTGATCCTGGGGGCGCTGTCGCTGGTCATGCCGGTGGCGTGGATCTACATGCAGACCAAGCGCTTCCGCTACGACCCGGCGCTGGTCCGCTCCGTCATCATCCTCCCGGTGGTGGTGGCCGGCATCGCGCTGGTGGTCAAGAACAGCGTGGCGCTCGCCTTCAGCCTGGCGGGGATCGTGGCGGCGGTCCGCTTCCGCAACACCCTCAAGGACCCGCGCGACGCCGTCTACGTGTTCCTGGTCATCGGCATCGGCCTTTCCGCCGGGGTGCAGGCGCTGGACGTGGCGCTGGTGATGTCGCTCACCTTCAACCTGGTGGTGCTCTTCCTCTGGAAGTACAACGTGGGCTCCGTGTACAGCGGCAGCTACGGGCGCACCGGGATCCTTTCCGCGGGCGACCCGGAGCTGCTGGTGGCGCAGACCCCGGAGATGCAGCGCGAGGTGCGCCGCCGGCTGCTGGAGGACGCCGACCAGCTCCGCTCCGACGGGATCCTGCTGGTACACTCGCCCGAGCCCGACCTGGCCCGGCAGGTGGTGCAGGAGGCGCTGGGCGACCTGGCGCGCGACTGGATGCTCGCCGAGATCGTGCGCCGCGACGGCGGGGTGTCCACCCTGGAATACGTGTTGCGACTGAAGAAGCAGGTGATGCCGCTGGACCTGGTGGGCGCCCTGGACGAGCGCTGGGCCACCCAGCTGGCCGCGGCCGAGTACATCCCCTTCCGCATCCGGCGCCGCAAGCGCGGCAAGGACAAGGCGAAGAAGGCCAAGAAGGACAAAGACAAGGAAAAGGACAGGGACCGGTGAGGAGATCGGTGACAAACGCCTGCGCCGCGCTCGTCGCGGCGCTGCTCGCGAGCGGGTGCGGAAGGCCCGTCTACAACCTGGGGAAGGTCATCGGGGCGGCGCCGCCCGACTCCGTCGCCATGGACGTGTTCCTGATCGGCGACGCGGGGCTCCCCGCCCCCAAGGACGAGCCGGTGCTGGAGGGGCTGAAGCGGGCGATCCGCTGGGATCCCGGCCGCAGCTTCGTCGTGTTCCTGGGCGACAACGTGTACCCCGCGGGGATCCCCCCGGAGGGGAGCCCCTACCGCGCCGAGGCGGAGCGCATCCTCGACGAGCAGGTGGACGTGCTCCGCGACACGCGGGCGCGCGGGCTCTTCGTCCCCGGCAACCACGACTGGGAGGCGGGGGGAGTCGGCGGCTGGGAGGCGGTCCGCCGCCAGGCCGAGTACGTGGAGGACAAGGGCGGCGACCTGGTGGAGTTCCTGCCGCGGGGGGGCTGCCCCGGGCCCGAGGTGCTCGACCTGGGCGACGCCGTGCGGCTGATCGCGCTGGACACCCAGTGGTGGCTGCACGACCAGGCCAAGCCCCGCTCCGCCGACTCCGGGTGCGCCACCTACACCGACGCGCAGGTGATCGACTCGGTGCGCGCGGCGCTGCGCACCGCCGGGCCGCGGCTGACCGTGGTGGTGGGGCACCACCCCATCGTGTCCGGCGGGGAGCACGGGGGCTACTTCGACTGGCCCTCGTACCTGGTCCCCTTCTACCCGTGGGCGCGCCGCGGCGGCTTCGCGGACCAGGACAACTCCAGCACCGGGTACCGGCGGATGATCCGCGTGCTCACCGCCGCCTTCCAGCCGGAGCGCCCGGTGGTGTACGCCGCCGGCCACGAGCACAACCTGCAGGTGCTGCGCAGGAACCCCGCCGGCTACCTGCTGGTGAGCGGCGGGGGGATCTACGGGCACACCTCGCAGGTCCGGGCGATCACCGGGAGCCGGTACATCAACCGCGCCAGCGGCTTCATGCGGCTCACCGTGCTCCGCGACGGGCGCGCGCGCCTGGCGGTGATCCTGGTGGACTCGGAGGGAGAGCCCTCCGAGAACTTTTCCATGTGGCTCGACCGGCCGGCGGGGACCCCCGCCCCGGCGCGCGCCGGGGGCGGGAGTGAGACAGGCGATGCGGACTCGTAGCGTGACCTCCCTCGCGCTGGCGCTGCTGGCGCTCCCCGCGGCGCTCCAGGCGCAGCGCGACTCGGCCGTGGTGGTGGCCGGGCCGGAATACTCGGCCAGCCCCCAGTGGCAGACCCTGCTGGGGGAGGACTACCGGAACCTGTGGACGGTCCCGGTGCGGGTGCCGGTGCTGGACCTGCGCCGGTACGCGGGGGGGCTCACCCCCGTGCGCACGGGCGGCGGGAACCAGACGCTGTCGCTGCGCTTCCAGGGCGCCGACGGGCGGGAGTACGCCTTCCGCTCGGTGAACAAGGACCACACCCGCGCCCTGCCGGCGGACCTCAAGAACACCCTGGTGGACGCCGTCATCCAGGACCAGGTGAGCTCCCTGCACCCGGCCGCCTCCGCCGTGGCCGACCGGCTGCTGGACGCCGCGGGGATCCTGCACGTGTCGCCGCAGCTCATGGTGATGCCGGACGACCCGGCGCTGGGCCGCTTCCGCGGGCAGTTCGCGGGGATGCTGGGGTGGCTGGAGGTGCGCCCCAACGAGCCGGAGGAGGAGGAGGGCGACCGCGACGACGCGGCGGCCGACGACGACGCGGAAGTGGACCGGGGCGGGGTGGTGGAGCTGGCCGGGGGCGGGGAGAAGGCCGGCGAGGGGCAGGAGCAGCCCCAGGAGGAGCAGGAGGAGGGGCCCGACGCGGTGTGGACCGCCCCCGCGTGGGGCGGCGCCGACAAGATCAAGAAGACCGAGAACTTCTTCGACGACCTGGAGTCCGGCCCCGACCACCGGCTGGACTCGCGCGACTACCTGGCCGGGCGGCTGATGGACCTGCTCTTCGGCGACTGGGACCGGCACGAGGACCAGTACCAGTGGGCCCGCTTCGACCGGGACGGCGTCAAGCTGTGGCGGGCCATCCCCCGCGACCGCGACTACGTGTTCGTGGACTACGACGGGGCCCTGGTGCGGGCGGCCAACGGCATCTACCCCAAGGCGGTGCTCTACGGGCCCCGCTACCCGAGGACGCTGTACGGGCTCACCATCAACGCCCAGTACCTGGACCGGCGCCTCCTGGCGGACCTCCCCCGCCCGGCGTGGGACTCGGTGGCCGCCGCCCTGCAGGCGCGCCTCTCCGACGCGGTGATCGAGCAGGCGCTGCGGCGCATGCCCCCGGAGTACTACCGGCTGAGCGCGGACGAGGTGGGGCAGGCGCTGCGCGGGCGCCGCGACCGGCTGCGCGACGTGGCGGCGCGCTTCTACACGCAGGTCAACACCGAGCCCGAGGTGCACGGCACCGACGAGGACGAGCTGCTGGAGGTGGAGCGCTTCCCCGACGGCAGCATCGACGTGAGGATCTTTCTGGTCGAGGACGGCGTGGTGGCGCGGCAGCCGCACTTCCGCCGCCGCTACGTGCCGGAGGAGACGCGCGAGGTGCGCATCGACATGCACGGCGGCGACGACCGCAGCGTGGTGCGCGGCACGGCCGGGCGGAGCATCCTGGTGCGGGTGATCGGCGGCGGGGGCGACGACGTGTTCGAGGACCGCGGCCGCACCGCGGGGACCCGCACCGCCTTCTACGACTCGCGCGGCGACAACCGCTTCGTCCGGGGGGCGGGGACCCGGGTGGACGAGCGCCCCTACGACGAGCCCGAGCACACCCGCGGCAACCTGACCGACCCGCCCCGCACCTGGGGTGGCGGCGGCTCGCTCTTTTCCCCGCGGGTGGGGTGGAAGTCCAACGTGGGGCCGGTGATCGGGGGCGGGCCGGGGGGCACGCGGTACGGCTTCCGCCGCCACCCGCACGCCACCCGCTGGTCGCTGGACGTGCTCTACGCGCCCTTCGAGAACCGCTGGGGCGCCGAGTACGCCGCCGACTTCCGCAAGGTGGCCTCGCCGGACTTCCTCGGCATCACGGCGCGGCTCTCCGACATGGAAGTGACCCGCTTCCACGGCTTCGGCAACGAGACCCCCCGCGGGGGCGACGGCGACCACTACAAGGTGTGGCACACGCAGGCGGCGGTGGAGCCGCTGTGGCACCGCTTCCTGGGGGAGCGGACGCGGCTCTCCTACGGGCCGGTGCTCCGCTGGTACGACGCCGAGGTGGAGGACGGGACGCCGGTGGCCGCCTTCCGCCCGCGCGGCGCCGACCCCTTCGGCGAGGTGGGTGCCCAGGCCGAGGCCGAGCTGGACCGGCGCGACTCCGAGAGCTTCCCGCGCAGCGGCTTCCGCCTGGTGGCCGGCGGGAGCGCCTTCCCCTTCGCGTGGGACCTGGACGGCCCCTTCGGGCGGGCGCACGCCGAGGGGAGCGGCTACCTGTCGCTCCCCGGCGAGCGCGGCCCCACGCTGGCGCTGCGCGCCGGCGGGGTGCGCGCCCTGGGCGACTTCCCCTTCCAGGAGGCGGCGTTCGTGGGCGGGTCGCGCACGCTGCGCGGCTACTCGCACCAGCGCTTCGCGGGCGACGCCGCCGTGTACGGCAACGCCGAGCTGCGCGCCCCGCTCTTCCCCGCCAACCTGGGGGTGCGCGGCGACCTGGGCGTGACCGCGCTGGCCGACGCCGGGCGGGTGTTCGTGGACGGGGAGGACTCCGACCGGTGGCACACCTCGCTGGGCGGCGGGCTCTGGTTCGCCTTCCTGCAGCGCAGGGCGGTGGCCAGCGTGCTCTACGCCCGCGGCGAGAACGACGAGCTGTACTTCCGCCTGGGGTTCCCCTTCTGAGCGCGCCGACGCAGTCGATGGCCACCCAGCGCGTCCTCTGCTTCGAGGCCCCCACGCGGGAGGTGCTGGACCGGATCGCCTCCGACCCCGCCCCCGCCGGGGTCCCCTGCGGCCCGCCGCGCATCGACCTGTTCCGCGAGGTCTTCTTCGACACCCCGGCCGGGGAGCTGGAGCGGCGCGGGATCCGCGTGTGCCTGCTGATCCGCGCCGACGGGGGGAGCACCCTGGCGGTGGAGGCCCGCGACCCCGCCGGCGAGGCCGCGCCCAAGCGCGCCGCCGCCGAGCTGGAGGCCTCCGACCCGCAGGAGGCCTTCGCCGGCGACACCGAGCCGGCGCGCCTGCTGCGCGCCGCCATCGACCCCGCGCGCCTGATCCCCCGGCTGGAGCTGGAGACCACCCGTCGCCTGCGCCCCGTGGAGGGCGGCGGCAAGGGAAAGGGCGGGGCCACGCTGGCGTGCGACGCCACCGTGGCGCGCAGCGGCCGCGCCACCGCCGAGCTGTTCGGCGTGGTGCTGCGCGTCCCCGACGGCGCCCTCCCGGACTCCGACGGCGTGGCCGGCGAGCTGGCCGGCGCCTACGGGCTGCGCCCCACCGCCGAGGAGCTCCCCGGGCGGGCGCTGGTGCTGCTCGCCGGGCAGGGGTCGCGCCCGGCGCGCCCCCCGCGCGGCGACGTGGGCGCCACCACCGCGCTCCGCCCCGGAGCGGGGGCGGCCGGCGGCGTGCCGGCCATGACCCCCGCCAGCGAGATCCCCGAGGGCGACGACGGCGACGGCGCGGCCGAGATCCCCGCCGGCGCGCTGCTCAACATGGAGCTGAGCACGCTGGCCTTCAACCGGCGCGTGCTGGTGCTGGCCGGGGACCCGCGCACCCCGCTGCTGGAGCGGGTGAGGTTCGTGTCCATCTTCGGCGCCAACCTGGACGAGTTCTTCCGCGTGCGGGTGGCCGGCTTCAAGCAGCAGGTGGCCGCGGGGAGCGCCAAGCGCACCATGGACGGCGCCTCCCCGCGCGAGCAGCTGGACGCCATGCGCGCCCGCGCCGGCGACCTGGCCCGCCGCGCCTACGAGTTGCTGCACGACCGCCTCTTCCCGGAGCTGGCCGAGCACGGCATCCACCTGGTGTCCACGGCCGAGCTCACCGAGGAGGAGCACGCCTACCTGCGCGGCTGGTACCGCGAAAAGGTTCACCCGCTCCTCCTGCCGCTGGCCGCGGGCCCCGGGCACCCCTTCCCCCACATCCGCAACCTGCGCCCCGCGCTGGCCGTGCTGGCGCG
This sequence comes from Gemmatimonadota bacterium, assembly GCA_040752145.1. GTDB lineage: Bacteria > Gemmatimonadota > Gemmatimonadetes > Longimicrobiales > Longimicrobiaceae > JAFAYN01. Next base: position 9,148 of record JBFMFL010000193.1, read on the forward strand.
CGACCCGCACGACGGCGAGAACCGCCTGTCCGTGCTGGCCCTCCCCGGCGAGCTGCCGCGGCTGGTCCCGCTCCCCGGCGGCGACCGCCTGCTGCCGCTGGAGGAGGTGGTGAGGACCCACCTGCGCGAGGTGTACCCCGGGGCCGAGGTGGTGCACGCCTGCCTCTTCCGGGTCACCCGCAGCGCCGAGCTGCACGTGCCCAGGGGCGGCCGGGTGGAGGACCTGCTGAGGACGGTGGAGGAGGAGCTGGCGAAGCGCCCCTTCCGCCCGGTGGTGAGACTGGAGGTGGAGAGCGGGATGGCGCCGGAGATCCGCCGGCTGCTGCTGCGCGAGCTGCGCTACGAGGCCCGCGACCAGCCCGCCGCGCTGGACGACGACGACGTGGACGAGGTGGACGGGCTGATCGACCTGCGGGCGCTGCGCGAGGTGGCCGGGCTCCCCTACCCGGAGCTGCGCTACCCGGCCTTCCGCGGCCGCGACCCGCTGCAGGGCGCCGGCTCCGTGCTGGCGGCGCTGTGGGAGCGCGAGGTGCTGGTCCACTTCCCCTACGACAGCTTCGAGGGGACGGTGGAGCGCTTCCTCCTGGAGGCCGCCGACGACCCGGAGGTGGTGTCCATCCACCTGGCGCTGTACCGCACCAACCGCTCGTCGCGCATCGTGGAGGCGCTGCGGCGGGCCAGCGACCGCGGCAAGGAGGTGGTGGCGCTGGTGGAGCTCACCGCGCGCTTCGACGAGCAGCGCAACGTGGAGTGGGCCCACTACCTGCAGGCCTCCGGGATCCGGGTGATCTACGGCGTCCCCGGGCAGAAGATCCACGCCAAGGTGGCGCTGGTGACCCGCCGCGAGGGCGCCGGCACGCGCCGCTACGTGTACATCGGCACGGGGAACCTGAACGCCGCCACCGCCGCCGCCTACACCGACCTGGGGCTGCTCACCGCCGACCCGGCGCCGGGGGCCGACGCGGCGCACCTGTTCGCCCTGCTGGCCGGCGAGGAGCGGGAGCCCCGCTTCCGCACCCTGCTGGTGGCGCCCTTCAACATGAGGGAGCGCTTCCTGGAGATGATCGCGCGCGAGGCGGAGCACGCCCGCTACGGCCGCGGCGGCCACATCCGCGTCAAGATCAACGGCCTGGCCGACCGCGAGATGATCGGCGCGCTGTACCGGGCCTCGCGCGCCGGGGTCCGGGTCGAGCTGATCGTGCGCGGCATCTGCTGCCTGCGCCCCGGCGTCCCCGGCTACAGCGAGAACATCCGGGTGCTGAGCATCCTGGGCCGCTTCCTGGAGCACGCGCGCATCTTCCGGTTCCAAAACGCGGGCGACCCGGAGTACTACATCGGCTCGGCCGACTGGCGCACCCGCAACCTGGCCACCCGGGTGGAGGTGGTCGCCCCCGTGGCGGACCCCGCGCACCGGGCCGTGCTGGACGCCATCCTGGAGGAGCAGCTGGCCCACCCCGACGCCTGGGAGCTGGGCTCCGACGGCTCGTACTACCGCCGTCCCGAGGCGCCCCCCCAGGCCGCCGCAGACCCGAGCGCGGGCCGCCGGCCCGCTACCTGACATGAAGGTCCCCAAGCGAATCCCCCTGCGGCCCGGGGCCGCCCTGCTCGCCGCGGCGGCCGCGGCCTGCGCCCCCGGCGACGTGCCCGGCGCCTCCGCCGCGGCCGCCGCCTGCCAGGTGGTGGAGCGCTCCGTGCCGCTCCCGGACGAGGTGGCGGAGAGCAGCGGGCTGGCGGAGAGCCGCCTCCGCCCCGGGGTGTTCTGGACGCACAACGACTCCGGCGGCGACCCGGTGCTGTACGCCGTGGACGCGGGCGGGCGGCTGCTGGGCACCGTGCGGGTGACCGGCGCCGAGAACAAGGACTGGGAGGACATCGCCGCGGGCCCCTGCCCCGCCGGGAGCTGCCTGTACATCGGCGACACCGGCGACAACGCGGGCAACCGCAGGGACGTGGAGGTGTACCGCGTCCCCGAGCCCCTCCCCGGCGCCGCGGCCACCGCCCCCGCCGAGCTCTTCAAGCTGCGCTACCCGGGGGGCTCCCGGGACTCCGAGGCGATGTTCGTGCTCCCCGACGGGACGCTGTACCTGGTCACCAAGGGCCGCCAGAACCCGGTGGAGCTGTTCCGCGCCCCCCCGCTGCGGCGGCCGGGCGCCACGGCGACGCTCCAGCGCGTCTCGGGGCTGAGCAGCACCGAGCCGGGGCGGATCAACCAGGTCACCGGCGCCGCGGCCACCCCCGACGGGCGCCGCGTGGCGGTGCGCACCTACACCGGGCTGTACGTGTTCGGCACCGCGGACCTGCTCTCCGGCGACGTGCCCGCGGCGGACCGCGTGGACCTGGCGCCGCTGGCCGAGCCGCAGGGCGAGGCGGTGGAGATCCGCGACGACGGGACGGTGTTCCTGACCAGCGAGTCGCCGGGCAAGGGCGATCCCGCGGTGATGGCGCGGCTGTCCTGCACCGTCCAGTAGGTCGAACTGCTTTTTGACGGCGGGGTTCGGGCGTGCCCCCGGCTGGCGCCGGGGTCGGGCTGCGGCTCCGTAGCAGACGGTACGACTGTCTGCAACGGAGTCGAGCCCCGGCAAACTGCCGCCGGGTCTCGCCCCTGACGGGCCGACATCCCTCACGCGACTGCCGACGCAGCCTCCACATCCAGCAGTTGCCCCCTCTCCCAGGATTGGGAGAGGGTGGCGAGCCTCAAGCGAGCCGGGTGAGGGCCTGCGAAAGGCGCCCCCACCGGGAGATCCCGGTGAGGGCGCCTTTCTCGCCCCCGCGACGGCCGGCCGCCGCGGGGGCGGGACCGGCGGGGCTCGCTCACCCGATCATGGAGCCGGCCGCCCGCTGCGGGAACTCCAGGAGGCCGGGGACCCGCACCCCCTTCCGCGCGAGCCGCATGCGGCGATTCGCCAGGAAGATCATCAGCAGGTAGGCCACGGAAGCGTACAGGTGGATGTACTTGGTCGGCGGCCGCCATGCGTTGGGCACGTCGGACCAGGCGAGCGCCGAGTACCACACCACGTCGAACAGCTCGTGGACGGTGAAGATCACCACCGCGATCCACAGCAGACGGTCGGTCGTGTTCCAGACCACACCGATGAACAGCCCCGCGAGCAGGAAGATCAGCTCAGTGGAATCGTAGATGGCCGTGGCGGTGTAGTGCGTGGACCGGACCAGGGACCCCTCCTTCCATCCCACCCAGGCGCCCACGATCATGGCCGCGAAGCTCGCCAGCACGACGGCGGTCCTGAACGGGGGCCGGCGCGCCGGCGCGAGGCGGCCGATCCCGGCCAGCATCGCGCCGTACGCCACCACGAGAAAGCCACGGCTGTGGTTGCCGATGGGGCTCAGGCGCAGGTATGCGTCGAACACGGGCGTGCCCTTGCCCGCGAAGTACGCCCACGGCGCGGCGACGCACAGCTGCAACACCGTGCTGATGCCCAGGATGGTGAATACCGTGCCGGTGAGCCACCACGCCGCCTGGTGCAACTCCGGTGAACCCGGGATGCGGCGAGCGGTGCTCAGAGCCATGACTCCGAACACCACCGTGAGGATTGCCATCAGGCACTGAAGCAGGAGCGTCGTCATATCGCTACCCCCGGTACGGGGGCCTGCTCACCCCCCGTTGGTCGGAGGACCGTCGCAGTCGGGCGGGCACGTACCGCTGTTGTTGTCGAACGTCACGATCTCCACCGGCTCGGAGAGGCGGGCGTCGCCCCAGCCGGGCTCGTGGCCGTCGGCGTAGAACTCCACGGTGATGCGGGCCACGTGGTGCTTGGGATCCTTGATCTCCAGCTCCAGGTCGCGGTTGTGCTGCCCGCCCTTGATCTTGAAGACGTGCTTCTTGGGGTGGCTCGCCCCGTTCTTGAAGACGTGCTTGCCCTGCTGCTTGTAGAGCTCCGTCTCCTGGCCCGATCCGTTGCTCTGGATGGCGCAGCGGCTGGAGAAGGCGGGATGGAAGGTGATCTCGTAACCGTCCTTGGCTACGGTCTTGTGCTCGTGGCTGTTGTCGTTCATGGACGTCTCCGGATCTGGGAAAAGGGGGGAGGTACTGCGGAGGAAAACAAAGTGCGGCGCCGTTCACGGAAACGCAAGGGCGGATGTGTTTTGGACCGTAACTATCCGCCATGGTGTGTCATATGGCGCCGTAAAGCCCCGCCCCGCATGGTCGCGGAAGCACGTACCTAACAGGGAGGGGCCCACCCGCGGCGACGCCCCCGCGTGGGCCCCACGACCACTGGACCGCTCCGGGTCAGGAGGA